>CAMLIZ010000024.1 GCA_946480245.1 uncultured Pseudomonadota bacterium
CTTTGCGCGCCGGGGGCCGTGGGGCGGCGCAGGAACGCGGGCAGCACCGGCACGTTCGCGGGTTGCGCTTGCAGACGCAGCTGGCATTGGCCCTTGTCGAGCGCGCCGCGCTGCATCAGGTGGGCGGCCTGTGCGCCCAGGTTGTTCACGGCCTGCAGCTGCAATGCGAGCGCGGTGTAGCTGCCGTTCAGGCCGGGGTGTTCCAGCAGCGTGAAGTTCTGGCCGGCGGCCAGGCTGCGCACGCTGCCTTCGGCGTCGAAACGCAGTGCGTGCTGGCTGTGCGCGCCCAGCGCCAGCGTGGCTGCGCGCGCGGCGTGCGCGCCGTCTTCGTAGCGGTAGGCGCCGGCGCCGTCGTAGTGTTCCAGCGGCGGCAGGTGGGCGCCGGGGTCGCCGCTGTCCTGGCCGGCCACGCCGGCCACGCGCTGGTAGTCCCATGCGGCGCGGGTGGCGGCATTGGGGGTGACGGCGCGCCGCGCGGCAAAGCGGGTGAGCGTGTCCACGCGGCCGGCGTCGAGCCGGCTGGCGCTGTCGCGCGGCGCGGCAAAGCGCAGGCTGCCGGCATCGGCGCGGGTGGCGAAGCGGTCGGTGATCACCAGGCAGTGGCGTGCCTGGCCGCGCTGGTCGGCGGCGGCGGCCGTGTCGCCGCTCAAATGCTCCACGTGGTAGCTGAGGCCTTCCTCCGCGAGCAGGCGGCTGACGAACGCGAGATCGCTTTCGCGGTACTGGATGCACAGGCTGCGCTGGCGCAGCGTCTCGCTCACCTCGGTACGCCAATGGGCCTGCGGGTAGTCGCGGAATACATCCTCCACGATCTGCAAGGCGCTGCGATCCTGGTAGACGAAGCAGTCCTCGCGGTGCGCCAGCAGGCTCAGCCACGGGCGCATCACCAGGCGGTAGCGCGCCAGCCCGCCGTCGGCGCCGAGCTGGGAGGCCTGCAGCACGTAGCCGTGCCACGGGCGGTAGCTGCCGTCGGGCTGCAGCAGGCGCAGCGTGATCTGCTCGCCGAGCAGCGCGTGCAGATCGAAGAAGGCACTGGTGGCCAGCACCGTGAGGTCGATCTCGAAGGGCTCGTTCACCGCCTCGTGCACGCGGGCCTGCTCGGCCACGAAGCTGGCGCCGGGCAGTGCGGTGTCCACCTGCAGTAGCCGTTGCTGCTGCAGCAGCGGGGCCGCCAGCTGGCCGAGCAGGTCGCCCAGGCCAGGCACGGCAATGCTGCCGGCGAAATCGTCGATCTCGTGCATACGCTCCCTCGCGTTGTTATCACTGCCCCCCGGGGAGAGCAGCGCGCGCGATTTTGCGTAGCGGGGTGGAAGCGGCCCACCCCCAGACCGAAGGAAGGTGTAACCGGTTGCGATGTGGTGCTAGCGCACCTCGGCTATCGCGCGCCGGCGCATCTCCGCCAGCAGCTGCTCGTAGGTGCGCCGGGTCTGGTTGGCGATCACCGTGGGGCCGATCAACGGAGGCATCCACGCGTTGGGGATGTACTCGCCGTGGTTCACCACCAGCACCTGGCCGTCCGGCGCCGTGCGCACGTGGGTGGTGTAGGCATAGCTCTTGAAGTCACCGCTGATCAGCGTGGCGCGGATCTCGGTGGGAGGCTGCAGCTCGATGCGCCGCAGCGAGGCGAGCTTGAAGTGGAACGGCCCGACGTGGCTCTCGGTGAGCTGGTCCACCTCCAGCACATTACCGTCGCGCTTGACCACCGCGCTGCGCGGCAGGTTGGAGACGAACGAACCCATGTGGTCGTAGTCGGTGAGCACCGCCCAGGCCACTTGAGGCGGCACGGCCACCACCGCCTCCACGTCCACCACCACGAGATCGCCGCGGCGATCCACGCGCACCTTCACGTCGTCGGCCGGCGCTTGCGCGTCGGCCGGCCGCCCAATTGCCAGCAGCGCCAGCGTCAACACAGGGTGGGGCAGCAGGCGGCGCAGGGTGGGCATGGCGGCGATCATCTCATCACGACCCTTCCGCTGGGAGCCAGGTTTGCACCTGGGGCGCGTCCGCCAAACGCCACGCGCGCTCGGTCACGGCGCGCATCTCGCGTTCACTCGCGCCGCCCGCGAACGCCGCCAGGCGCTGCGCCTTCAGCGCCAGTTGCTCACGGCTGAGCGTGTTGCCCGGGTCGCCCTTGGGCTCGTCGACGCGGCCGTGCAGGCTGCGGCCGTCGGTGGCGAGCACGCTCACCTTGCCGATCCAGCGTGCCGGGTAGACGTCGTCCACCTCGGGGTCGAGCTGCATGCGCACACGCTCGCGCAGCGCGATGGTCTCGGGGTCGTGCCAGTGCAGCTCGAATTCCGTGAGGCCGGCCTGGCCGAAGCGCGCGGCCAGCGCCAGCACCGTGCCCATCGAGAACTTGGCCTGGTGCACGGTCTGCGGATCGAGCACCGGTCCCAGCACGTCGAGCGCGCCCTGGTGCACCTGTGTCACCACCTCGGCAATCTGCGCCGGCCGCAGGTCGTGTTGCTGCATCACCTGCAGCAGCGCGTCGGCTGCGGGATGGGTGTGGCGGCAGGAGGCGTGCCACTTGAACGAGGTTTCGGCGGTGGCCCAGCGTGTGCCCAGGCCATCGGTCAGGCGCGCGGGATCGGCGTCGCTCGACATGCCGGCCGCCAGGCCCTGCGCGCCGTCGAGGATGCGCCGTGCCCCGGTGAACCCGTCGCGCGCCAGGTAGGCGGCGGTGAGGCCGGCCGCGGCGGCATGGGCGGTGTGCAGTTGCTTGGAGTCCGCCGCGTCGCGCAGAAACTCCCACAAGCCGCCCGACTGCGTGCCCGCCGAGCCGAAGGCATGCAGCATCTGCTCGGGCGTGAGCTCGAGCAGGCGGCCCACCGCGGCGGCGGCGGCCAGCGTGCCGGCCGTGCTGGTGGTGTGGAAGACGCGGTAGTGCGAGCGGCCCAGGAACTCGCCCACGCGGATGCCCACCTCGTAGCCTGCCACCAGGGCCTGCAGCAGCGCGCGGCCGTCGGCGCCGATGGCCTGGGCCACGGCCAGCGCCGGCGGCATCACCACCGCGGCGGGATGGAACACCGAGCCGTTGTGCACGTCGTCCTGCTCGGCGTAGTGGGAGGCAGCGGCATTGGCCATCGCGGCCACCAGCGGGCTGCTGCGGCGGCGATGGATCAGGATCTCGCTGGCGCCGTCGGCCGGGCCCATGCTCTCGGCAAAGCGCGCGATCGTCTCCACCGGCCGTGCGCCTTTGCCGGCAAGGGCGCTGGCGAACCAGTCCAGGAACAGGTCTTCGGCGCGGCGCAGCACCGGCGCGGGAATGTCGGCGATGTGCAGCGTGGCGGCAAAGCCGGCCAGGGCCTGGCCCGGGTGCATGGCGGTGTTCATCTTGCGGTTCGCTTGCGGTGAGTCGGTGGATCAGACGGCGCCGGCCTCGTGCAGCGCGGCGATGCGGCTGTCCGGCAGGCCCAGCTCGCGCAGGATGGCGTCGGTGTGCTGACCGAGCGCGGGCACGGCGTCCATGCGCGCGTCGCCCGCGGCCTGGCCCGGCGGCCACAGCGCGGGCACGGGGCCGGCGGCGGTGTCCACCTCGGTCCATCGCGCGCGCGCGGCCAGCTGCGGGTGTTGCCACAGGTCGTGCATGTCGTTCACATGCGCGTTGGCGATCTGCGCCGCGTCCAGCCGTGCGATCAGCTCGTCGGCGCTGAGTGCGGCAAAGGCCTGCACGATGATCGCGCGCAGCTCGCCACGCGCCTGGCTGCGCCGGCTGTTGGTGGCAAAGCGCTCGTCCTCGGCCAGCGCCGGCTGCTGCAGCACCTGAGCGCAGAACACACGCCATTCGCGCTCGTTCTGCAGGCCCAGCATCACGGTTTTGCCGTCGCCGGTGGGGAAGGGGCCGTAGGGGTAGATGGTGGCGTGCGCCGCACCGGCGCGCGGCGGCGGCGCGGCGCCGTCGAAGGCGTAGTACAGCGGGTAGCTCATCCACTCGGCCATGCTCTCCAGCATGGACACGTCGATGCGCTTGCCCAGGCCGGTGCGCCCGCGCTCGATCAGTGCGGCCAGGATGTTGCCGTAGGCCGCCATGCCCGCGGCGATGTCGGCGATGGAGCAGCCGGCCTTCACCGGCTCCTGCGGCGTGCCGGTAACCGACAGGAAGCCGCTCTCGCTCTGGATCAGCAGGTCGTAGGCCTTCTTGTCCCGATAAGGGCCGTCGCTGCCGTAGCCGGAGATGTCGCACACGATCAGCTTCGGGTGCTGCGCATGCAGCGCCTCGAACGACAGCCCCAGGCGCGCGGCAGCGCCGGGGGCCAGGTTCTGCACCAGCACGTCGGCGCGGGCCACCAGCTGCGCCAGCACCTCGGCGGCGTGCGGGTGCTTCACGTCGAGCGTGAGGCTTTCCTTCGAGCGGTTGGTCCATACGAAGTGCGAAGCCAGGCCCTTCACGCGCTCGTCGTAGGCGCGGGCGAAGTCGCCGCTGCCCGGGCGCTCCACCTTGATCACGCGCGCGCCCAGGTCGGCCAGCTGCCGGGTGCAGAACGGTGCGGCGATCGCGTGCTCCAGCGTGACCACCGTGATGCCTTGCAGCGCGCGCATCAGAAGCTCCTCGGCAGCCCGAGCACGTGCTCGGCAACGTGCGCGAGGATCAGGTTGGTGGAGATCGGCGCCACCTGGTACAGCCGCGTCTCGCGGAACTTGCGCTCCACGTCGTATTCCGCCGCAAAGCCGAAGCCGCCATGCATCTGCAGGCACACGTTGGCCGCCTCCCACGAGGCCTTGGCGGCCAGGTACTTGGCCATGTTGGCCTCGGTGCCGCAGGGTTGGTGTGCATCGAACAGCTCGCAGGCCTTCCAGCGCATCAGGTCCGCGGCCTCGATCTCGATGTGCGCCTCGGCGATCGGGAACTGCACGCCCTGGTTCTGCGCGGTGGGGCGGCCGAACACCACGCGGTCCTTCGTGTAGGCGGTGACGCGGTCGATGAACCAGCGGCCGTCGCCGATGCACTCGGCGGCGATCAGGGTGCGCTCGGCGTTGAGCCCGTCCAGGATGTACCGGAAGCCCTTGCCTTCCTCGCCGATCAGGTTCTCCGCGGGGATCTCGAGGTTCTCGAAGAACAGCTCGTTGGTCTCGTGGTTCACCATGTTGGGGATGGGCCGCACCGTCAGGCCGTGGCCGATGGCCTCGCGCAGGTCCACGATGAAGATCGACATGCCCTCGCTCTTGCGCTTGACCTCGGGCAGCGGCGTGGTGCGCGCCAGCAGGATCATCAGGTCCGAATGCTGCACGCGCGAGATCCACACCTTCTGGCCGTTGACCACGTAGCGGTCGCCCTGGCGCACCGCGGTGGTCTTGATCTTGGTGGTGTCGGTGCCGGTGGTGGGCTCGGTGACGGCCATGCTCTGCAGGCGCAGTTCGCCGCTGGCGATGCGCGGCAGGTACTCGCGCTTCTGCGCCTGCGAGCCATGGCGCAGCAAGGTGCCCATGTTGTACATCTGGCCGTGGCAGGCGCCGGAGTTGCCGCCGCTGCGGTTGATCTCCTCCATGATCACCGAGGCTTCGGCCAGGCCGAGACCGGAGCCGCCGTACTCCTGGGGGATCAGCGCGGCCAGCCAGCCGGCCTGCGTGAGCGCATCGACGAAGGCCTCGGGGTAGCCGCGCACCTCGTCGATGCGGCGGTGGTAGTCGTCCGGGAATTGGCGGCACAACGCGCGCACGCCGTCACGGATCTCCTGATAACGGTCGGGGGTGGGGTTCTGGGTCATTGGGTCAGGCAAACGTGGCTTGGGCCTGCATGGCCATCTGGCCCTGCGGGCCGCGCGCCCACAGCACGGCCTCGCGCGCGCCGGCCATGCGGCCACACACGTCGAACGGCGCGCTGTCGAACAGCGGCGCGAGCGCACGGAACGAGAAGGCGGCCAGCGTGCGCTGCGGCTGCTGGCGACGCAGCAGGTCCACCAGCAAGGTGGCGATCAGCGGCCCGTGCACGACGAGGCCGGGGTAGCCCTCCACCTCGGTCACGTAGCTGCGGTCGTAGTGGATGCGGTGGCCGTTGAAGGTGAGGGCGGAGTAGCGGAACAGCAGCACCGGATCGGGCGTGATCGTGCGCGCGAAGGCGGCGTCGGCCGCAGCCGCCTCGGGCGCGGCGGCAGGCGCGCCGCGGGCCGGTGCCTCGCGGTACACGATGTCGTGCTCCTCGGTGAGGGCCACGCCCGCGGCGTCGGCGATCTCATGGCGCACGCGCACGAACACCAGCGCGCCGCTCTTGCCGTGCTTGCTGCTGATGTCGGCAATGCGCGAGGTGCGCTGCACCTCGTCGCCCACGCGCAGCGGCTTCAGGAACTGCAGGCGCCCCCCCGCCCACATGCGGCGCGGCAGCGGCACCGGCGGCAGGAAGCCGCCGCGCCGCGCATGGCCGTCGGGGCCCAGCTGCGACTGCGGCTCGTGGGGCAGGAAGTACAGCCAGTGCGCCAGCGGCGGCAGCGGGTCGCCGGGCTGCGGTTCGGGCTCGGCGCGGTCCAGCGTGGCGTTGAAGCCGCGCAGCGGCGCGGCGGTGAGGTGGTCGGTGCGCTGCTCGATGCGGCCGAGCCAGTCATTCAGGGCGAGGGTGTCGGTCATCGGTGCCGCTTCCCGGGGGCAAAGCCGGTAGCGTGCGCTGCCTGCGGCGAATGCGCAATTTGCGATTCGCCAAAGGGCCGTTCGGCGCCGCTTAAGACGCCAGGCCGGGCAGCGAGCGCAGCACCAGCGCCGCCTCCTCGACGAGGCCCGGTGCGGGCGGACCGCTCGGCGTGGTTTCCTTGTCGTGCAGCAGCTCGATCTCCCGGCACAGCGCCCGCCGTTCGTCGATGTCGCTGGCCGCCCGCAGCGCGGGCACGAAGGCACGCGCATCCTCGGCCAGCTGAAGCGCCACCCCCTGTGCAAACTTGTGCAGCAAGTCGTTGAAGCGGTCGGACTGGGCGGGCGTGACCATCAGCTCGGCCAGCGCGCGCTTCAGCCTCACGTGCACCTTCAGCGTCTCGGAGTTCACGCCTTTCCAGCGCGCGCGCCGCAGCACCGGAAACAGCAGCTGCTCGCGCACCCGCACATGGAGTGCGCCGCGGTCCAGCAATTCACGCAACAGCTGCGGGCGCGCTGCCGCAGACGCACAGCTCAATGCGTCTGCGATCGATTCGAGCCGGGCCAGCTGCGCCCCCAACAGCACGGTGCAGTCCATGGTCACAGCGCCAAGGGCAATCGCCATACCCGCGAACGCCCGGTGGGCACGGCGACTGCCGAGGAGGACCAACCGACGCTGCACCCGCCCATGACAGCCTCCGAACCGAGCGCGCCGATCGACCAGCTGCGACGCAGCGAGGCGCGTTGCCGTGCGCTCGTGGAGGCGACCGAGGCGATCGTGTGGAGCGTCGACCCGCAGGGCCGTTTCGTCGAGGAGCAGCCGTCCTGGAACGCCTACACCGGGCAGAGCGCTGCGCAGAGCCAGGGCGCCGGCTGGGTGGACGCGGTGCATCCGGAAGACCGGCACGGGCTGACGCAGGCGTGGCAGGCCGCGCTGGACACGCGCGACGTGTATCACGCCACCTGCCGCCTGTGGCACGCGCCTTCGGGCAGCTACCGGCGCTGCGCCGTGCGCGCCACGCCGCTGACGGACGACACAGGCCGCGTGGCCGGGTGGGTGGGCGCGGTGACCGACATCCATGACCGCCCGCTCACGCTGCCCGAGTTGTACCGCCTGAACGAGACGCTCACCGGCCAGCTGGAGGCGCAATCGCGCGAGCTGCGGCGCCTGTTCGACCTGTCGCTGGACGTTCTGATCTCGCTCGGCCGCGACGGCCGGCTGCTGGCGGTGAGCCCGTCGTTCGAGAGCGTGACGGGGCTGGCGGCGAACAGCGCGATCGGCGAGTCGTTCACCCGCTACGTGCACCCGGACGACATCGAGCGCACCTGGGCCGAGATTGGCCGGGTGCTGCCGGGCACCTACAACGCCATCGACTTCGAGACCCGCCTGCGCCATGCCAGCGGCGGCTGGCGCGTGGTGTCGTGGCGCGCGGTGGGCGCGCCGGCCGAGCAGCGCGTGTATGCGGTGGGGCGCGACGTCACCGAGCAGAAGGAGGCGGCGCAGCGCCTGGTGCGCGCCCAACGGCTGGAGGCGGTGGGGCAGCTCACCGGCGGCGTCGCGCACGACTTCAACAACATCCTGGCCGCGATCATGGGCTACCTCGACGTGGGCAAGCGCATTACCTCCGACGCGCGCCTGCTGACCCTGCTGCAGTCGGCCGCCGACGCCGGCCGGCGCGGCGCCAACCTCGTGCGCCAGCTGCTCAGCTTTGCGCGCCGCCAGGAGCTGGCACTGCAGCCGGTGGACGTGAACGCGCTGGTGCACGGCATGCAGGGGCTGCTGGAGCACACGCTGCAGGACCGGGCGAGGCTGGAGTTCGACCTGGCGCCCGGGCTGTTCCCGGTGCAGACCGACCCCACGCAGCTCGAGCTGGTGCTGCTGAACCTGGTGATCAATGCGCGCGACGCGATGGGCGCGGAAGGGCTGCTGCGCGTGCGCACGCGGCCCTGGCGCATCGGCCCGGACACCGCGACCCGCGTCGACGACCTGCCGCAAGGCGAATACGGCTGCCTGAGCGTCACCGACAACGGCAGCGGCATGGACGAGGCCACGCTGGCGCGCTGTCTGGAACCCTTCTTCAGCACCAAGGGGCCGGGGCAGGGCACCGGCCTGGGCTTGCCGCAAGCCTTGGGCCTGGCGCAACACTGTGGCGGCAATCTGCGCATCGCCAGCCAGCCGGGTCAGGGCACCAGCGTGGAGCTGCTGCTGCCGCGCACCGGCCCGGCACAGGCGGTGTCGCACGGCGGCACCGCGCAGGAGCCGCATCCACCGTCGCTGCCGCGGGCGGCCGTGCTCGTGGTCGACGACGACCCCGATGTGCTCACCGCCACCACGGCGCTGGTGGAGACGCTGGGCTACGAGGCGGTGCCGGCGCACGGCGGTGCGCAGGCCATGGCCATCGTGCTCGGCGGCCGGCCGCTGGAGGTGCTGCTCACCGACTATGCGATGCCCGGCATGAGCGGTGCCGAGCTGCTGCGCGACGCGCTGCGGCACCGGCCCAAGCTGCAGGTGCTGGTGATGACCGGCCAGGCCGAGCCGGTGGCCTTGCAGCACCAGCTGCCCGGCGTGATCGTGCTGCGCAAGCCCTGCCCGCTGGACAAGCTGGCCGAGGTGTTGGAGGGTTGCGTGGCCTCGCACCGCGACCGCACCGGCGAGCCCTGAACGCGGGCGGGGCTCACGGGCGAAAGCGCACGTCCGGCTGCGTGCGCAGCCAGTTGTCCTGTGCCGGCGGGGCAGCGGGGGATGGCGGGGCCGATGGCGGTGCGAGCAGCGTCAGGTCCACATCCACGGCCGGCGGTGCCGGAGCGCGCACCGCCACGATGGCCTCATGGCCACGCATGCGGTCGAGCATCGAGCGCAGCGCACCGGTGCAGCGGCGCAGGGGCAGGCCAGGCACTCGGATCGGATCCATGGCGTGAAGGGCGCGGGGGCGACAAGCGAGCACGGCAACGCTCATGCCCGCGGTGCTTTTGACGGTGCTCAAGCCGCCGCGGGTGCACAGGCAGCACGATCACGGGCGATGACTTCCGCTGCTTCGCCCGCCTTCTATCCGCTCGACCTGCCGCTGAAGACCGCCGTGGCGCGCCTCACGCACGGCATATCGCCGGCTGCGCTGTCCCTGAGCTTCCAGGACTGGGCGCTGCACCTGATGGCATCGCCCGGCAAGCGCCTGGCGCTGGCGGCCGGCGCACAGCGCGAGCTGCTGCAATGGCTGCTCGACCTGCAGGCCCTGGTGGGTGACGGCGAGGCGGCATTGCACGAGGCGCTGGCGCGGGACAAGCGCTTTGCGCCCTCGCAGTGGCGCCAGCCGCCCTTTGCGGCGCTGGCCAGCGCCTTCCTGCATTGGCAGGCGTGGTGGGCCGAGGCCACCAGCGGCGTGCCGGGCGTGGCCCCCCATCACGAGCAGGTGACCGCGTTCGTGACGCGCCAGTGGCTGGACATGCTGTCGCCGTCGAACGGCGTCGCCTCCAATCCGGAGGTGCTGGAGCTGGCGCTGCGCACGGCCGGCGCCAACCTGTGGCGTGGCGCCGCCAACTGGTGGCGCGAGGCGATGCTGGTGGCCGTCGACCGGCCGCCGCCCGGCGCGCAGGCCTTCCGGCCCGGCGAAGCGGTGGCCCTCACCCCCGGCAAGGTGGTTTGGCGCAATCACCTGATCGAGCTGATCCAGTACGCCCCGGCCACGGCCGAGGTGCTGCACGAGCCGGTGCTGATGATCCCGTCGTGGATCATGAAGTACTACATCCTCGACCTGTCGCCGCACAACTCGATGGTGCGCTACCTGGTGGAGCAGGGGCACACGGTGTTCATGGTGTCGTGGCGCAACCCGGGACCCGAGGACCGCGAACTCGGCATGAGCGATTACCTGGAGTTGGGCGTGCTGGACGCGCTGGCCGCGGTGCAGCGCGCGCAGCCGGGGCGGCGCGTGCACCTCGCCGGCTATTGCCTGGGCGGCACGCTGGCCGCCATTGCGGCGGCGGCGCTGTCCGGCGAGGGCAAGGCCGAACAGCTGAAGAGCGTGACGCTGCTGGCGGCGCAGACCGACTTCGAGGAGCCCGGCGAGCTGGGCCTGTTCATCGACGACAGCCAGGTCTCGTTTCTCGAAGACATCATGGCCGAGCAGGGCGTGCTCGATGGCCGCCAGATGGCGGGCGCGTTTGCGCTCATCAACTCGAAGGACCTGGTCTGGTCGCGCCTCGTGCACGAATACCTGATGGGCCGCACCACGCCGCTGGACGACCTGCATGCCTGGAACGCCGACGCCACGCGCATGCCGGCACGCATGCATGGCGAGTACTTGCGCTGGTTGTACCTGCACAACGACCTGGCCGAGGGCCGCTACCTGGTGCATGGGCGGCCGGTGTCGCTGGCCGACCTGCGCGTGCCGATGTTCGTGCTGGCCACCGAACGCGATCATGTGTCGCCGTGGAAATCGGTCTACAAGATTCACCGCCTGGCCCGCGCCGACGTCACCTTCGTGCTCACCACGGGCGGCCACAACGTGGGCGTCGTGAACCCGCCGCGCCCCGCGGACCCGGGCCTGCACATCAGCCACCGCATCGGCCTGCAGCGCGCCAGCCAGCGCTCGGTGGACGCCGACGCATGGGCCGCGCAGGCCGAGCGGCGCGACGGCTCGTGGTGGCCCACATGGCATACGTGGCTCGCGGCGCAGTCGGGGCGCGCCGAAGCGCCGGTGCCGCCCGGCGGCACCGGCAAGGGGCGGCTGCCGCCGCTGGGCGACGCGCCCGGCGACTACGTGCACGCCAGCTAGAACGGCGGCTGGCGCCGCCCCGGCAGGCGCACCACGGCCATGGCGCCGCCGAGCAGCGTGGACGTGTGCAGGCTCACGCTGCCGCCGTGCAGCTGCGCGATGCGTTCGACGATGGCCAGCCCGAGACCTTGACCCGGCCCGCGGCGAGCGGCGCGGTAGAAGCGCGCGAACGCCAGGCCGCGCTGTGCGGGCGGTATGCCGGGGCCGTCGTCGTGTACCTCCAGCATGCAGGCCGCGCCGTCGGCGTCGCCGTGCAGGCGCAGCTGCACCTGGCCGCCTTCCGGCGCATGGCGCACGGCGTTGTCCAGCAGATTGCGCACGAGCGAACCCAATGCTTCGCGGTTGCCGCGCAGCGTTGGCAGCGGTGTGCCAAGCGTCAGCCCGAGGCGCACGCGGCGCGCCTGCGCCAGTGGCGCCAGCATGCCCACCGACGCTTCGCATATCGCCGCCAGGTCCAGGCGCTGGTCGAGGTCGAGTTGCGATGGATCGCGGTCGTAGCGGGCCAGTGCGAGCAGCTGGTCCACCAGGGCCGCGGTGCTGTCGATCACCTGGCTCATCGTGCTCAGCGCCTGCTCGCGTTCGGCGGCGCTGGCGCCGCGCTCGGCGTTGCGCAACAGGATCTTCAGGCTGGCCAGCGGTGTCTTCAGCTCGTGCGCGGCATCGGCCGTGAAGCGCTGCTCATGCAGCAGCAATCGCTGCACGCGTTCGCTCAAGCCATTGAACGCGTCGATCAGCGGCCACAGCTCTGCCGGCGCCGCCTCGCGCGCACCGGAGCCGACCGAGTGCGACGGAGCCTGCGCCAGTTCGGCGGCGGCGGCCTCCAGCAACGCAAAGCCCTTGTGCAGGCGGCGCTCCACGACCAGCAGGAACAGCAGCATGGCCAGGCCGCACACACCCGTGCAGAGCAAGGTGGTGCGCAGCACGTAGGCCTGGCGCGCGTCGGGCAGCTCTGCCATCTGCACCTGGAAGCTGTGGTCGCGGTTCCAGGCGCTGTAGGCACGCAAGCGGGTGCCGTCGCGCAGCACGTTCTGCAAGCCCGGGCCGCCTTGCACGATGGGCCTCTCAGGCGCTGCGGCGCTGCGAAAGACGAGCGTGCCGTCGGGCTGCCACACCTGGTAGAGCAGCATGGCGCCGCGCGGGCCTTCCAGGTTCTCGTGCACGCTGGCTTCGCCCGCATCGCGCAGCTCCGCCAGCTCATGCTCCGAGAACGACAGCGTGTTCTGCGCCAGCTCGCGCAGCGAGTCGTCGAACAGGCGGTCGGCCTCGTGCCGCACCAGCAGCACGATGCCCAGCGTGAGCGCCAGCCACAGCAGCGCGGCCGGCACTGCGATGTCGCGCATGGTGCGCAGCTTCAGGCTGCGCGGCCGCAGCAGGCTGCGCCAACCGCGCTCAGCGCTCGATGGCATAGCCGCTGCCACGGTAGGTGCGGATCAGGTCGCGGCCGAGCTTGCGGCGCAGGTTGTAGATGAACACGTCCACCGCGTTGGTTTCCACCTCGTCGCCGAAGCCATACAGGTGCGCCTCGATCGCCTGGCGCGACACCGGCTCCGCGCCGCGCTCCATCAATAGCTTGAGCACCGCGAACTCGCGCCCGGTGAGCCACACCGGTTCGCCGGCCACGCGCACGCGGTGAGTGCGCGTGTCGAGCTCGACGTCGCGCACGCGCAGCACGTGTGGCGCGGGCGCGCTGCGTCGCATCACGGCGCGCAGGCGCGCCACCAACTCGTCGAGCTCGAACGGCTTGGCCAGGTAGTCGTCCGCGCCGAAATCCAGGCCGCGGATGCGGTCTCCGGGCGCGCCGTAGGCCGACACCATGATCACCGGCAGGTCGCCGTCCTGCTGGCGCAGCCGGTGCAGCAGGTCGAGACCGCTCAAGCCCGGCAGGCCGATGTCCAGCACGAGCGCGGCATGCCGCCCCTGCTGCAGCGCCTTGTAGGCCTCGATGCCGTCGGCCAGCGTCTGCACCGCGAAGCCCTCGCGCTCGAGCGCGTGCGCCAGCGCCAGCGCCAGCACCGGGTCGTCCTCGACCAGCAGCACGCGATGGCCGGCCTCGGTGCGGCTCATGCCGGCTTCACCGTCACCTGCAGACCGCCCAGCGCCGAGCGGCCGGTGTCCACCTGCAGCAGCAGCACCTGCGCGATGCGCTGCACGATCGACCAGCCGAGGCCGCTGCCCGCGGCGTCGTTGCCCAGCACGCGGAAGAAGCGCTCGCCCAGGCGGGCTCGCTGCGCGTCGTCCATGCCCGGGCCGCTGTCCTCCACGCGAAGCAGCCACGTGCCGTTGCCGGCCTGCAGGCTGACCTGCACCTGCCCACCGACGGGCGTGTAGCGCACCGCGTTGTCGACGAGGTTGCGCAGCAGCGCGCTGAACAGCGCCTCATCCACCGCGGCCGCGCAGGCCGGGGCGCCGTCGAACTGCAAGCGCTGCTGCTTCTGCAAAGCCTGCGGCGCCACGTGCGCCACCACGTTGCGGCACAGCGCCACCAGGTCGACCTGCCGCGCGGCAGGAGCGCCTTCGGCCTCCAGGCGCGACAGCATCAGCAACTGCTCCATCAGGCGCGCAGCACGGTCGCAGCCCTCCATGGTGGCCTGCAAGGCGTGGCGGCGCTCCGCGTCATCGGCGCTGGCCAGCGCCACCTGGGCCTGTGCGCGGATGGCGGCGATCGGTGTGCGCAGCTCGTGCGCGGCGTCGGCGGTGAAGCGGCGCTCGCCCTCGAGCAGTTGCCCGATGCGTGCGAACAGGCCGTTCAACGCGCCAACCATGCCCTGCAGCTCGGTGGCGGTGGCCGGAAGATCGAGTGGCCCGAGCGCGCGCGGCTCGCGGTGCGCCAGGCTGTGCTGCAGGTCCTTCAGCGGCTGCATCGCCTGCCGCGTGGCGCCCACGCCGAGCAGCGCGAACAGCGGCAGCGCCAGGAGCAGCGGTACCAGCATGCTCTCCATCACGGCGGCAAGGATCTCGCCGCGCGCCTCGACCCGCTCGCCCACGTATACCTGCACGTCACCCTCGTGTCCCGCGGCGGCGAACACGCGCCAGCGCCGGCCGCCGATATCCACGGTGGCGAAGCCCTCGCGCACCGGCGACAAGGGCTGCATGCCGGCGTTGCCGGAGTGCAGCGCGAGCTGGTCGCCGTGCCACACCTGGAACGCCACGCGTGGCGCATAGCGGTGCAGCAGCGGTACGTCGGCGCTGCGCTCCTCGTCGTCGCCATCGGTGTCCGCCTGCTGCGCCACCAGCAGGGCCGCGGCCTGCGCGAGATGGCTGTCGAGCAGCTCGTCGAGCTCGTGGCGCGCGCGCTGCCAGGTGAGCAGCGCGGCGAGCAGCCACACCAGGCAGGCACCCCCCAGCACCAGCACGAGCAGGCGCCCCTGCAGCGAGCGCGGCAGCAGCGTGCTCATGGCGCGCCGGCGGTGCCGGCAGCGCCGGCGACGAGCGCATAGCCCACGCCACGCACGGTCTGGATCAGGCCGGGGCGCAGCTTGCGCCGCAGGTGGTGCACGTGCACCTCGATGGCGTTGCTCTCCACCTCGCGGCCCCAGCTGTACAGCTGCTGCTCGATCTGCTCGCGCGACAGCACGCGGCCCGCCGCCAGCATCAGCAGGTGCAGCAGGTCGAACTCGCGCGGCGCGAGCGTCACCGCCTGGCCGTCGAGCGTGACGCTGCGCGTGGCGGGCTCCAGCGCCAGCGGGCCTTGCTGCAAGCGCTCCTGCGGCTGGCCGTGGGCACGCCGCACCAGGGCGCGCAGGCGTGCGGCCAGCTCGCCGATGTCGGCCGGCTTGATCACGTAGTCGTCGGCGCCCACGTCGAGCCCGCGGATGCGGTCGCTGACCGCGTCGCGCGCGGTCAGCACGAGCACCGGTGTGGCGATGCGCTGCGCGCGCGCGGCGGCCAGCACGTCCAGGCCGTCGAGCAGCGGCAGCCCGAGGTCGCGGACCGCCGCGGCGTAGACGCCACTGCGCAGCTCGCGCTGCGCGGCGTTGCCGTCGCGCACCCAATCCACCTGGAAGCCGTGCTGGCGCAGCCCGGCGAGCAGCGCGTCGCCGAGCAGGGCATCGTCTTCAGCCAGCAGGATGCGCATCGAGGTCAATCGTCGTCGTGATCGTGGTCGGCTTCGTGACGGTGGCTCGCGGCCACGGTTCCCGCGGCCGGGGCCTGCTGCCATTGCAGCACCCAGAAGCCCACCACCGCAGCCAGCACCAGCAGCGCCAGCGGGCGCCACGGGCGGCCATTGTCCTCGCCGGCAGGGCCGTTCTTGCGGCCGGTGATCATGGCGCGCACCAGGTTCTCGCGGTGCAGCCAGCTGCTCACCACCACGGCGGCGATGTGCACGAGCACCACCGCCAGCATCAGGTTGGCCGCGCCTTCGTGCAACTCCTCGGCCCATTCGCCGAGGTCGTTGTACGCGGCCCAACCCAGCGCGCTTGTCACGCCGGCCAGCCCCAGCAGGGCCAGCACGGCCCAGCCGCCGGCGGGGTTGTGGCCCACGTGGTGTTGCGGACGCTGCTGCAGCAGCGAGCGCAGGTAGTCGAGCACGGCACCGGGCCCGCGCACGAAATCCGCGAAGCGGGCGTGGCGGCTGCCGAGCACGCCCCACAGCACGCGGAACACCAGCAGCCCGGCCATGGTGTAGCCGAGCGTCACGTGCACCAGGCGCCAGCGTTCGCTCTCGGCGGTGAGCCAGGCGCCGGCGAAGCTGAGCGCGAACAACCAGTGGAACACGCGCACCGGCGCGTCCCATACGCGTATCGAAGGGGTGGGGGTGGAGTCCATCTTGCGTCTCGGCTAGCGCGGGATGCGCACGTTGTCTTCGTCGAAGTCGCCCTGGGCAGCACCGGTGTGGCAGGCGCTGCAGTTGGCCGCGCCGCCGACGGCTGGCCGCTTCCAGGTGGCGGACGAGACTTCCCGGTGCTCGCGCTGGAACCACGCGCCCAGGGTGATGCGGTCCTGGGGCGGCGCGGCGCCGCGGCCGGCGTTGGCCGCCAGCCACGCCGACACCGCATTGCGGGTGGGCAGGTCGAGCGAAGCGTCGGTGCCGAAGTGGTGGGGCAGGTCGTTCATCAGCCGCTGCCAGGCGTCGGCGGGCAGCAGGCGCGGCGGATAGGCCACATGGCAGGCGCCGCATTCGGCCTGGTAGGCCGGCAGCGGCGGCACGGCGCTGCGGCGCTCGTGTCCGTGCTCGCGTTCGGAGGCCCACGCCGGCGCGGCGGCCAGCAGCGCAGCGGCGAGCGCGGCCTGCGGCAGAAAGCTCAGTCGGCTCATGGCTTCAGCGTCCTCAACCAGGCCACCACGTCGGCCTTCTGTTCGGTGGTGCACTCGCGGCCCATCACGTCGTTGCAGTTGCGTCGGAACCACTTCTCGGTCTTGGCAGCGTCGGTGAAGCGCTGCGGGTTGACCGCCGGCGCCATCGGCTGGATCGGCTTGCCGGTGCTGGCGTGCTTGCCCATCCCAGTCGGCACCGCGCCGTGGCAGGTGGCGCAGGACCAGTCGCGGCCATGCTTGGTGGTGAACAACTGCTGCCCGCGTTCGGGCACAGGCGCGGCGTCGACCGCCGCCCGGGCCGCGCCGCCGCACAGCGCGGCAGCCAGCGCGGCCATCGTGATCAAGGTTCTCATGGACACTCCTCGCAGATGTGCCCATCGTCGGATCATCAGGTTATGCAGGTCTTAAGTCGACGCCGTCGGCATCGAGCACACGCACGGTCACCGGGATGGCGGCGCGCACGCTCTGCGTGACGACACAGAACTCCTCGAACTGCCCGAGCACGCGATCGAGCTGCGCCAGCCCGGCGGCGGCCACGCCCAGGTGGATCTCCACATCGATCGAGCCCACGCGCAGCCGGTTCTGCTCGTTGCGCACCAGTTGGGCGGTGGCGACCGTGCGCAAGGGGCCCGGCTCGTGATGGAACTTGCGCATCGCGAACAGCAGGCTGGCCGACAGGCAGTTGGCCACGGCGGTGGTCAGCAGGCGCGTGGGGTTGGGCCCGGCGTCCACGCCCAGCGGCGGCGGCTCGTCGGTCAGCAGCGGCGGCAGGGCCGGGTTGTCGAAGCGGGCCTCGAAGCGGTAGCCGTCGAGTTGAGTGAGCGTCACGCTGACGGCGGGGGCGCTCATGCCGCTGCAGGCGCCACATGGGCACGAATGAAGGTCATGTGCGAACGCTAACGCCTTTGCGCTGCCGCGTCTTGCGGCGCATCAAGTGACAGGGGCGAACGAGCGTTTGATCCACATCAATCGTGGGGCACACACGGCGCCCTGGTGGGCTCAAGCGCGCAGCGGCGCGGTCGATAAGGGCGAGGAACCATCTTCCCTCCGAGGCCGCTTGAGTCTGCTCGTCGAGCCGCTGCCGGCGCTGGCCGGAACCGGCGCCAACCTGGTGCAACGCATCCGCCTGCCACGCAGCGTCGGCCTTGCATTGGGCGGCCTGTGCGTGGGCGCAGCCTTGCTGCAGCGCGGCGCGCCGGGGTGGCTGCTGAGCGCGCTGGCGCTGAACTGCCTGCTGTGGCCGCAGTTCGCGTGGTGGTGGGGCCGGCGCTGCGCGCAGGCGCGCGAGGCCGAGCACCGCAACCTGCTCGTCGATTCGCTGCTGGGTGGCTTCTGGGCGGCCGCGATGGGCTTCAATCCGCTGCCCGCCACGCTGGTCCTGGCGATGCTCACGATGAACAACGTGGCCATCGGCGGGCGCTGGCTGTTCGCCCGCGGTCTGCTGGCGCAGGCAGCGGGTGTCGGCATCGGCATGGTCATGCTCGGGGTGCGCTGGGAACCGATGGCCACGCTGCCCACCGTGCTGGCGAGCCTGCCGTTCATGGTGGCCTATCCGCTGGTGATCGGCGCCACCACCTACCGGCTGTCGATGAAGCTGAGCCGCCAGAAGGCCGCGCTCGCGCAATCGGAGCGCCTGCACCGCGGCACGCTGGACGCCATCGATGCCGGCATCGTGCTGTACGACAGCGAGGACCGGCTGGTGCTGTGCAACGACGCGTTCCGCGCGCTTTACGCCCCCATCGCTTCGATGCTCGTGCCCGGCCGCCGCTTCGAGGACTCGCTGCGCGCCGCGGTGGCGCAGCAGTTGATCCCCGCCGCCATCGGCTGGGAGGAGGCCTGGATCGAGCAGCGCCTGCGCGAGCATGCACGGCCCGTCGCGCCCGTCTTGAGAGAGCTGCCCGGGGACCGGTGGATCCGCATCGTGGAGCAGCGCCTGCCGGACGGCGGCCTGCTCGCGTTCAGCTCCGACGTGACGGAGCTGGTGCGCAAGCAGCGCGAACTGCAGGCGGCGCAGGCGGAGGCCGAGCGTGCGCGCGGGCGGCTGGAGGATGCGATCGAGGCGCTGCCGGACGGCTTTGCGCTGTTCGACGACGAGGACCGGCTGGTGGTGTTCAACCAGCGCTACTGCGAGCTGTATGTCGACTCCGCACCGGTGATCCGGCGCGGCGCCACCTTCGAGGCCCTGTTGCGCTACGGGCTCGAGCACGGCCAATATTCCGAGGCCGTGGGGCGCGAGAGCGAGTGGCTGGCAGAGCGCCTGCGGCAGCACCGCGCCGGCCAGATGCTGCTGCAGGAGCTGCCGGGCAACCGCTGGCTGCGCATCCACGAGCGGCGCACGCGCGAGGGTGGCCTGGCCGGCGTGCGCATCGACGTGACCCCCTTGGTGCGGCGTGAGCAGGAGCTGAAGCGCCTGAACGCGCAGCTCGACGCGTCCACCGCGGCGTTGCGCGAGGCCAACACGCGGCTGGAACACTTGTCCGACACCGATGCGCTCACCGGCGTGGCCAATCGGCGCGGCTTCGATCGGCGCTTGCACGAGGAATGGGAACGTGCACAACGTCACGGAACCACGCTGGCGCTGCTGATGATCGACGTGGACCACTTCAAGCGCTTCAACGACGCGCACGGCCACGTGGCCGGTGATCAGTGCCTGCGCGCCGTGGCCAGCACGCTGGCCCGCTGCGCACTGCGCCCGACCGACCTCGTGGCGCGCTACGGTGGCGAGGAGTTCGCGCTGCTGCTGCCGCACACCGACGCCGCGCAGGCGAGCCTGCTGGCGCAGCGCTGCATCGACGCCCTCGATGCGCGTGCGCTTCCTCACGGCGCGTCGCCCGTGGCGCCGCACGTGACGATCAGCATCGGCATGGCGGCGGCACGCCCGGCCGGCCCGCTGGAAAGCCCCGACTCCCTGGTGCGCGAGGCCGACGCCGCGCTGTACCAGGCCAAGAAGCGTGGACGCCACCGCTGGGAGCAGGCGGCGTGAGCGGCCCATACGTCTTGCAACAGACATGAGGCCCTGAGCCGACGCTGTTTCGCTACTGTCCCTGCCATCGGTGCAACCGCACCGGGGCAACGGAACGGCCAGAAGGCCGCCGAAACACAATCGGAGTGGACGTGACGACGTCGGAGGGAAGCCTGGGGCACGCATCCCAGGCAGGGCAGCGAGCGTCGCTCGCCCGGCAGTTGCCTGCCGGTGCGCGAGATGTGCTGCTCTATGCGCTGATCGCCGTGCTGGTGTGGGCCATGTGGGCACTCAGCCGGCAGGGCCTGTTCCGCGCCGGTGACCGCGTGGGCTACTGGCTCGGCGTGACCGGCGGCGTGATGATGCTGCTGCTGTTCAGCTACCCGCTGCGCAAGCACGTGAAGGCGCTGCACGGCTGGGGCAAGGCCAAGTGGTGGCTGTGGGCGCACATGGTGCTGGGGCTCGGCGGGCCGCTGCTGATCCTGCTGCACTCCACCTTCCACATCGGCTCCACCAATGCCGGCGTGGCGCTGTACAGCATGCTGGTGGTGGCCGGCAGCGGCATCGTCGGGCGCTTCCTGTACCTGCGCGTCAACCGCGGTCTGCATGGCGAGCAGAGCACGCTGCGCGAGCTGCAGGTGCGCGCCGGCTTCGACCAGGACGACGCGCGTTCGCGCCTGGCCTTCGCACCTGACGTCGAGGAGCGCCTGCGTGCCTTCGAGCGTGAGCAGCTGCGCCCGGGGCGCAACGCCGCGGGTCACCTGCGGCAGCTCGTGCTGCTGCCGCTGCAGCAGTGGCTGGCGTACCGCAAGTGCTCGGCCGGCCTGCGCGCGCCGCTGCAGCGCCTGGCCCAGCAGCGGCGCTGGAGCCCCACGCAGCTGGCCGAGCGCGAACGCCTGGCGCGCAAGCTGGTGCGCCGCTACCTCAACGCGGTGGCGCGCGTGGCGCAGTTCAGCATCTACGAACGCCTGTTCGCCCTCTGGCATGTGGCCCACGTACCGTTCGTGTACCTGCTCGTGCTGAGCGCGGTGGCGCACGTGGTCGCGGTGCACGCCTACTGATGCGCGCACGCACCGCCTGGCAGCCATGGGCGCGCATCCTCCTGATCGGCCTGTTCGGGCTGGCGGCCTCGCTGGCCGCTGCGCAGGGCATCGAATCGGCGTTGTCGCCCGGCACGCTGTCGCAGGCGCATGCCCGTTGGGACGACGCCTGCAGCAACTGCCATGTGCGCTTCGACCGCGCCGCGCAGGATCGGCTGTGCGTCGACTGCCATAAGGACGTGGGGCAGGACATGCGCCAGCGCACCGGGTACCACGGCCGCCTGCCCGCGCAGGCCTGCCGCAGCTGCCACACCGAGCACAAGGGGCGCGACGCGCGCATTGTGGTGCTCGACACGCATCGCTTCGACCATGCGCAGACCGACTACGCGCTGCGCGGCCGTCATGCGCAGGTGGCCTGCGACGCCTGCCATCGGCCCGGCCGCAAGTACCGCGAAGCGCCGTCCGACTGCCAGGCCTGCCACCGCAAGGACGACGTGCACAAGGGCAGCCTCGGCGCGCGCTGCGAAAGCTGCCATGCAGAAACCGGCTGGAAGCCGGCACGCTTCGACCACGGCAGCACCCGCTTCGCGCTCACCGGCCGCCACGCCGACACCGCTTGCGCCGACTGCCATCGCACGCCCGGCGACTACAAGGGTGCGCCGCGCACCTGCGTGGCCTGCCATCGCAAGGACGACGACACCAAGGGGCACAAGGGGCAGTTCGGCGACAGGTGCGACACCTGCCACGGCACGCGCGCCTGGAAGCCGGCCAGCTTCAACCACGACGCCGACACCCGCTTCATGCTGCGCGGCGCGCACCGCGCGGTGGCCTGCGCCAGCTGCCACACCGGCCCGCTGTTCAAGAACAAGCTGGCCAGCGATTGCCACAGCTGCCATCAGCGCGACGACGTGCACAAGGGCTCGGTCGGCAACGACTGCGCGGCCTGCCACACCGAGCGCAGCTGGAAGGAGCGCGCCAAGTTCGACCACGACAAGACCGCCTTCCCGTTGCTCGGGCGCCATGTGCAGGCGCGCTGCGATGCCTGCCACAAGAGCGCCCAGTTCAAGCAGGCGCCCACCGCCTGCGTGGCCTGCCACAAGGCCGACGACCGCCACGCCGGCACGTTGGGCGACGATTGCGGCAGCTGCCATGGCGCGCGCGACTGGAAGACCACTGCCGGCCGCTTCGACCACGACCGCACACGCATGCCCTTGCGCAACGCGCATGCAGCGCCGGCCGTGGCCTGCAAGGCCTGCCACGCGGACGCGAGGCACCTGCGCGGTACGCCGCTGGTCTGCGTCAGCTGCCATGCGCGGGACGACCGCCACGAAGGGCAGCTGGGCCGCCAGTGCGAGCGATGCCATGACGACCGCAGCTGGAAGAAGGCCGCCGCGTTCGACCATGCGCGCACGCGCTTCGCACTCGTGGGGCGGCATGCGGCAGCCACCTGCAAGGACTGCCACACCAGCGCGCGCTTTGGCGATGCAGCGCGCGAATGCGCTGCCTGCCACCTGCGCGACGACCGCCACCACGGCGCGTTCGGCACGCAATGCGACAGCTGCCACAACGCGCGCGCCTGGCCGCTGTGGGCCTTCGACCACGACCGGCGCACCCGCTACCCGCTGACGGGCGCGCATCGCAGCGTCGGCTGCGAAGCCTGCCACCGGCAGCCGGCGCCGCCGGGGCGCCCGAGTGCGCCGCTGGGCAGCAACTGCATCGCATGCCACCGCGGCGACGACCCGCATGACGGCGGCTTCGGTGCGCGCTGCGAGCAGTGCCACGTGAGTGACAGCTGGAAGAAGGTGCAACCCCTCGGAGGCCGACCATGACGCACGCACTGCGCGCACTCCTCGCCCTGTGGCTGCTGGCGGCCTGCGGGCTCGCGCTGGCCCAGGCGGACGTCCGCAACTTCGACCACACGCGCACCGGCTATGTGCTCAGCGGCGCGCACACCACGGCGCGCTGCGAGTCGTGCCACCAGAACGGCGTGTTCAAGGGCACGCCGCGCGACTGTGCGTCCTGCCACGTGTCGGGCGCGCGGCTGGCGCGCGGCAACACGGTCAAGACGCCGATGCACCTGCCCACGCAGGACAGCTGCGACAGCTGCCACGGCACGCGCAGCTTCGTCGGTGCCCGCTTCAACCATGCGGGTGTGCAGCCGGGCACCTGCATCAGCTGCCACAACGGCATGCGCGCCACCGCCAAGCCGAACACCGCCGTACACAACGGCGTGACCGCCTGCGACGACTGCCACAGATCCACGCGCAGCTGGTCCGGCGCGCGCATGGACCACAGCACCTTCAGCGCTGCCACCAACTGCGCCAGCTGCCACAACGGCAGCACGGCCACCGGCAAGCCGGGCAACCACATGCCGGTGGGCGCCTCCAACTGCGCCAACTGCCACCGCACCACCGGATGGACGCCCAGCACCTGGAACCACACCCAGGTGACGGTGACCAACCAGTGCAGCAGCTGCCACAGCGGCGCGTATCCGCCGGCCGACGGCAGGCCCGCCACCCACATCCCGTACCAGGCGATCTCGGGCGCCGCCATCACCAACTGCGACAGCTGCCACAAGGCCGGCTACAGCGCCTGGACGCCGGCGCGCTTTCACGCCTCGGTGTCGGTGTCCAGCCAGTGCGCCACCTGCCACACCGGCAGCTACGCGCCGGCGGTGGGCAAGCCCAACACGGCCATCCACGCTGGCGCCACCACCTGCGAGAACTGCCACAAGAGCACGGCCAGCTGGGCCGCGGCCAACGTGGACCACAGCACCTTCAGCGCTGCCACCAACTGCGCCAGCTGCCACAACGGCAGCACGGCCACCGGCAAGCCGGGCAACCACATGCCGGTGGGCGCCTCCAACTGCGCCAACTGCCACCGCACCACCGGATGGACGCCCAGCACCTGGAACCACACCCAGGTGACGGTGACCAACCAGTGCAGCAGCTGCCACAGCGGCGCGTATCCGCCGGCCGACGGCAAGCCCGCCACCCACATCCCGTACCAGGCGATCTCGGGCGCTGCCATCACCAACTGCGACAGCTGCCACAAGGCGGGCTACAGCGCCTGGACGCCGGCGCGCTTCCACGCGTCGGTGTCGGTGTCCAGCCAGTGCGCCACCTGCCACACCGGCAGCTACCCGCCGGCGGTGGGCAAGCCCAATACGTCCACGCACGCCGGCGTGACGACCTGCGAGAACTGCCACCAGTCCACTGCGTCGTGGAGCGCCGTCACGTTTGCGCACTCGGCGGCCAACGCGGTGGGCACCGGCACCTGCGACACCTGCCACAACGGCAGCACCGCACTCGGCAAGCCGGCCAACCACATCCCGGTGACCACCGGGCCCACCAAGTGCGACAGCTGCCATCGCTCGCAGAGCAGCTTCGCCAGCTCGGTGACGATGAACCACAGCGTGGTGGCCGCCAGCACCTGCAAGTCCTGCCACAACGGCGCATACGTGTCGCAAGGCGCCACCGGCGCGCTCGCCAAGCCGACCAACCACATCCCCGAGGCCACGCAGCTGCTGAACGGCGCCTCGATGGACTGCAACGCCTGCCATCGCGCCACGACCACGTGGACCTCGGTGACGATGAACCACAACGGCAGCCAGGGCGGCGGCGCCGGATGGTGCAAGGGCTGCCACCTGCAGGGCACCAGCTACCTCGGCAGCATGGACCGCAACACGATGACCCATCGCACCAAGACCCCGCCGGCGGTGGATTGCTCCGAGTCCGGATGCCACCGCCCGCTGGGCAGCAAGGGCAGCACGTACATCAACTGGGACTGAACCACCTTGAACCGCCTTGCCTCGCGCTATGTCGCGCCCCTGATCGTGCTGGCCGCGCCGCTGGCGCAGGCCCAGCTTGTCGACGACCTGGAACTGGCCCGCGAGGGCGCCGACGCCGTGCTGCACGTGCGCTTCGTCACGCCGGTGCAGTACCGCCGCACGGTGGAGGCGCGCTCGGGCGATGCGTTGCAGGTGTTCTACGACGCGGTGCCCAACCGCGACCTGCCGCCGCTGGTGGTGTCCGAGCGCCGCTTGCGCGCCAATGGCGCGCTGCCCGAGATCCGCGTCACCGATGAATCGGCCGGGCGCGACAACTCGCTCAGCCGGCGCCTGGTGCTGCGCCTCGGGCGTGCGGTGCCGATGCATGTGCGCGCCGGCCGCGGCGACCGCACGATCGACGTGGTGCTGACCGGCCTCGGCCCCACCGTGGCACGCACCACGCAGGCGCCCGCTGCGGCAGCCGCACAGTCCGCCGCCCAGGCCGGCGCGTTGGCGCCAGGGCAGGGCTATCGGATCGCGCTGCTGCAGTCGGACCAGCCCGTGCTGAACCTGGACACGCCGATTCCCGCGTCGCTCGATCGCTATCAGGTGTATTCAGGGCAGCGACAGGTGGATGGCAAGACGGTGTACGAGGTCAGCCTGGGCGACTTCGCCACGCTGACCGAGGCGGAGGCCGTGCGACAGCAACTCGCCCGGCGCTTCCCGGGCGCGGCCATCGTCACGCCGACCGCAGCTGCAACCGTGGCGACTGCGCCTGCGGCACCTGCCACACCTGCGGCACCAACGCCTGCCACAACGGCCGTGCCCGAGGTGGCTGCCGCGTCCGCTGCGTCTGCCAGCCAGCCCGTGCCGCCCACTGCGGCCGACGCACCCGCGCTGCTGGCCGAGGCGCGGGCGGCCGACGCGCGCGGCGATGACGCTGCTGCGCTGGCGGCACTGGACCGGCTGCTCAACCTGCCGGCCAACCCGAGCACGCGCGAGGGGCAGGCCCTGGCCGGCGACCTGCGCGCCAAGACCGGCGACGTGGTGCGCGCGCGCGCCGAGTACGAAACCTTCCTGCAGCTGTACCCGCAGGGCGCCGATGCCGACCGGGTGCGCCAGGCCTTGGCGGCGCTGCCGCCGCCGGCCAAGGTGGCGCGCGTGCGCCCGAAGGTGGAGCCCAGCACCACGCTCACCGGCTCGCTGTCGGCCTTCTACTACGGGGGCCAGTCGAAGGTGCGCACGCAGGAGTTCCAGGATTCGCCGGTGAGCGGGCTGCCCGAACTGGCCAGCGACAGCACGCTGGCGGGCACGGACCAGAAGCAGGTCATCGGCAACGCCGACGTGAACTGGCGCTACCGCGACGACAGCACCGACATGCGCTTCGTGTTCCGCGACAGCTACACCGACGACCAGCTGCGCAGCGACAAGAGCCGCAACCGCCTGTCGGCCCTGTACTTCGAGCACCGGGCATTGCAGCTGGGCACCAGCATCAAGCTGGGCCGCCAGTCGCCCACCGGCGGCGGCGTGCTGAGCCGCTTCGATGGGGTGCAGGCCGGCTACAGCTTCACGCCCAAGTGGCGCGTCAATGCGGTGGCCGGCGTGCCCACCGATTCGTTGCTGGACGCGCATCGCCACTTCTACGGTGCGTGGGTGGACGCCGATTCGCTGATCTCCACCCTGGGCGCCAGCCTCTACGTGAACCAGCAGGTGATCGACGGCGCAGTGGACCGCCGCGCCGTGGGCACCGAGCTGCGCTACTTCAGCGGTGGCGTGTCGATGACCAGCCAGCTCGACTACGACCAGATGCTGCGCGGCCTGAACATCGCGTCGCTGCAGGGTACCTGGCAGCGCGAGGACAACACCGTGATCAACGTGCTGTACGACCGGCGCGCCACGCCGTTGCTGTCGCTGGGCAATGCGCTGTTCTTCGGCAGCGCGGTGCCGGCGCCCACGGCGCTGGACCCGAACGCCACCCGCCTGGCCACCAGCATCGGCGACCTGCTGAACAATGGCTACACGCTGCCGGCGCTGCGCAGCCAGGTGAAGGCCACCACCACCTACACCACGCAGGGCCTGCTCGGCATCACCACGCCGGTCAGCAAGAATTGGCAGGTGGGCGGCGACCTGCGGCTGACGCGCCTGGGCGACATCCCCCCGATTCCCGACATCCTGCCCAACGGGCAAGGGCGCAGCGACAATCGGGCCGCCGGCCTGCAGATCATCGGCACCAACCTGTACTCCGCACGCGACACGCACGTGATCAGCCTGTCGCTGCTCAAGGGGTCGAGCGAATCGCTCGACCCCACGCTGGGGACGGTGGTGCTGGACTACACCGGCCAGCTGGTGAGCTACAACAACTCGTCGCAGGTGACCGAATTCCTACTGCTCGAACCCTCGATCAAGTTCTACTCGCAAAGCGACAGCAGCGGCGTGAAGACGCAGCGCGTGGGCCCGGGCCTGCGCGTGACCTATCGCGTGGGCAAGCAGGTGTCGCTGGAGTCGGAGCTGAGCGGCGAATACAGCAAGGTGAGCGGGCCGTTGCGCCATGAAACAGCGCATCGCGTCTTCTACTACCTTGGCAGCCGATACGACTTCTGAACCCCTGTTGCACGTGACCGGGCTGGCGTGTCGCCGCGGCGACCGCCTGCTGCTGCGCGACCTCTCCTTCGACGTGTCGGCCGGCCAGGTGCTGTGGGTGCGCGGCGCCAACGGCCGTGGCAAGACCAGCCTGCTGCGCCTGCTGGCCGGGCTGGGCGAACCGGAGGCCGGGCGCATCGAGCGGCTGGCGCCCAGCCTGTACATCGGCCATGCGAACGCACTGAAGGATGACCTGACAGCGCTGGAGGCGCTGCGCTTCATGGCGCAGCTGCACGGCCAGCCGGCCGACGCGGCAGCGTGCCAGGCCGCGCTGAGCCGCATCGGCCTGCCTGCGTTGCGCGATGCACCGGTGCGCACGCTGTCACAGGGCCAGCGGCGCCGGGTGGCGCTGGCGCGGCTCTTCATGCTGCCTTCAGCTGCGCTGTGGATACTCGACGAGCCCTATGACGCCCTCGACACGCACGCCACCGCGATCCTCAACGCCGCGCTCGCCGCCCACGTGGCCGGCGGCGGCGCCGTGGTGCTCACCAGCCACGTCGATCTGTCGCTGGAAGGCGCGGTGCCCCGCGTCCTGCAGCTGGACGAACAGGCGGCGGCACGATGAGCGCGTTCCTGCCCCTGCTGCAGCGCGACCTGAAGCTCGCCGCGCGGCGGCGCATCGACGCGCTGCTGCCGCTCGGCTTCTTCCTGGTGGCCGCCAGCCTGTTCCCGATCGGCGTGGGGCCGGAGCCCCAGATGCTGCGGCAAATGGCGCCGGGGGTGGTGTGGGTGTGCGCGCTGTTCGCCGCCATGCTGTCGCTGCAGCAGCTCTACGCCGGCGACCATGCCGACGGCTCGCTCGAGCAGATGCTGCTGAGCCCGGAGCCGGCGTGGTCGATCGCGCTGGCCAAGGCGCTGGCGCACTGGGTGGTGGTGGGGCTGCCGCTGGTGCTGATGTCGCCGGTGCTGGGGCTGCTGTTCGGCCTGCCGGCCCCGGCGCTGGGTATGCTGGCGCTCAGCCTGCTGCTCGGCACGCCGGTGCTCAGCCTGCTCGGCGGGCTGGGCGCCGCCCTCACGCTGGGCTTGCGCAGCGGCGCCGTGCTGCTGATTCTGCTGGTGCTGCCCCTTTGCGTGCCGGTGCTGATCTTCGGCACCGGTGCGGTGGGGGCGGTGGAGTCCGGCGTGCCGGCTGGCGCACACTTGTCGCTTTTGGGCGCGCTGCTGCTGATGAGCACGGTGCTCGCCCCGCCGGCCACCGCGGCCGCATTGCGCATTGCCGTCGAATGAACCCATGAGCCTGACATCGTCCGAATTGCGCCCCGCCGAACTGCGCTTCACCACCTTTGCGTCGCCGGTGCGCTTTCATGCGCTCGCCGGCGCGCTGCTGCCGTGGCTGTGGGCCGCGACCCTGCTGTTCGCCGCCGCCGGCCTGTACGTGGGCTTCTTCGTGGCGCCCACCGACGCCACGCAGGGCGATGCCTACCGCATCATCTTCATCCACGTGCCGGCCGCGTGGATGTCGATGGTGCTGTACCTCGCGATGGCGTTCTGGGCCGCCATCGGCTGGGCCTTCAATGTGCGGCTGGCGTCGATGCTGGCGCATGCGCTGGCGCCCACCGGCACGATGTTCACCTTCGTCGCGTTGTGGACAGGCTCGTTCTGGGGCAAGCCCACCTGGGGCACCTGGTGGGTATGGGACGCCCGCCTGACGAGCGAGTTGATCCTGCTGTTTCTCTACCTGGGCTACCTGGCGCTGGCCGGCGTGATCGACGACACGCGCCGGGCCGACCGCGCCAGTGCACTCGTGGCCGTGGTGGGCGCCGTGAACGTGCCGATCATCTACTTCTCGGTGCGCTGGTGGAACACCTTGCACCAGGGCGCCTCGATCAGCATGACCGCAGCGCCCAAGATGGCCAGCACCATGCTCACGGCGATGCTGCTGATGACCCTGGCTTTCTGGGCCTATGCGTTCGCCGTGGTCTTCACGCGCACACGTGCCCTCGTGCTGGAGCGCGAACGCGACGCGGCGTGGGTGCGGGCATTGAACGTTCCCGGAGGAAACGGGTCATGAACTGGAAGAGCGCCGCCGACTTCTTTGCGATGGGCGGCTATGGCTTGTATGTGTGGGGCGCGTATGGCGTCACGCTGGCGTTGATGCTGATCGAGCCGGTGACCACCCGGCTACGGTATCGGGCGGCCTTGCGCCGCACGTCGGTTTCTTCGTCGGAGGAGTCTTGAGAACCATGAAACCCCGCCACAAGCGTCTGGCCATCGCCGGCGCCATCGTGCTCGCCGTGGGCGGTGCCACCGCGCTCGTGCTCAACGCCTTCCGCAGCAACCTCGTCTTCTTCTATTCGCCGAGCCAGATCCAGTCCAAGGAGGCGCCGTCGAACCGCACCTTCCGCCTGGGCGGCCTGGTGCAGCCCGGCTCCGTGAAGCGCGACGGCGTGGACGTGAGCTTCGTGGTCACCGACACCGCCGTGACCGTGCCGGTGCGCTACCACGGCATCCTGCCGGACCTTTTCAAGGAGGGCAAAGGCGTGGTGGCGCAGGGCAAGCTGGAGAACGGCGTGTTCGTCGCGCAGGAGGTGCTGGCCAAGCACGACGAGAACTACATGCCGCCTGAAGCGGCCGAAGCGCTCGCCAAGGCCAAGCAGGTGAACGATCAGATGGCAGGAAAGGTGGGCAAGCCATGATTCCCGAACTCGGCCACTTTGCGCTCTGGCTCGCGCTGGGTACTGCCTTGGCGCTCGGCGTGCTGCCGATGGCCGGCGCGGCCCGCGGCCGCGCCGACTGGATGGCGCTGGCGCGCCCGCTGACCGGTACGCTCTTTGCGCTGATCGTGCTGGCCTTCGTGTGCCTGGCCGCCAGCTTCGTGCGCGACGACTTCTCGGTGCTGTACGTGGCGCAGAACTCCAACTCGGCCTTGCCGCTGCACTACCGCATTGCGGCCGTGTGGGGCGGGCACGAGGGCTCCTTGCTGCTGTGGATGCTGATGCTGTCGATCTGGATGCAGGCGGTGTCGCTGTTCAGCCGGCACCTGCCGCGGCCGGTGCTGGCGCGCATCCTCTCGGTGATGGGGCTGGTGGCCTGCGGCTTCCTGCTGTTCATGCTGATCACATCGAACCCGTTCGAGCGGCTGTTCCCGGCCGCGCCCGACGGGCGCGACCTGAACCCGCTGCTGCAAGACCCGGGCATGGTGTTCCACCCGCCGATGCTTTACATGGGCTATGTGGGCTTCTCGGTGGCCTTTGCGTTCGCCGTGGCGGCCCTGATCGGCGGCAACCTCGACGCCGCCTGGGCCCGCTGGACGCGGCCGTGGACCACGGTGGCGTGGATGTTCCTCACCGTGGGCATCGCGATGGGCAGCGCCTGGGCCTACTACGAGCTCGGCTGGGGTGGCTGGTGGTTCTGGGACCCGGTGGAGAACGCGTCGTTCATGCCCTGGCTGGTGGGTACAGCGCTGATCCATTCGCTGGCGGTCACCGAGAAGCGCGGCGCGTTCAAGTCCTGGACCGTGCTGCTGGCGATCATGGCGTTTTCGCTGTCGCTGCTGGGCACCTTCCTCGTGCGCTCGGGCGTGCTGTCGTCGGTGCACGCGTTTGCCACCGACCCGCGGCGCGGCCTGTTCATCCTCGCGTTCCTGGTCATCGTGATCGGCGCCTCGCTCACCCTGTATGCCTGGCGCGCACCCAAGGTGGGGCTGGGCGCGCGCTTCGCGCTGCTGTCGCGCGAGACGCTGCTGCTGCTCAACAACGTGCTGCTGGTGGTGGCGTGCGGCGCGGTGCTGCTCGGCACGCTGTACCCGCTGCTGCTGGACGCGCTGGGCCTGGGCAAGATCTCGGTCGGCCCGCCGTACTTCGACACCGTGTTCGTGCCGCTGATGGCGCCGCTGCTGTTCCTGGTGGCGGTGGGCCCGATCGCGCGCTGGAAGCAGGCCGACCTGCCCGAGCTGGCCGTGCGCCTGCGCTGGGCCCTGGGCGTGTCGGTGGCGGTGGCGCTGCTCGGCGCCTGGGCCATGGGGCGCGTCGGCGTGATGACGGTGTTCGGCCTCGCGATGGCGGCGTGGATCGCCGCGGGCACCGTCACCGATCTGGTGGACCGCGTGCGGCCGAGCAAGGCGGCCGCCGGCGGCAGCGTGTGGGGCCGTGCGCGCCTGCTGCCGCGCGCGATGGTGGGCATGATGGTGGCGCACCTGGGCGTGGCCGCGTTCATCGTGGGCGTCACCATGGTGCGCAGCTACGAGGTCGAAAGCGACGTGCGCATGGCGCCGGGCGACAGCACCGAGGTGCGCGGCTATCGCTTCACGTTCCGCGGCGTGCACGAGCTCGAGGGCCCCAACTACCAGGCCGCGCGCGGCGAGGTGGAGGTCACGCGCGACGGCAAGCCGGTGGCGCTGCTCGAGCCCGAGAAGCGCGTCTACCGCGTGCAGACCAATCCGATGACCGAGGCCGCTATCCAGCCCGGCCTCACGCGTGACCTGTACGTGTCGCTCGGTGAGGCGGTGGAGGGCAACGCGTGGATCGTGCGCGTGTACGTCAAGCCCTTCGTCGACTGGATCTGGGGCGGCTGCCTGATCATGGCCTTCGGCGGCTTCCTGGCGGTGACCGACCGGCGCTACCGGGCCAAGGCCACGCGCGAGGCCAGCGTGCCGGCGGGCAACGCGGGAGCCCGCGCATGAAGAGCTGGAAGTTCCTGCTGCCGCTGGCCATCTTCGTTGTGCTGGCGGTGTTTCTGGGCGTGGGCCTGAACCGCGACCCGCGCGAAGTGCCGTCGCCGCTGATCGGCAAGCCCGCGCCGGCCTTTGCGCTCACGCGGCTCGACGACCCGGCGCGCACGGTGCGGCGCGACGACATGCTCGGCAAGGTGTGGATGCTCAATGTGTGGGCGTCGTGGTGCGTGGCCTGCCGCGAGGAGCATCCGGTGCTGGTGCAGTTCGCGCAGCGCAAGCTGCTGCCGATCTACGGCCTGGACTACAAGGACACGCGGCCCGAGGCTACGGGCTGGCTGGCCGGCTTCGGCAACCCCTACGATGTCGCGCTGTTCGACGCCGACGGCCGCGTGGGCATCGACTTCGGCGTGTACGGCGTGCCGGAGACCTTCATCGTGGACAAGCAGGGCGTGATCCGCTTCAAGCAGATCGGCCCGCTGACGCCCGAGGTGATCGAAAAGCGCATCGTGCCGCTGGTGAAGCAACTCAATGGCTAGCAAACTCCTCCATCGCCTGGCGGCCTTGCTGCTCGCGCTGCCCTTGCTGGCCTGCGCAGGCGAAGCCGCACCCGCCGCCAGCGACCCCGCCACCGAGGCGCGCATGATGGCCATCGCCTCCGAACTGCGCTGCCTGGTGTGCCAGAACCAGACCATTGCCGATTCGCATGCCGACCTGGCCCAGGATCTGCGCCAGGAGATCCGCGAGATGGTGCGCCAGGGCCGCACCGACCAGCAGATCCGCGACTACATGACCGCGCGCTACGGCGACTTCGTGCTGTACCGCCCGCCCTTCAAGGCCACCACGGCGCTGCTGTGGCTGGGGCCCGCGGCGCTGCTGCTGCTGGGCTTCGCCACGCTGGTGGCTGTGCTGCGCAAACGCAGCCGCCTCGGCGCCGAGGCCTTCGAACCCGATCCCGATGACGAGCTTGCCGATCCTTCCTCATGAACCCCGCCCTGCCTGACACCACTCCCGCCGACGCCAGCTCCGCTCAACGTCCCTCGGCACGCCTGTGGGGCGCGCTGATGCTGGGCGTACTGCTGCTGGCCGCCGTGGGCTACTGGCGCACCGGTGCGTTCAGCGCGGCGCTGCAATGGGACCGGGAGGGCGCGGCGCAGGCGGCGGCCGCGGCCTCCGCCAACGAAGCTCACTCGATGGACGCGCAGCGCATCGCCGCCATGCTCGATCGCCTCGCGCAGCGCCTGAAGGCCCAGCCCGACGACGCCGAAGGCTGGGCGATGCTGGCGCGCTCGTACGCGATCCTCGGCCGCCATGCGGACGCCGTGCCGGCCTACCAGAAGGCCGTGGCTCTGCAGGGCAACGACCCCGGCCTGCTGGTCGACTACGCCGACGCGCTGGCCGTCACGCACAACGGCACGCTGGCCGGCGAACCGATGGCGCTGGTGCAGCGTGCGCTGGCCATCGACCCGGACAACCTCAAGGGCCTGGCGCTGGCCGGCAGCGAAGCCTTCGAGCGCAAGGCGTTCCCCGAGGCGGTGCGCTACTGGGAGCATGCGGCGCGCGTGGCGCCGCCCAACAGCCCGTACCTGCCGCAACTGCATGCGGGCGTGGTGGAGGCGCGCGCGCGCGGTGGCATGCCGCCGGCCGCGGCCACCGCGCAGGCCGACAGCGCCGCGCCCGCCACGGCGCAAGCGCAAGCGCCTGCCGGTGCAGCGCGCATCAGCGGCCGCGTGTCGCTGGCGCCGGCGCTGCGCGGGCAGGTGGCGCCGGAGGACACGGTGTTCGTGTTCGCGCGCGCGGTCAACGGCCCGCGCATGCCGATCGCGGTGTTGCGCAAGCAGGTGAAGGACCTGCCGTTCGACTTCACGCTCGACGACAGCATGGCGATGTCGCCCGAGCGGCGGTTGTCCAGCTTCTCGGAAGTGACGCTGGTGGCCCGCGTGAGCAAGAGCGGCAGCGCGATGCCGCAGCCCGGTGACCTGAGCGTGGAGGCGCCTGCGGTGACCGTTGGCAAGCAGGGCGTGGCGCTGCAGATCAGCGCGCCTGCAGCACGCTGATCCTGCTTCAGCGCGAGCCCTGGTTCGGCTGCCCACAGGGCCGGCAGGCCTGCCCGGTGCTTGATCTGCGGCAAGCCCAGTTGCGGCGGCGCGCCTTAGGCTGCCGGCATGCAGGAGCAAGCACGATGACATCGCAAGCCGCCAGCCCGATCGAGGAATTCACGCAGTGCCACGCCGGCATCGTGGCCCAGCTGGACGAGCTGGCGCGGCTGCCCGCCTTGCTGGAGGCTGCCGCACAGGCGCGCCGCATTGCCGGCGAGTGCGCCAGCTTCTTCAACACGGTGGTGCGCGAGCACCATGCGGAAGAGGAGCGCGACCTCTTCCCGGCGGCGCTGGCCAGCGCTGCCGCGGGCGAGGAGCGCACGGCGCTGCAGGACATGGTGGATCGCCTGACGCGCGAGCACCGGCAGATCGAGGCGCGCTGGGCTGTCATCGAGCCCGCGCTGGCTGCCGCCGCCAAGGGTCGGCGCGACACGGGCCTGGACCACGCCGCCGTGATGGGGCTGGTGCGCGACTACGAAGCGCACGCGCGCTACGAAGAGCGCAGGTTCCTGCCGCTGGCGCGCGAGATCCTGGCGCGCGACGGGAACCAGGAAGCGGCACTGCGCATCGCGCTGCACGTGCGGCGCGAGATGCCGCAGCTGATGGAGCACGTGGGCTTCCACGTCTGAGGGCGCGCGCAGGCGTTCCGGAAACACGCGCCACACGTGTGGCGCCGACAATGCACGCATGAACTCTTCTGTTGCTCCCGCGCGCTACGGCGCCGTCGCCCAGGCGTTGCACTGGATCATCGCCGTGCTGGTGCTCGTGGCTTTCATCTACGGCCCTGGCGGGCCGGAGCAGCGCGTGTACTCGGCCGCGCGCGACGCCGACCGCCACCTGCACGAGACGCTCGGGCTGTGCGTGCTGGCGCTGACGGCCGTGCGGCTGCTCTGGCGCCTGACCCATGTACGGCCCGACCCGCCGCAGGTGGCTGCGTGGATGGGTGCCGCCGCGCGGCTTGGCCACGGCGCGTTGTACGTGCTGCTGTTCGCGGTGCCTCTGACGGCCATCGCCGGTGCATGGCTCGAGGGCCATCCGCTCACGCTGCTCGGAGGATTGGAGATCCCGGCACCCTTCGGCGCGTCGCATGAGCTCGGCACCACCGTGGCGGAGTTGCATGGCTGGCTGGGCGACGCCATCCTGTGGCTGGCTGGGCTGCATGCGCTGGCCGGCATCTACCACCACGCGGTGCTGAAGGACAACGTGCTGGTGGCGATGCTGCCGCGCTGGTTCCCGCTGCGATCGCGCGGTTCAGGCCGCTAACGCCCGTTGGCGCGTGGCCAGCAGCGCGCCCAGCGCCAGCAGCCCGGCCGACCACAGAAAGCCGCGCGCCAGCCCGCCCGGGCCATCGGCCAGCCAACCCACCAGGCTGGGGCCCACGATCTGCCCTGCCGCGAACACGATCGTGAATGCCGCGATGCCGGCGCTCCACAAGGCCGGCGCGAGGTTGTGCCGCACCAGTGCGGTGGTGGAGGCCACCACCGACAGGAACACCGCGCCGAAGAGGGCGCCCGAGGCCAGCGCGGCCGCTGTGGAAGGCAGCAGCACCGGCAGTGCAGTGGCCAGTGCGAGCAGGCCGTTGAGCAGCGCCAGCGCCTGGCCGCCGCGCGCGCGCTGCAGCAGCCCGGCCCAAAGCCAGGACGACAGCGTGACGCCCACACCGAGGATCACGTAGAAGCCCACGATCCAGCCGGCGGGCAGGTGCTGCTCGCGCAGCAGCGTGATCACGAAGGTCATGTAGCCGATATAGCCGAGGCCGAACATCAGGTAGCCGGCCAGCGCCCAGGCCAGCGGGCGCCAGCGCAGGCGCTCGCCGGCCGACGCGGCCGCGCCCTGTGCATGCAGGCTGCGCGTGGCGGCCGCCGTGGCTGCGGTGCACACCGCTGCCACGCCGGCCAGTGCCCCCCATGCGGCTTGCCAGGCGTGCGCGAGCGCGGAGCCCACCAGCGGCGGCACCAGCAGCGCCGACACCACGATGCCCAGCCCCGTGCCGCCGTAGTACAGCCCCAGCACCAGGCCGGGCGACAACCCCGCGGCATGCTGTGACAGCCGCGCCGCCAGCAGTCCGCCCGACACGAAGCTGGCGGCACTGGCCACGCCGGTGGCCCAGCGCAGCAGGTACAGCCAGGCATCGGCCGCCACCACGCCGTGTGCGGCCAGCAGCAGCACGGCCATGGCGCCGCCGGCCAGCAGCACGTGCCGTGCGTCGTGGCGTGCCAGCCAGCGCGGTGCGAGCAGCGCGCCGGTGAGGTAGCCGGCGGCGTTGGCGGTGTTCATTGCGCCGGCCGTGAGGTAGCTCCAGTGCAGATCGGCGCGCATCGAGGGCAGCAGCAGCGCGTACGAGAAGCGTGCCAGCCCGAGCGACACCGCTGCGGCGAGCGCCAGCCCGAGTGCCGCTGCGAGCACGGCGCCCCGGCCTGCGGGGGATTTCGGGTGCGGTGTGGCGTGCAAGGAATGGCCGGCAGCGGGAATGTGGCGATTGTTCCCGCTGCGGCGCCCGGCAGGTGCGCAGGCGGTTCGGGCACTTTTGCACGCATCGACAACCGGCGTGGGTTACATCCAGAAACACAAAGGGCGTGCATGGTATCAATCGCCCCGTGCACCTGCCCACCAGTGGCGGGGCGTTGATTCGAGAGGGTCCGATGTCCTGTATCAGCCGTTTCACGGTCTTGATCGAGCGGGTGCTGCACGGGGACCGGCGCCCTCCGGTGCCGCTTCTCGCCCTCGCGGTGTTGCTGTGTCTGCCGGCAGCCCACGCCGGGTGGCATCCGGGCGGGCACCAGCGCAAGCTGGCCCGCGACCTGCGCGACGAACTGGCCGCGACCGCGCCGCGCCACCGCTGGGCGCGCGACGAAGGCGGGCAGCGCCGCGTCGAGGCGCTGCTGGTGGCCACGCCCGGTGCCGACCTGGCCGAGCTGGCGCAGGCCGTGCGACGCCTGGGCGGCAAGGTGATGCGTCGTCACGGCCTCGTGAGCGCGCTGACGGTGCGCGTGACGAGCGGCCAGCTCGACGCGCTGGCGCGGCTCGACAGCGTGGCCAGCGTGTCGCCCAACCGCAGCGTGCGAGCCAGTGCCAGCGACCTCGAACTGATGTCGGGCAGCGCCGTGCCACCGGTGCGCAGCTATTTCGGCCCCGGCTTTTACAGCGGGCTGGACGGGCGCGGCGTGGGCATCGCGGTGCTCGACTCCGGAATCATGAAGGCGCATCGCAGCTTCGCCGACGCCTACGGCGGATCGAGGGTGCGTCGCAGCGTGGACATGCTGAAGGCGCGCGACGGTCTGTGGAGCGGCGGGCTGGGTGCCGGCAACACGTCGCTGGCGCCCGGCAGTCGCGCACAGCTGAACTACGAGGCGCTGGTCGCCAATGACCGCAGCAACGGGCACGACGCGTATGGGCATGGCACCCATGTGGCGTCCATCGCCGCCGGCAGCGGTGCCTACCAGTGGCCGGACACCACCGGCGTGGCGCCGGCTGCCGACCTGTACGACGTGCGCGTGCTCGACGCCAACGGCCTGGGCACGATCAGCGACGTGATCGAGGGCATCGAGTGGGTGGTCTATCACGCACGTGAATACAACATTCGGGTGCTCAACCTCAGCCTGGCCGCCAACTCCGGCGAGTCGTGGCGCACCGATCCGCTGTGCATGGCCGCGCGCAGCGCAGTGGCGGCCGGCATCACCGTGGTGGCGGCGGCCGGCAATGCCGGCAAAGACGGGGCGGGCCGCGAACTGTATGGCGCCATCGGCTCTCCGGGCAACGACCCGAGCGTGATCACCGTGGGGGCCGTCAACTTTCACGCCACCGTGGACCGCGCCGACGACAGCGTCGACTTCTACAGTTCGCGCGGTCCCACGCGCGGCGCCTGGGTGGACGCCACCGGCCGGCGCGTGCCCGACAACTTGCTCAAGCCCGACCTGGTGGCGCCTGGCAACCGGCTGATGGGCGCCGCCGCCACCCAGGAGAGCCCCTATGCGCCCACCTGGAACCGCCTGGTTCAGGACCACCCCGACCTGGCACGGGCAGCCGGAGTGCGGCAGTACTACGGGCAGACGCTGATGATGCTGAGCGGCACCTCGGTCGCCACCCCTGTGGTCAGCGGCGCAGCGGCGCTGATGCTGCAGGCCAATCCCGGCCTCACGCCCCCGCTCGTGAAGGCGATGCTCCAGTACAGTGCCCAGCCCTTGCCGGGCGCCAACCTGCTGCAGCAAGGTACCGGGCTGCTCAACGTGAGCGGTGCCGTGGCATTGGCACGCTCGGTGCGCCCGGACCTGGCCGGCGCGATCGCCGCGGGGGCCATCTGGCCCGGCAGCCCGATGCTGTGGACCTGGCTGCCGCAGCCGGTGTCCACGGTCGCCGGCCGCACCTTCGCGTGGTCGCGGCTGGCGTTCGTGGGCGGCAATCACATCGTCAGCGGCGATGCGCTGTTCTCGCAGTACCAGCCACTGTGGGATCCACGCCTGGCCTGGGCCGGTAACACCGTGCTACGGCTGCAGCCCTCGTACTGGACCGCCTCGCTCAGCGCACCGGGCGACACCTTCGTGGCCGGCTTCTCGCAGGGCACGCCACGCAACCAGCCCTTGCTGGGGGGCGCTGTCGTGCGTGTGGACGACGCGGTGGGCGGCAGTTCGCTGCTGGCCCACAGCGGGCTGTTCGGCCCGGTAGGCAACTTGTCGAGCAGCGTGGCTTATGGCAGCGGGCTGGTCTTGAGCGAAGGCCTGGTGCTCAGCGAGGGCTTGGTGCTGAGCGAAGGGCTGGTGCTGAGCGAAGGCCTGGTACTCAGCGAGGGTTTGGTCCTGAGCGAAGGGCTGGTGTTGAGCGAGGGCCTGGTGCTCAGTGAAGGCCAGGTGGCGGGCGAGAGCACGCTGCTGCGGAACGGCGAGCCCTGACGCTCATGCAGTCGAGCTCTGCCCCCGCGTCCCCGCTGCCGGCCTGGCGCCGCCTCCATGCGGCGCTGCTGCCCGACTACAACCGCAAGGCCACCGCCTTCTGGTGCACGGTGGTGCTGCTTGGCACGGTGCTGATCGGCGCTTCCCTGCTGCAGCTGGCAACGCGCCTGACGCCCGGCGAGGGCCTGCAGGTGATGGTGGGTGTGGGCGTGGCGATGGTGGCGGGCTTCTTTCCGCTGCGCATCCCCGGCTCCAAGAACTCGTTTGCGGCGGGCGAAATCTTCATCTTCACGCTGCTGTTGCTGCACGGCCCGGCTGCGGCCACGCTGGCATCGGCCGGCGAGGCGCTGGTCGGATCGTGGCGCACCTCCAAGCGCTGGAGCAGCCGCATCGCCAGCCCGTCGATGGCGGCGGCGTCGATGCTCAGCGCGGCCAGCCTTTTTGCCGGTGCGCAGCACCTGCTCGGCGATGCGGGCGGCGCACCGGTGCTGCTGCTGTCCACGATCGCGTTCTCGCTCGTGTACTTCGTGCTCAACACCTTGCTGGTGACGCTGGTGCCCAAGCTCAAGCGCGACGAGCCGCTGCGGCTGGGCGACCTGTTCGGCAACTTCTCGTGGGTGGCCATCTCGTACAGCGGCAGCGCTGCGGTGGCGGTGCTGGTGGTGCTGAGCTCGCGGCATGCCGGCGCCGGCGTGCTGATGGCGGGCGTGCCCATCATCGCGCTGCTGCTGTCCACGATGCACCTCTTCTTTCGCCAGCAGGAGGGCGCTGAGGCCGTGCGCCGCGCGCGGCTGGAGGCCATGGAGCGCGAGCAGGCCCAAGCCGGGCGCCACATGCAGGAGCTGCGCGACATCGCGTTCCAGGACAGCCTGACGCGCCTGCCAAACCGGCGCCGCATGATGGAGCTGCTGGACGCCGCGCTGGCGCGCAGTGCGGCCGATCCGCAGCATGCCTTTGCGCTGCTGTTCCTCGACTTCGATCGCTTCAAGCTGATCAACGACAGCCTCGGCCATGGAGCGGGCGACGACTTCCTGGTGCAGGTGGCCGAGCGCCTGCAGCAGCAGCTGCGCCCGCAGGACGTGGTGGGGCGGTTGGGCGGCGACGAATTCGCCGTGCTGGTGGAGGGCCCCTCCTGCGTGGAAGACGCCGTGGGCCTGGCCGAGCGGCTGCTGCGCCTGCTCGCGCAGCCGGTATGGGTGGAGGGCACGCAGGTCGGCGCCACTGCCAGCATCGGCATCACCAGCAGCAACGTGGGCTACCAGGCGCCGAGCGAGGTGCTGCGCGACGCCGACATCGCGATGTACCGCGCCAAGGCGGCGGGCAAGGCGCGCTACGTCCTGTTCGACGTCGGCCTGCGCAGCGAGGTCGGGCGGCGCCTGCTCCTGGAGGCCGAACTGCGCGGCGCTTTGGCCAGCCAAGGCTTGTCGATCGACTACCAGCCCTTGTTCTGCCTGGCCAGCGGGCAGGTGGTGGGCTTCGAGGCCTTGGCGCGCTGGCGCCATGAAACCCTGGGCGAGGTGAGCCCGGCCACGTTCATTCCGGTGGCGGAGGATTCCGGCCTGATCGTGGACCTCACCGACTTCGTGCTGCATGCCGCCTGCCGGCAGCTGCAGCGCTTCCAGGTGTTGCTGCCCGATGCCGGCGCGCTGACGATGCATGTGAACCTGTCGGCCAACGACGTGGTGCAGCCCGGGCTGCTGGCGCGCATCACGCATGCGATCGCGGCCGCCGGCATGCGGCCGGGCAACCTGACGCTCGAGCTCACCGAGAACATCCTGCTCGAAAGCCTGGAAGGGGCGCTGCCCACGCTGGAGGCGCTGCGCGCGCTGGGCGTGTGCCTGAGCGTGGACGACTTCGGCACCGGCTGCTCGTCACTGATGCACTTGTCGCGCCTGCCGCTGAACAGCCTGAAGGTGGACCGCACGTTCGTGGCGGCGCTGGGCAGCGACTCCAACAAGGCCATCGTGAGGGCGATCGTGTCGCTCGCGCATGCCCTGGGCAAGCTGGTGGTGGCCGAAGGCATCGAAACGCCGGAGCAGCTGGCCCAGTTGCGCCAGCTGGGGTGCCAGCAAGGGCAGGGCTACCTGCTGTCGCGCCCGCTGCCGCCGCAGGAGCTGGAGGCCGAGTTGCGCACCGGGCTGTGCGTGGGCCGCAGCATCACGCCGGTGCGCCAGGCGGCGTCGCCCGTCACGCACTGAGGGCGCGCGGCGCCGGTCTCAAGCTGGCACCGACGCGCGCAGGGCAGCGCGCTCGATGCGGCGCTCCTGCAGCCACAGCGCCAGACGCGTTCCCGCCACGATGCCGCCCAGCGCCAGCACGGCGCCGGCCGACAGCATCGCCACGCCGGTGAGGCCCTGGCCGATCGAGCACCCCATGGCCGTGACGCCGCCGAAACCCATCAGCGCGCCCCCGCCAAGATGAGCCAGCAGGTCGTCGGGCGCCCGAAAGCCCTCGAGCCGGAACTCGCGGCGCGCCAGCGCGGACACCAGGCTGCCGACCCACACGCCCAGCACCACGGTCACACCGAAGCTGAGCGTGGTGTTGCGATCGGTCCAGAGGGTGAGCAGGTCCAACCCGTGAGCCAGTGGCGACGCGAAGCTCAGGCCCTCGGGCCGGTGCGACTGCGTGCCCAGCCAGGCGGGCTCCAGCGTCTCAGGATGCTCCGCAAGAAAACCCACGTGGCCGGTGAGCAACCAGGCCGCCGGCACCAGCAGCCCGATCACGGCGCCTGCGATCCACTGGCTGCGCTCGATGCCGCCGCGCCAGCGCCACAGCACGGCACCCACGACCCCCAGCGCGAGCGCCAGCCACAGCCAGCGCAGCAGAGCGGGCGACAGCCCCAGCAACGGTGCGAACAGCGAGCCCAGGTCCTGCGGCCGGTCCAATGCCAGCTCCCAGCGGTCGAACCACCGCGTGCGCGCTTCGGCCAGCACGCCGCGCAGCGTCATCTGTGCGGCCAGCCCCGCGGCGAGCAGCGTGACCAGCGCCTTCAGGCTGCCGGCGCCCGCCTTCACCAGGCTGCGTTGCGGGCAGCCCGACGCCAGCACCATGCCGAACCCGAACAGCAAGCCGCCCACCGGGTACGACAGCCACAGCAGGCGCGGGCTCCACGGGATGCTGCGCGTGGCGTCGAACCAGCCCGCAGACAACGCCGCCACCGAGCCGACCGCGGCCACGGCGCCGGCGATCATCCACATCGCCAGGCGGCCGGTGCCGCCGAAGGTGAACCAGTCGGCCAGTGCGCCCATCGTGCAGAAGCGGCTGGCCTGCGCCACCGCACCCAGGGCGAGGCCGATGGCCAGGCCGCCCCACAGCACGAGCTGGGTGGCGGCCGCGGGGGAAAGTGCGTCGTTCATCGGTGTATCGGGTGTGCAGGCGGAGATTGAATCATGGGCGGTTCTCGGTAGTTGCCCGTAGATCACAAGTTTGCCATTGCGTTATATTGGCATGCACTGATATTAACTTCCGAGGATCCCGTGGCCGATACGGACGATCGAACACCCGGCAGGGTACTGAAGGCGCCGGAGCACTTCCTGAACCCCGAAGGCATCCGCCTCGTGCATGCCGAGGCCAAGCAGGGCCGGCGCGACTTCATTCGCCGCGCCTTCACGGCCGCCGGCGCCGCGGTGGCCGCGCCGGCGGTGCTGGCGCAATCAAACCCCGTGTCGGGCGACGGCGACCCCAACATCCTGCAGTTGCCCGCGCACAGCACCGGCCTGGGCCAGGGCGTGGCGACTGAAGGCTATGGCAAGCCGTCGAAGTACGAGGCCAACGTGCAGCGCCGCCCGAGTCCGGGCCTCACGCAGACCAAGCAGGCGTCGGTGAGCTTTGCGCCGCTGCAAAGCCTGTTCGGCATCGTGACGCCGAGCGGGCTGCACTTCGAGCGCCATCACCAAGGCTGGTGGGACATCGATCCCTCCAAGCACCGACTGATGATCAACGGCTCCGACCCCAGCCTGCTGAAGACGGCGCGCGTGTTCACGATGGACGAGATCATGCGGCTGCCGTCGGTGTCGCGCTTCCACTTCATCGAGTGCGGCGCCAACACCGGCATGGAGTGGGGCAACGTGGCCGTGCCCACGGTGCAGTACACGCACGGCATGCT
>CAMLIZ010000025.1 GCA_946480245.1 uncultured Pseudomonadota bacterium
TGCCGCCGGTCAGGCCCTTGGACAGGCAGATGAAGTCGGGCCGGATGCCGGCCTGACTGTGCGCGAACAGCGTGCCGCTGCGGCCGAAGCCCACCGCGATCTCGTCGCAGATCAGGTGCACGTGGTAGCGGTCGCACAGCGCGCGAGCCTGGCGCAGGTACTCCGCGTCGTGCATCGCAAATCCGGCCGCGCACTGCACCAGCGGCTCGACGATCAGTGCCGCTGTGCGCGCGTGGTGCTGTTCGAGGTAGGCGTGCAGCGCCACTGCCGCACGGCGTGCCACGTCGGCGGCGCTCTCGCCGGGCAGCGCGGTACGGGCGTCGGGCGACGGCAGTGCGGCGCTCAGGCGCAGCAGCGGCGCATACGCTTCGCGAAACAGCGCGATGTCGGTCACTGACAGCGCGCCCACCGTCTCGCCGTGGTAGCCGCCGGCCAGCCCGACGAACTCGCACTTGTCGGGCCGGCCCGCATTGCGCCAGTGGTGCGCGCTCATCTTCAGGGCGATCTCGGTGGCGCTGGCGCCGTCGCTGGCGTAGAAGGCATGGCCCAGCCCGGTAAGCGCGCCCAGGCGCTCGGAGAGCTCGATCACCGGCTCGTGCGTGAGGCCGGCCAGCATCACATGATCGAGCCGGTCGAGCTGGTCCTTCAGGGCGGTGGTGATGCCGGGGTGGCCGTGTCCGAAGAGATTGACCCACCACGAGCTGACCGCGTCGAGATAGCGCCGGCCATCGGCGTCGATCAACCACGGACCCTCGGCACGCACGATCGGCAGCAGGGGTTCGTGCTCGTGGCGCTTCATCTGCGTACACGGGTGCCACACAGCGGCACGGCTGCGCGCGCTGAGGCTGGCGTTGCGGCTCGGCGCCTTGCTCATCGTCGCGGCCGGTAGGTGCAGCGGTCACCGCTGGCGCTGCGGTACACGCTGACGGCGCTCACCGCCGGCACCTGCGCTGCCACCCGCGCGTGGATGTACAGGCACAGGTTCTCCAGTGTCGGTGCGCCGAGCTCGGCCACGTCGTCGAGGAAATGATGGTCCAACGTGTCGCGCACGGTGGCGATCGCCGCGCGCAGCCGCGCCAGGTCCACGACCATGCCGTTGGCATCGGGTTGGCCCTGCACTTGCACCTCAGCGCCATAGGTGTGGCCGTGGATTCGGCGGCTGCTGTCGGTTTCGTAGGCCCGCTCCAGCGTGTGGGCAGCCTCGAAGTAGAAAGTCTGGCTCAGTTCGAACATGTCAACGGATGCCCAGCAGCTTGTGCGTCTGCAGGCTTAGGCTCCAGGTGGGGTGGGCCAGGCACCACTGCACTGCCCACTCGGTATTGGCGGCGAGGGCCGGCCCGTCCATCGGCTGCACGCGGCGGCGCGCGAAATCCAGCGCCTCCAGCTCGGCCAGGTCCAGCCCCGGCTGCGGCACCACCACCTTCAGCTCGTCGCCGCTGCGCTGCACGAGCGGCGCGCCGGCCTTCGGGCTCACGCAGATCCAGTCGATGCCCGCAGGCGCGGCGATGGTACCGTTGCTCTCCACCGCGATCTCGAAGCCGTGCGCATGCAGCGCCACGACCAAGGCTTCGTCCAGCTGCAGCAAGGGCTCGCCGCCCGTGCACACCAGGAAGGGAGCGCCGCCCGCGCGCTGCGGCCAGAACGCCGCCACGTGCGCCGCCAGCGCTTGTGCACTGCCGAACTTGCCGCCGCCGCTGCCATCGGTGCCAACGAACTCGGTATCGCAGAAGCGGCAGGTCGCGCTGGAGCGGTCGGCCTCGCGCCCGCTCCAGAGATTGCAGCCGGCAAAGCGGCAGAACACCGCCGCGCGCCCGGCGTGCTGGCCCTCGCCCTGCAAGGTATAGAAGACTTCCTTGACGCTGTACGTCACCACCGCCCCTTTTCTGGTTCAGCGTCGACCCGGGCCCCAGCCGGTCCACAGCAGCGCCACTGCAGCCGCCAGCACCAGCGCGGCATAGGTGGCCATCTTGCCGTCGTGACCGAACAGCACGAGCCCGCCAACCAGCGCAACTCCGCCCGCCCCCGCCGCCCGGCCGGCCAGCCGCAACAAGCCCACCCCTCTCAGGCGGGCGCTCCACAGCAGCTTGCACAGCAAAGCCGCGATCCACCCGACGCCCAGCGCCGGGAGGAAAAAGTTGACGAGGTGGATCAGTGCGTCCCAGGGGCCCATCGCGCGATGCTGAAGCGGAATTGACGGAAATCAACGACTTGCGCTGCCGCTATCGCCGCGATAAGTGCTTGATTTGAGCCCGCAATTTTATAATCTCTCCATGCCAGTCCTTGCCCTGGGCCTGAACCACACGACCGCGCCGCTCGATCTGCGCGGTCGTTTTGCGTTCTCGCTCGAGCAGATTCCGCTCGCGCTGCAGGGCTTTCGCCAGCGCCTGCAGGCCGCCGGCGCGCCGGAGGCGGCGCTGCTGTCCACCTGCAATCGCACCGAGTTGTACATCGCCGGCGCACCTGGCCAGGGCCAGGCGCTGGTGCAGCCGGCCCTCGAGTGGCTGGCCACGCAGGGCGGCGTGGCGCCGGCGCAGTTGGCGGAGCACAGCTATGTGCTGGAGAACCGCGGCGCGGCGCGTCATGCTTTCCGCGTGGCGTCGGGTCTGGATTCGATGGTGCTCGGAGAGCCGCAGATCCTGGGGCAGATGAAGCAGGCGGTGCGCGAGGCCAGCAACGCCGGCACCCTGGGCACCACGTTGCACCAGCTGTTCCAGCGCTCGTTCTCCGTGGCCAAGGAAGTGCGCAGCTCCACCGAGATCGGCTCGCATTCGATCAGCATGGCAGCCGCGGCGGTGCGACTGGCCGGCCAGCTGTTCGAGGATCTCGCCGAGATCAATGTTCTGTTCGTCGGCGCGGGCGAAATGATCGAGCTGGTGGCCACGCATTTCGCGGCGCGCAATCCGAAGGCGATGGCGGTGGCCAACCGCACGCTGGAGCGCGGCGAGAAGCTGGCCGGCCGCTTTGGCGCACAAGCCATGCGCCTGGCCGATCTGCCGCAACGCCTGCACGAGTTCGACGCAGTGGTGTCGTGCACCGCCAGCTCGTTGCCGATCATTGGCCTGGGGGCGGTGGAGAGCGCGCTGAAGGCGCGCCGGCGCCGCCCGATGTTCATGGTGGATCTGGCCGTGCCGCGCGACATCGAGCCCGAGGTGGCGCGCTTGTCGGACGTGTACCTCTACACCGTCGACGACTTGTCCGCGCTGGTGCAAAGCGCCGGCGAAAAGCGCCAGGCCGCGGTGCAGCAGGCCGAGGCCATCATCGAAAGCGGTGTCCAAAGTTTCGCCCACTGGCTGGACCAGCGCGCCACGGTGCCGCTGATTCAGGCGCTGCGAGCGCAGGCTGACGACTGGCGTGCCGCCGAGCTGGCGCGCGCCCGCAAACTGCTCGCCAAGGGCGAGAGCGTGGACGCGGTGATGGAAGCCTTGTCGCGCGGCCTGACACAGAAGATGCTGCACGGCGCGCTCGCCGAGCTGCACGCGGCCGACGGCCAGCAGCGCGAGCAGGTGGCGCAGACCGTGTCGCGCCTGTTTCTGCGCGGCGCGGTGCGCGACGTGGCGCGCGACGCCGACACGCCCGAGCGTTAGCGACCCTCGCCGGTCCTCCCGCTGCGCGCCGGCGCCGTCGGCGCATCCCCCTGCTGCTGCCTGACCCGTCCGATGAAAGACTCCTTGCGCCAACAGTTCGAACGCCTCGCGCTGCGCCTGGCCGAACTCGACGCCAACCTCGCCGACCCGCACGTGGCGTCGGACATGAAGCGCTACCGCGCGCTGTCGCGCGAGCAGGCGGAGGCCAGCGGGCTGGTGCAGCGCTTCCGGCAGTACCAGCAGCGCGAACGAGACCTGACAGCCGCGCGCGACCTGCTCGGCGACCCCGACATGGCAGAGATGGCGCGCGAGGAGATCACGGCCGCCGAAGCCGACCTGGAGCGCCTGCACGCCGAGCTGCAGACGGCGCTGCTCCCGCGCGACCCGGATGACGACCGCAACGCATTCCTCGAGATCCGCGCCGGCACGGGCGGCGACGAGTCGGCGCTGTTCGCTGGCGATCTGGCACGCATGTACCTGCGCTTCGCCGAGCGCCAGGGCTGGCGCACCGAGGTGATGAGCGAAAGCGCATCCGAGCTCGGCGGTTACAAGGAGCTGGTGCTGCGCGTCGAAGGCGAGCGTGTCTACGAGAAGCTGAAGTTCGAATCTGGTGGCCACCGGGTGCAGCGTGTGCCCGCCACCGAGGCGCAGGGCCGCATCCACACCAGCGCGTGCACGGTGGCCGTGATGCCCGAACCCGACGAGGCCGAGGAGATCACGCTGAACCCGGCCGAACTTCGCATCGACACCTTCCGCGCCAGCGGTGCCGGCGGCCAGCACGTCAACAAGACCGACAGTGCGATCCGCATCACGCACCTGCCCACCGGCATCGTCGCCGAATGCCAGGACGACCGCTCCCAGCATCGCAACAAGGCGAAGGCGATGGCGGTGCTGCAGGCGCGACTGCGCGACAAGGAGCGCAACGAGCGCCAGGCAAAAGAGGCGGCCACGCGCAAGAGCCTGATCGGCAGCGGCGACCGGTCCGATCGCGTCCGCACCTACAACTTCCCCCAGGGTCGGCTCACCGATCACCGCATCAACCTCACGCTGTACCGGCTCGCAGCGATCATGGAAGGCGACCTCGACGAGGTGATCGGCGCGCTGCAGGCGGCGCGCGCCGCGCAGCAGCTGGCGGCGCGGGAAAGCGGCGCGTGAAGACGGTCGCCCAGGCGCTGACCGAGGCGCGCGCGCTGCGCGTCGACCGGCTGGACGCGCAGCAGCTGCTAGCGCACACGCTCGGCCGGCCGCGCAGCTGGGTGCTGGCCCATGGCGAGGACTTGCTCCCGCCGGAACAGGCCGCTGCCTTCGCCACGCTGGTCCGTCGGCGCGCCGCCGGCGAGCCCTTTGCGTACCTCGTGGGCGAGCGGGAGTTCCACGGCCTGCCGCTCGCCGTGAACCCGGCGGTGTTGGTGCCCCGTCCGGACACTGAAACCCTGGTCGACTGGGCGCTGCAACTCCTGCAATCTCCGGGGGCGCTGGCGGAGCTGCCCTCCCCGCGCGTGATCGACCTGGGCACCGGCAGCGGCGCCATCGCGTTGGCGCTGCAGCTTGGCTGTCTGCGTGCCGACGTGCAGGCGCTGGACGCCAGTGCCGACGCATTGAGAGTTGCACGCCACAACGCGCAACGCCTCGGCGCGGCAGTGACCTTGCTGCAGAGCGACTGGTGGGCCGGGCTGGCCGGCCAACGCTTCGATCTTGCGGTGAGCAACCCACCCTACATCGCGGAAGACGACACGCATCTGGCGGCCCTCACCTATGAGCCGCGCATGGCGCTCACGTCTGGCCGCGACGGCCTGGACGCCATTCGGCACATCGTGGCCGAGGCACCACAGCACCTGAACACGGACGGCTGGCTGCTGCTGGAGCACGGACACGACCAGGGCGCAGCGGTTCGACAGCTGCTTTCAGTGGCTTTCGAGGATGTAAGCACTCGCCACGACATCGAAGGACGAGAGCGTTGCAGCGGCGGCCGCGTTCGTCACAAAGGGCAACAGCAACGCGGGTCATGAAATTGGCCGCAAATCCCCGGATTGACGGTGCACAAGCCGGAACGAGCGACGTAGCATCGTTCCCAACCCAGCTTCGACGCTGAAGACCATCAGCCCGGCCGCGGTCGGGCACGGAGGCGAAGATGCACACGCGCTTGATTCCTGTTGTCTTGCTGCTTGGTTTTGCGGCCGGCTCAGCCTCGGCGGCGGGTGGCCTGACGGTCGACGCCAAGGAGGTGCCGTGGCCCACCGTGCAGGCCAGGGTCGGCCTGGCTGCCACGGCGCCACTGGCCACCAGCAGCTTCGCCGGCACCGGCTACGGCCTTCAAGGTGGCCGGGTCCTGGGCGACTACTACTTCGGTGCAGCGCCGCTGTTCGGTAGCAGCCGCGTCAGCGGCGCGTTCCGCGCTACCAGCGGCGTCCTGCTCGGAGCCCACGGAGCGTCTCTGAGCATGGCCACCGTGCCACGCATCGGTGGCACGGTCAGCGTGTCGCAGCAGAGTCTCAATGCGGGCAGCAGCCCGGACTCCAGCGCCGACGGCCGAGCGGTGCCCTACGTCGGTGTCGGCTATACCGGCCTGGGCACCAAGGGAGGCTGGGGCTTCACGGCCGATGTCGGCGTGATGGGGCTGAGCTCCGGGCCGGGCCTGCGGCTGGACCGGTCCGCGAACAGCGCCAGCCTCGACGACACGCTGCGCGAGCTGCGCCTCACTCCCGTGCTGCAGGTCGGCCTGTCGTACGCGTTCTAGCCGGGTCGGCGCAAGGCCTTGACCTGCCGGGCGGTGCCCGGCACGCCGAATGCCGTATAAATCGCGCATTCCTGTCTTTGCGCGCCCTTCGCCGGGCCTGACTCATCATGAGCGACGTACAGCAACGCATCGCCGACATCGTCACCAACCACCGCGTGGTGCTGTTCATGAAAGGCACGGCACAGTTTCCGATGTGCGGCTTCTCGGGACGTGCAGTGCAAATCCTCAAGGCATGCGGGGTGGACGACCTCACCACCGTGAACGTGCTCGAGGACGAAGCCATTCGGCAGGGCATCAAGGACTACGCCAACTGGCCAACGATTCCGCAGCTCTACGTCGACGGTGAATTCGTCGGCGGCTCGGACATCATGATGGAGATGTACCAGGCAGGCGAGCTGCAGCAGGTGCTGGGCGCCGCCGCCCGATGACACTCGGCACGCCGGTGCCGCGGCTGGTCGTCGGCATCACGGGCGCCTCTGGCGCGGTGTATGGGGTGCGCATGCTGCAGCGTCTGCGCGCCCTGGGCGCCCAGACGCATCTGGTGGCCACACCGGCCGGCGTGCTGAACGTGCATCATGAACTCGGCCTGGACCGTGCTGCGCTCCACGCGCTGGCGCACGCAAGCCACGCCCCGGGCGACGTAGGTGCCTGCATCGCCAGCGGCAGCTTCGCGGTGGACGCGATGGTTGTGGCGCCCTGCTCGATGCGCACGCTCGCCGCGATCGCCAACGGGCTCTCCGACAACCTGCTCACGCGCGCCGCCGACGTGGCATTGAAGGAGCGCCGGCGCCTGCTGCTGATGGTGCGCGAGACGCCGTTCAATCTGGCGCACCTGCGCAACATGACCGCCGTGACCGAGATGGGAGGCATCGTGTTCCCGCCCCTGCCGGCCTTCTACAACCGGCCCAGTTCGATCGACGAACTGGTGGATGACACGGTGGAGCGGGCGCTCGACCTGCTCGGGGTGGCGGGCGCGCAACCCCAGCGCTGGGGCGGCCTCCTCGGCTGAGAGTCGAGGGTTCAGCCTAGCCAGCGCTGGCGCAACGAGAGCACCGCGTTCGGGTATTCGGCGCGGCCGCGGCTGCCGTTGTAGCGGCCGAGCGCCATGAACAGGTCGCCGCGCTCCACCTCGAGGTAGTGGCGCAGGATCACACAACCGAAGCGCAGATTGGTCTGGGTGTTGAAGAGCTTGCCGGCGTCGCCGTCGCCGATCAACTGCGCCCAGAACGGCATCACCTGCATGTAGCCGCGCGCACCGACGCTGCTGATCGCGTACTTGCGAAAGCCGCTTTCGAGATTCACCAGCCCAAGCACCAGCGCAGGCTCCAGCCCCGCGCGCTTGCTCTCGTACCACAGCGTCTCGAGGAACTCGATGCGCGTCTGCGCCTCACGCGCCAAGCGCTTCAGGCGTTCGCTCATCTTGCCCAGCCACTGCAGATAGCTCAGGCGCGACTCCAAGTGCTGGAACACGGGCTTGGGCGGCGCACCGTCGATTGCCACGGCAGCGCTGAGCGCGGTGCGCACCGAGTCGGCCAACGGCTCCTCGATCTGGCCGCCGGCACGCGCCTGCAAGGACACGCCCAGCAATGGCACACCCGCTGCTGCAGACAAGAGCCGACGGCGCGAAAGCCCCGGCACTGCGGATTCAACCCACGGCTTCATGCCGACAGACGACTCCTCACGAAGGCGACGATCTCGTCGACCGGTACGGCGCTGGCTTGCGCGTCGCGCCGGCCCTGATATTCCAGCTTGCCGTCCTTCAGGCCGCGGTCGGAGATGACCACGCGATGCGGCACGCCGATCAGTTCCCAGTCAGCGAACATGGCGCCCGGCCGCTCCCCGCGATCGTCGAGCAGCACATCCACGCCCTCGGCCGCAAATGCGTCGTGCAGGCGCTGCGCGGTGGATTGCACCTCGGCATTGCGATCAAAGCCGATCGGGCAGATCACGAGTTGGAAAGGCGCGATCGCCTGCGGCCACACGATGCCGCGCTCGTCATGGTTCTGCTCGATGGCCGCGCCCAGGATGCGTGTGACGCCGATGCCATAGCAACCCATCTGCAGCAGCTGAGGCTTGCCGTTCTCGTCGAGGTAGGTCGCGTTCATCGCTGCGCTGTACTTGGCGCCGAGGAAGAAGACATGGCCCACTTCGATGCCGCGCTGGATGGCCAGCACCCCCTTGCCGTCGGGCGAGGGATCGCCGGCCACCACGTTGCGGATGTCCGCCACTTCGTGCGGCTCGGGCAGGTCGCGCCCCCAGTTGACACCGGTGTAGTGGAAGTCGGCCTCGTTGGCGCCGCAGACGAAATCGCTCATGTTGGCCACCGTGCGATCGGCCACCACGCGCACCGGCTTCCTGATGCCGATGGGCCCGAGGTAGCCGGGCTTGCAACCGAAATGCTCCTCGATTTCGCCCACTGTTGCGAAGCGGAATCCGGCCTTCAATCCGTGCAATTTGCCCGCTTTGATCTCATTCAGTTCATGGTCGCCGCGCACCAGGAGCAACCACACGGTGGTCGCCACGATCTCGCCGACCTCGTTCTTCTCGTCGGTGGCCAGCACCAGCGACTTCACGGTGCGTTGCAGCGGCAGGCCAAGCAGCGCCGCGACGTCCTCGCAGGTGCTCTTTCCGGGGGTGGGCACTTTCACCAGCGCCTGAACAGGTGCCGCGCGCCGATCGATCAGCGGCAGCGCCTCCGCCAGCTCGATGTTGGCGGCAAAGTCGCTGGTGGGGCAGTACACGATCGCGTCCTCGCCGGTGTCGGCGATCACCTGGAACTCGTGCGAACGGTCACCGCCGATCGCGCCGGTGTCGGCGGCCACGGCGCGGTATTGCAGGCCCATGCGATCGAAGATCGCGCAGTATGCGCGGTACATCGCGTCATAGCTGCGGCCGGCGGCCTCCTCGTCGCGATCGAACGAGTACGCGTCCTTCATCGTGAACTCGCGCCCGCGCATCACACCAAAGCGCGGCCGGCGCTCGTCCCGGAACTTGGTCTGGATGTGATAGAAGTTCTTCGGCAACTGGCGGTAGCTGCGCAATTCCTGCCGCGCGATGTCGGTCACCACCTCTTCGCTGGTGGGCTGGATGATGAAGTCGCGCATGTGGCGGTCCTTCATGCGCAGCAGCTCCGGCCCGTACTTCTCCCAGCGGCCGCTCTCCTGCCACAGTTCGGCCGGCTGCACCACCGGCATCAGCAGCTCCACTGCGCCGGCGCGATTCATCTCCTCGCGAATGATGGCCTCGACCTTGCGGATCACACGCAGGCCCATCGGCATGTAGGTGTAGACGCCAGCGGCCAGCCGCTTGATCAGGCCCGCGCGCATCATCAGCCGGTGGCTGACGATCTCGGCGTCGGCGGGCGCCTCCTTGAGGGTCGAAACGAAGAAGTGTGAGGCTTTCATGGGGCGCGGCTCACACCGGTTGCGGCCCCGTTGCAGGGCAGGGAAACCGAGGTGGAAGCCCCCCGTCACACCGGTGCAATAATGATTTCAGTTCAGAAAATTGGGGTCCGATTATGCTCGACCGGGAAGGCTTCAGGCCCAACGTCGGCATCATCCTGCTCAACTCGCGCAACCAGGTGTTTTGGGGCAAGCGATTGCGCACCCACTCGTGGCAGTTCCCGCAGGGCGGGATCAAGCACGGAGAGACGCCGGAGCAGGCCATGTTGCGAGAGCTTCACGAAGAGGTGGGCCTCAAGCCCGAACACGTGAAGATCATCGCACGCACCCGCGACTGGTTGCGCTACGAGGTTCCGGAGCACTTCATCCGCCGCGATGCGCGTGGCCACTACAAGGGCCAGAAGCAGATCTGGTTCCTGTTGAAGTTGGTGGGTCGCGACAGCGACATGAACCTGCGTGCCACGGACCATCCGGAGTTCGATGCCTGGCGCTGGAACGAGTATTGGGTGCCGCTGGACGTGGTGATCGAGTTCAAGCGCAACGTGTACCAGATGGCGCTGACCGAGCTGGCTCGTTACCTGCCGCGTGTGAACCACCACAACCGGTACCTGCGCTCCGGCATGCGGCCGCCGCGGCGCGAGCCGGGCGAGGAGCACGCAGCGGAGATGAACGGCAAGACGGCCGGCGAGGAGTAACGGGGCGCCGCCGCTCAGGCGAGCACGAGATTGTCGCGGTGGATCATCTCGGGCTCGGCCGCATAACCCAGCAGGCGACTGATTTCCGATGAAGGCTGGCGCGCGATCAGGCGCGCCTCGGCGCTGGAGTAGTTGGCCAAGCCCCGCGCGATCTCCGAACCTGCAGCGTCGCGCACGGCGATCACGTCACCTCGATGGAACTCGCCGCGCACGGCCACCATGCCGATCGGCAGCAGGCTCTTGCCTTCGCGACGCAGCTTCTGCACCGCGCCATCGTCGATGTCCACTCCGCCCCGCAACTGAAGGTGGTCGGCCATCCACTGCTTGCGCGCTGCCAGCTTCTGCGTGGCGGCCACGAGCGCGGTGCCGATGGCCTCGCCGGCAGCCAGCCGCAACAACACGTCGGGCTCGCGACCCCATGCGATCACCGTGCTAGCGCCGCTACCGGCGGCCCGCTTGGCAGCGAGCACCTTGGTGATCATGCCGCCACGCCCGATGCTGGAGCCGGCGCCACCGGCCATTTGCTCGAGCTCGGGCGTGCCGGCCACGGCCTCGTGAATGAAGCGCGCGCCGGCGTCCTTGCGCGGATCGGCCGAGTACAAGCCCTTCTGGTCGGTAAGAATCACCAACGCGTCGGCCTCGACCAGGTTGGCAACAAGCGCACCCAGCGTGTCGTTGTCGCCGAATTTGATCTCATCGTTGACGACGGTGTCGTTCTCGTTAATCACCGGAATCACCTTCAACGACAGCAACGTCAGCAGCGTGGAGCGCGCGTTGAGGTAGCGCTCGCGATCCGCGAGGTCCGCGTGCGTCAGCAGCACCTGGGCGCTGTGCAGGCCCTGTTCTCGCAGCTTGCTCTCGTACATCTGCACTAGGCCCATCTGGCCCACGGCTGCGGCCGCCTGCAGCTCATGCAGCTCTGTCGGTCGAGCAGTCCAGCCGAGGCGCTTCATGCCCTCGGCGATGGCACCGCTCGACACCATCACCACCTCGCGCCCCTGGGCGGCCAGAGCAGCCAGCTGGCGGCACCAGTTGCCAATGGCTTCGGCGTCGACGCCGCGGCCTTCATTGGTGACGAGGCTGGAGCCGACCTTGACGACGATGCGCCGGGCCGGCTTGAGCACCTCAGCCATTCGACGGCCTTTCGCCGTTGGCTTGCTCCGGGTCGAAACGCGGATCGGCCTCAGGCTCGTGATGCTGAAAGGAAGCCACGTGCTCCCAGATCGCACGGATCAACGGCTCCAGGCCCTCCCGCGTGAGCGCGGAGATCTGGAACACCGGGCCTTTCCATTTGAAGCGCTTGACGAAATCCTTGACGCGCTTGTCACGCTCTTCGGCCGGCACCATGTCGAGCTTGTTCAGCACCACCCAGCGAGGCTTCTCGTACAAGCCCTCGTCGTACTTCTTCAACTCGAGGACGATGGCCTTGGCCTGCGCCACGGGATCCACACTGTCGTCGAAGGGGGCCATGTCGACCACGTGCAACAGCAAACGAGTGCGTTGCAGATGGCGCAGGAAGAGGTGCCCGAGCCCCGCGCCCTCGGCGGCTCCCTCGATCAGCCCCGGCAGGTCCGCGACGACGAAGCTCTGCTCCGGCCCCACGCGAACGACGCCGAGTTGAGGATGCAAGGTAGTAAACGGGTAGTCGGCGATCTTCGGCCGGGCATTGGAGACGGCGGTGATCAAGGTCGACTTGCCGGCGTTGGGCATGCCCAGAAGACCGACATCGGCGAGCACACGCAGTTCGAGCTTCAGACGTTTTTGCTCGCCCGGCCAGCCGGGCGTCTTCTGGCGCGGCGCGCGGTTGGTGCTGCTCTTGAAGTGCAGGTTGCCGAAGCCACCATCACCGCCCTTGGCGATCAGCACCTTCTCACCGGGTACGAGCAACTCGGCGATCACCTGGTTGGTCTCGAGATCCGTCACGATGGTGCCGACCGGCATGCGCAGCACGATGTCGTCCGCGGCAGCGCCAAACTGGTCGGAGCCGCGGCCCGGTTCTCCGTTGCGCGCTTCGTGACGGCGTGCATAGCGGTAGTCGATCAGCGTATTGAGGTTGCGGTCGGCGACGGCATAAATGCTGCCGCCACGCCCCCCGTCACCTCCGTTGGGGCCGCCGAACGGGATGAACTTCTCGCGCCGAAAGCTGACGCAGCCGGCGCCGCCGTTGCCAGCGGCGACATCGATGGTGGCTTCGTCAACGAACTTCATGGCGATGATGGTAAGCGAGCCTGGAAACGAAGAACCCCGGCCGGGGCCGGGGCTCGTGCAGGGAGCGTCGCAGCGTCAGACGGGTGTGACAAACACGGTCTGACGGTTCTGCGGGCCCTTAACCGCGAAGGACACCGTGCCATCGACCAGCGCGAACAGGGAATGATCGCGGCCGGTGCCGACGTTGGTGCCGGCATGGAACTTGGTGCCGCGCTGGCGAACGATGATCGAGCCGGCCGGGACGACCTGGCCGCCGAACACCTTCACGCCCAGCATCTTCGGTTGGGAGTCACGACCGTTCCGGGTGGAACCGCCGCCTTTTTTCTGTGCCATGGTGGGTTAACTCCTGGAATGCAGCGACGGTTCAGACATTGACCGCGCTGATCTGCAGCTCGGTGTAAGTCTGGCGATGCCCCTGCGACTTCTTGTAGTGCTTGCGACGACGCATCTTGAAGATGCGCACCTTGTCGTGCTTGCCATGCGCCACGACAGTGGCCTTGACGCTTGCGCCGGAAACCAAGGGAGCCCCGATTTGCAGGTCCGCGCCGTTTCCGACGGCCAGCACCTGGTCGATCACGATCTCTTGGCCAACGTCCGCAGCAATCTGTTCTACCTTGATCTTCTCGCCGGCAGCAACCTTGTATTGCTTGCCACCGGTTTTTATGACCGCGTACATATGAGCCCTTTCAATGAACCCCACGGCACGCAGGCCGAGGGGAGCCGAACATTCTAGCACGCACCTGCTAACGAGCAGTGTTGGGGCGCGGTAGCTGCCGGCACAGGGGACGGCTTCCTATAATCGGCGACCCTCAATACGCGTCACCTCCAGCGTGCCCTCCGCAGTGCCCCAGACCCCCGGCAGCGTGCCGTCCGTGCTGACCTTCATGGCCGCCGACATGCAGGAGGTGGACCGAGTGATCCAGGAGCGCCTGCGCTCGGACGTCGCACTGGTGAACAAGATCGCTCACTACATCATCAGCGCGGGCGGCAAGCGCATACGCCCACGGCTGGTGTTGCTGTTCGCCGGCGCGCTGGGTTTTCGCGGGCCGCAGCGTCACACGCTGGCGGCGATCGTCGAGTTCATCCATACGGCTACGCTCCTGCACGACGACGTGGTGGACGAATCGTCGCTGCGACGCGGACGACAAACTGCGAATGCCCTGTTCGGCAACGCCGCCAGCGTGCTGGTCGGCGATTTCCTGTATTCCCGTGCCTTCCAGATGATGGTGTCCGTGGACAAGATGCGCGTGCTCGACGTGCTGGCGGACGCGACCAATGTGATCGCGGAAGGCGAGGTGCTGCAGCTGATGAACATGCACGACCCCGACATCTCGGTGGAGGACTACCTGCGGGTGATCCGCTACAAGACCGCCAAGCTGTTCGAGGCGAGCGCTCGTTTGGGCGCCGTGCTCGCTGATGCGCCCGCCGAGTTGGAAGAGGCCTGCGCTGCCTATGGCCGCTCGCTGGGCACCGCCTTCCAGCTGGTGGACGACCTGCTGGACTACGAAGGCAGCACCCAGGCGCTGGGCAAGAATGTCGGCGACGATCTGCGCGAAGGCAAGCCGACCTTGCCGCTGCTGGTGGCCATGGAACGAGGCGACGCCGCGGAGCGCGCGCTCATCCGCGGCGCGGTGGAACACGGCGAAGAAGCGCGCCTTGGCGACATCCTTGCCATCGTCCGGCGCACGGGTGCGCTGGAAGCCACACGCGACGCGGCTCGCGCCGAGGCTCAACGAGCCCGCGATTGCCTGGGCCTCATTGGCCCCTCGCCACATCGCGAAGCTCTGCTACAATTATGTGTTCAGTCGGTTGATCGGTCGTCTTGACGACAAGATTGCCGATGAAGGCAGTGGGTGCAATGCCTACCTGCCGATAATCGGGGTGTAGCTTAGCCTGGTAGAGCGCTACGTTCGGGACGTAGAGGCCGGAGGTTCGAATCCTCTCACCCCGACCAGATTTCCTTTTCCCCCTCGTCCGCCAGCCCGGTGCCAACAACTGCGCAACCGTGGCCTGCCTGGGGTAACTGCGTGTGACGCAGGCCTGCAAGCGCCGTGCCGGACGGTTTACAGTGCACGCTGCACATGGCGGCCTCCGCTGCCTCCTGCATTCTGGGCAGAACATCAGTTGGACTCGTTGGCCGAAGCACCGTCATCTTCCCTCTCGGGCGTAGCCCGAGTGCTGGTGCACGCCGGTAAGCTGAACACGAAGGCGGCCGAGGATCTGGTGAAGAGCGCGCGCGAGCGCCGCGCGAGCTTCGTCTCCGCGGTGATTGGCGCAGGCGCGGTGTCACCGACCGACCTCGCGCACACGCTGGCGTCGGCGCTGGCCGTACCGCTGCTCGACCTGGGCGCGGTGGACGTGCAGCGCCTGCCGCGCGACATCATCGACGGCAAGCTGGCGGCGCAGTATCAGGTGCTCGTGCTGGGCAAGCGCGGCAACCGGCTCTTCATAGGCGGCGCAGATCCGACTGACCAGGAGGCGGCAGAGCGCATCAAGTTCGCGACCCAGCTGACACCCGAGTGGGTGATTGTCGAATACGACAAGCTGGCAAAGTTGCTCGAATCACAGACGGCGAGCGCGTCTGACTCGCTGGAGGCACTGACCTCCGGCGACTTCGAGTTCGACGTCACCGAGGAAGACCCGAGCGCCCAAGAAGCAGCCGGCGAGACGACGGCTGAGGTGGAAGACGCACCGGTCGTGCGCTTCCTGCAAAAGATGTTGATCGATGCGATCAACATGCGCGCCTCCGACCTCCACTTCGAGCCCTACGAGTATCACTATCGGGTGCGCTTTCGGGTCGACGGTGAACTGCGTGAAGTGACGCAGCCGCCGATTGCGATCAAGGACAAGCTGGCCTCGCGCATCAAGGTGATCAGCCGGCTCGACATCTCGGAAAAGCGGGTGCCGCAGGACGGCCGCATGAAGCTGAAGTTCGGCCAGAAGGCCATCGACTTTCGCGTCAGCACGCTGCCCACGCTTTTCGGCGAAAAGATCGTGATCCGTATCCTCGACCCGTCGAGTGCCAAGCTCGGGATCGAGGCGCTGGGCTACGAGAAGATCGAGAAGGACCGCCTGATGCAGGCGATCCAACGGCCTTACGGGATGGTGCTGGTGACCGGCCCCACGGGGTCGGGCAAGACCGTGTCGCTGTACACCTGCCTGAACATCCTGAACCAGCCGGGCGTGAACATCTCCACCGTGGAAGACCCGGCGGAAATCAACCTGCCCGGCATCAATCAGGTCAACGTGAACGACAAGGCCGGCCTGACCTTCGCGGCCGCACTGAAGGCCTTCTTGCGCCAGGATCCGGACGTGATCATGGTGGGTGAAATCCGCGATCTCGAAACCGCCGACATCGCGATCAAGGCGGCTCAGACCGGCCATATGGTGATGTCCACGCTGCATACCAACGACGCGCCCAGCACATTGACGCGTCTGCTCAACATGGGCGTGGCACCGTTCAACATTGCCTCCAGCGTGCTGTTGATCACCGCGCAGCGTCTGGCACGGCGTCTTTGCGAGAACTGCAAGAAGCCGGCGGAGTTTCCACGCGAGTCGCTCAAGAAGGCGGGCTTCAAGGACGAGGACCTGGACGGCAGCTGGCAGGCCTATCGCGCGGTCGGGTGCAGTGCCTGCAACAACGGCTACAAGGGTCGGGTGGGCCTGTACCAGGTGATGCCGATCAGCGAAGCGATACAACGCATCATCCTGTCCGAAGGCGCCGCGATGGACATTGCGGCGCAGGCACAGAAGGAAGGCGTACGTGATCTGCGGCAGTCGGGGCTGATCAAGGTGCGGGCCGGCGTCACGACACTGGAAGAAGTGATCACATGCACGAACGAGTGAACCCGCACTCGTTCGCGACCACAGCACGTTAGGGAAGGCTCCCGGAGGGCTTCATGGCAACAGCAAGCGCAGCAGCGACCGCCCGCAACATCAGGGAATTCATCTTCGAGTGGGAAGGCAAGGATCGCAGCGGCAAGGTGGTGCGCGGCGAGACGCGCTCTGGCGGCGAGGCCGCGGTCAGCGCCAGCCTGCGCCGGCAAGGCATCCTGATCACGAAGATCAAGAAGCGCAAGACCAGCGGTGGGCGCTCGATCAAGCAGAAGGACATCGCGATCTTCACGCGCCAGCTCTCCACCATGATGAAGGCCGGTGTGCCGCTGCTGCAGTCCTTCGACATCGTGGCGCGGGGCAGCACCAACCCGCGGCTGACTCGCCTGCTCAACGACATCCGCTCCGATGTGGAGACCGGCACGAGCCTGTCGTCTGCGTTCCGCAAGCATCCGATGTACTTCGACGCGTTGTACTGCAACCTCGTGGAGGCCGGCGAGTCGGGCGGCATCCTGGAGCAGTTGCTCGATCGCCTGGCGATGTACCAGGAAAAGACGATGGCGCTGAAGAACAAGATCAAGTCGGCGCTGACCTACCCGATCGCCGTGATGGTGGTCGCGTTCATCGTGCTCACCGTCATCATGATTTTCGTGATCCCGGCATTCAAGGACGTGTTCAAGTCCTTCGGCGCCGACCTGCCGGCGCCCACGCTGGTGGTGATTGCGATGTCGGAGTTCTTCGTTTCGTACTGGTGGCTGATCTTCGGCATCCTGATCGGCGGCGGCTACTTCTTTCTGCAGAGCTGGAAGCGCTCGGAGAAGATGCAGAAGGCCATGGACCGGCTGCTGTTGCGCATCCCCGTGTTCGGTGACCTGATCAACAAGTCCGTGATTGCGCGCTGGACCCGCACGCTGTCGACGATGTTCGCGGCCGGCGTGCCGTTGGTCGAAGCGCTCGATTCGGTGGGTGGCGCCTCCGGCAACGCCGTGTACGTGGAGGCCACCGAGCAGATCCAGCGCGACGTATCCACCGGCTCCGCGTTGACCACCTCGATGCAGACCACCGGCGTGTTCCCGACCATGGTGCTGCAGATGACTGCGATCGGCGAAGAGTCCGGCTCGCTGGACCACATGCTGGGCAAAGCCGCCGAGTTCTACGAGGACGAGGTGGACGAGATGGTCAAGGGGCTGTCGAGCCTGATGGAGCCTTTCATCATCGTGATCCTCGGCGTGTTGATCGGCGGCATCGTGATCTCGATGTACTTGCCGATCTTCAAGCTCGGCCAGGTCGTGTGAGGGTCGACGGTGCCGGCAGAGGTGTGGCTCTCGATTCCCGTGCTCGCCCTGCTGGGCCTTTGCATCGGCAGTTTCCTGAACGTGGTGGTGCACCGGCTGCCGGTGATGCTGGAGCGCCAATGGTGGCGTGACGTCGGCCAGCAGCTGGCGGACCATGACTCCTGGCGCCGCGTGTTCGCCGGCCGCCGCGGCGAGCCGGTCCCCACCAGCGTGCAACAGGCGGCCGAGACGCTGGAGCGTGCCGCCGAGGCCTTGCCCGCGTTCAGCCTGGCGCAACCACGCTCGCGCTGCCCCTCCTGTGGACACCAGATCCGCTGGCACGAGAACATCCCGCTGCTCGGCTGGCTGCGGCTGAAGGGCCGCTGCTCCGCGTGCGGCGTGCGCATCTCCGCGCGCTATCCGTTCGTCGAAGTGCTGACGGGAGCGCTGTTCGCCGGCGTGGCCTGGCGCTTCGGCGCACAGCCGGTCGCGCTGCTGTGGTGTGCGGTGGTGGCTGCATTGCTGGCGCTGGCGGCCATCGACTGGGACACCACCGTGTTGCCGGATGCGATCACGCTGCCGCTGCTGTGGGCGGGCCTGGTGGCCAGCGCGCTTGGCTGGACCTCGCTTGCGCTGCCCGGGGCACTGTGGGGCGCCGTGGCCGGATACCTGTCGCTGTGGTCCGTGTACTGGCTGTTCAAGCTCACCACCGGCAAGGAGGGCATGGGCTTCGGTGACTTCAAGCTGATGTCCGCGCTGGGCGCCTGGCTCGGCTGGCAGATGGTGGTGCCGGTGCTGCTGATGGCCTCCGTGATCGGCGCGATGGTTGGGATCGGCATGAAGATGAAGTCGTCACTGCGCGAGGGCCGGTACGTGCCCTTCGGCCCTTTCCTGGCGGGCGGCGCCATCGTCGTCATCCTCGTCGGCGAGCCGCGCGTGCTGGGCTGGCTCGGATGGGCCTGAGGTGGCTGCAGGGCATCGGCCGCGCATCGGCCTGACAGGCGGCATCGGCAGCGGCAAGAGCACGGTCGCGGAGTTGCTGGTGCAACTGGGCGCGGCATTGATCGACACCGACGCGATCGCGCGCGAGCTCACTGCGCCCGGCGGCCGCGCACTGCCGGCCTTGGCGCAGGCGTTCGGCGATGCGCTGATCGATGCCGACGGCGCACTCGACCGCGCCCGGATGCGCGCCCTCGTGTTCGCCGACGCCGGCCAGCGGCGCCGGCTCGAGGCGATCCTGCACCCCCTGATTGGCGACGAATGCGACCGCCGCGCACTGGCAGCGGCGCAGCATCCGCTGGTGTTCGACGTGCCGCTGCTGGCCGAATCCGCCCACTGGCGCCGCCGCGTCGACCGCGTCCTCGTGGTCGACTGCAGCGAGGCCACGCAGGTGCGGCGCGTGATGGCCCGCTCGGGCTGGAGCGAGCAGGCCGTGCGCGACGTGATGGCCCAGCAGGCGTCGCGCGCGCATCGGCGCTCGATCGCCGATGCGGTGATCCACAACGACACGCTGGCCTTGCCGCAGCTGCAGGCGGAGGTAGCCGCGCTGTGGGCACACTGGCTGCCTGCGCCGGCCTGACATCCCCTTGCAGCCTGTACGGGGCTGCGCGCGGTGTCGTGTGGAACAATCGGCACCGCTTCCGCGTCAAGTGGAAGATTCACGAAAGACGCGCAGTGATTCGCTACGAATACCCGTTCAACGAGAGCATCCGCACGATGCTGCGGCTGGAGCATCTGTTCGACCGGCTCGGGCAGCTGATTCCGCGCGACGCGCCAGTGGACCATCACTTCGCGCTGGCGACGATCTTCGAGATCATGGACGTCGCCTCGCGCGCCGACCTCAAGAGCGACCTGCTGAAGGAGCTGGAGCGCCACAAGGCGCAGCTCAATGCGTATCGCGGCAACCCGGCCATCAGCGAGGCCGCGCTCGACGAGATCGTCGGCCGCCTCGACCATGCCTTCAATGGTCTGAACGCGCTGCAGGGCAAGGCCGGCCAGGCGCTCACCGCCAACGAATGGCTGATGAGCATCCGCAGCCGCATCAGCATTCCCGGCGGTACGTGCGAGTTCGACCTGCCGGCCTACTACGCCTGGCAGCAGCAGCCGGCACAGCGGCGTCGCGCCGATCTGGTGCAGTGGATCACCACGCTCACGCCCCTGGCGGAGGGCCTGAACGTGCTGCTCGGCCTGCTGCGTGACGCCGGCGTGCCGCAGCGCGCCGTGGCACCCGCGGGCCAGTTCCAGCAGAGCCTGCCGGCCGGCAAGCAGTACCACCTGCTGCGCGTGAAGCTGCAGGGCGAGGAAACGCTGGTGCCCGAGATCAGCGGCCACCGGCTGATGGTGTCGGTGCGCTTCATGAAGGCCGACGCCGAAGGCCGGCTCAAGCCGGTGAACGAGGACGTGGCCTTCGAGCTCACCTTGTGCTCCTGAGCCTATGGCCGGCAACCCAGAACGCCCTGTCAAGCAGGTGCCCTGCCCGCACTGCGGCACCTTGACGCCGTTTTCGCCGCGCAACCGCTGGCGCCCGTTCTGCAGCGAACGCTGCCGCAGCCTCGACCTGGGCGCGTGGGCCAGCGAGAGCTACCGCGTGCCGACGCGTCCGTCCGAAGACGACGAAACCCCCGACACGCCACCCGAACCCAACCGCCACTGACCATGCCCCCTCGCATCGACGACCCTACCAGCGACCGCGAAGCCGGCGTGGCCGACAGCACGCGCGACACCACGCGCATCGACGACGTGCGCATCGGCGCGGTGCGCCCGCTGATCTCGCCCGCGCTGCTGCAAGACGAGCTGCCGGTGCCCGAAGCCGCGCAGGCGCTGATCGAGCGCAGCCGCGCCGAGATCGCAGCGGTGCTGCACGGGCGTGACGACCGTCTTGTCGCCGTGGTGGGCCCCTGCTCGATCCATGACCATGAACAGGCGATCGCCTATGCCCGGCTGCTGAAACAGGCCGCCGACGCGCTCAAGCATGAGCTGGTGGTCGTGATGCGCGTGTACTTCGAGAAGCCGCGCACCACGGTCGGCTGGAAGGGCTACATCAACGACCCACGGCTGGACGGCAGCTACCGCATCAACGAAGGACTGCGCCGCGCGCGCCAGCTGTTGCTGGAGGTCACCGAGCTCGGCCTGCCGGCGGGCACCGAGTTCCTCGACCTGCTGAGCCCGCAGTACATCGCCGATCTGATCGCCTGGGGCGCGATCGGCGCGCGCACCACCGAAAGCCAGAGCCACCGGCAGTTGGCCTCGGGCCTGTCGTCACCGATCGGCTTCAAGAACGGCACCGACGGCGGCGTGCAGGTGGCCGCCGACGCACTGGTGGCCGCCAGCGCCAGCCACGCGTTCATGGGCATGACCAAGATGGGCCAGGCCGCCATCTTCGAGACGCGCGGCAACGCCGACGCGCACGTGATCCTGCGCGGCGGCAGCAAAGGCCCCAACTTCGATGCGGCCAGCATCGAGGCCGCCTGCGCCGTGCTGCGCAAGGCGGGTCTGCGCGAGCAGGTGATGGTGGACTGCTCGCACGCCAACTCCAGCAAGCAGCACGCGCGTCAGATCGAGGTGGCCGCCGACGTGGCCCGCCAGCTGAGCCAGGGCGAGCACCGCATCATCGGCGTGATGATCGAAAGCCACCTCGAGGAAGGCCGCCAGGACTTGAAGCCCGGCGTGCCGTTGAAACGCGGCGTCTCGATCACCGACGCCTGCATCGGCTGGGCGCAAACCGAGCCGGTGCTGCATCAACTGGCCGAAGCCGTGCGGGCGCGCCGCGCCCGCTGAACCGATCAGGCCTTCTTGGCCACCAGCGTGAGGATGTCGTAGCTGGCCACCAGCTCGCCGTGCTGGTTGGTCACCTGGACGTCCCAGGCCACCACACCCTGCGGCGCCTGGCCCTTCTTGGTGGCCCTGTCGATCTTGCGCTTGGCGGTAAGACGTGCCTGGATGGTGTCGCCGATGGCCACCGGCTTCACGAAGCGCAGCGTGTCCAGCCCGTAGTTGGCCAGCACCGGCCCGGGTGCCGGCGACACGAACAGCCCGGCCGCCGCCGACAGCACGAAGTAGCCGTGCGCAATGCGCTGGCCGAACTGCGTCTCCTTGGCGGCGAGCTCGTCGAAGTGCATGTAGAAGTAGTCGCCCGACACGCCGCCGAAGTTCACGATGTCGGCCTCGCTCACGGTGCGCCGATGCGTGAGCAGCGAGTCGCCGATCTGCAGGTCCTCGAAGTGGCGGCGGAACGGATGCAGCTCGCTCTCGCGCACCGCGGCACCGCGCACGTACTCGCCGGTGACGGCCGTGAGCATCGTCGGCGAGCCTTGAACCGCCGCACGCTGCAAGTAGTGCTTGACCGCGCGCAGCCCGCCCAGCTCCTCGCCGCCACCGGCGCGGCCGGGGCCGCCGTGCTTGAGCGATGGCAACGGTGAGCCATGCCCGGTGGACTCGGTGGCCGCTTCACGGTCCAGCACCAGCAACCGGCCGTGCCACGCCGCCATGCGCGGGATCGCTTGCGCGGCCACCGCCGGGGAGTGCGTCACCAGTGTGGCCACCAGGCTGCCGCGGCCGCGCGCGGCCAGCTGCAGCGCCTCGTCGAGATCGCCATACGGCATCAGCGTGCTCACCGGGCCGAAGGCCTCCACATCGTGCACGGCGTCGTTGGCCTGCGGGTGTTCGCACAGCAGCAAGGTGGGCGAGAAGAACGCGCCTTCGCGCACGCCCTCGCCCACCGGCTTGAAGCCATCGCGCTCACCGAACACCAGCTGATTGCCCTGCAGCAGCCGCGCCACGCGCTCGCTCACGTCGGCCTGCTGGCTGCGCGACGCGAGCGCGCCCATGCGCACGCCTTCCATCGCCGGGTCGCCCACGGTCACCTTGGCCAGGCGGGCCTTCAGCGCCTGCGCCACGGCGTCTAGCTGCGCGCGCGGCACCAGCGTGCGCCGGATCGCGGTGCACTTCTGGCCCGCCTTGACCGTCATCTCGCGCACCACCTCCTTGACGAAGAGTTCGAACTCCGGGTCGTCAGGTGTCACGTCGGGCCCGAGGATGGCGCTGTTCAGCGAATCGGCCTCGGCGTTGAACGGCACCGAGTGGCGCACGAGGTTGGGGTGCACGCGCAGCTTGGCCGCGGTGTCGGCCGAGCCGGTGAAGGTGACCACGTCCTGCCCGTCCAGGCGCTCCAGCAGATCACCCGTGCTGCCGATCACCAGCTGCAGCGCGCCGGCCGGCAGCAGGCCGCTCTGGTGCATCAGGCGCACACAGGCTTCGGTGAGAAAGCTGGTGGCGGTGGCCGGCTTCACGATGCACGGCATGCCGGCCAGGAAGCTGGGCGCGAACTTCTCCAGCATGCCCCATATCGGGAAGTTGAACGCGTTGATGTGCACGGCCACGCCGCCGCGCGGCACCAGGATGTGCGTGCCGGCAAAGTGGTTCTGCTTGCCCAACGGCATCGCCGGGCCCTCGTGCACCAGGTTGCCCGAGGGTAGCTCGTTGGTGCCGACGCTGGCATATGCGTACAAGGTGCCGCTGCCGCCTTCGATGTCGATCCAGCTGTCGTTGCGCGTGGCGCCGGTGTGATGCGACAGCGCGTACAGCTGCTCCTTGTGCTCGTTGAGGTAGGCGGCCAGCGCCTTCAGGCGTTGCGCACGCTGCTGGAAGTCCAGCGCCAGCAGGCTGCCCACGCCGTCGCGGCGGGCGTGCTGCACGGCCTCGCCGAAGTCGATGGCTTCGGCATGCGTCAGCGCCACCGGTTGGCCGTTGACCGCGCTGGTCAGTTGCTGGCCCGGCTGGCCGCCCAGCCAGCGGCCGCCGATGAAGCTCTGCAGTTGCGAGGGTGCGGACATGCTCATCGAAATACTCCTTGTGTTCGGTACATCAGGCCGCGGCGTGGTGGCCGCCCAGGCCCAGGTAGGTCTGCACGATGCGGGGATCGCGCGCCAACGCGTCGGCGGCGCCGCTCAAGGCCACGCTGCCCATCTCCAGCACGTAGCCACGATCGGCGATCTGCAATGCGGCGCGCGCGTTCTGCTCCACCAGCAGCACCGCCACGCCGCGGTCGCGCAAGCCGGCCACCACCTGCAGCACCTCGCGCACGATCAGCGGCGCGAGGCCGAGCGAGGGCTCGTCGAGCATCAGCAGCTTCGGCTCGGCCATCAGCGCACGGCCGATCGCCAGCATTTGCCGTTCGCCGCCCGACAAGGTGGCGGCCAGCTGCGCGCGGCGCTCCTGCAGGCGCGGGAAGATCGCGAACACGTCGCGCATGCGCTCGCGCTGGTTGCGCCGGCCGGCCTTCCACTGCGCGAAGCCGCCGAGCAGCAGGTTGTCCTCGACCGTCATCTCGCCGAACAGCTCGCGCTTTTCCGGCACCAGGCCGATGCCGTGCGCGACCATCGTCTCGACCGTGACGCGCGGCAAGCGCTCACCGCGCCAACGCACGGCGCCGCGAGAGGGCAGCAGGCCCATCGCGGCCGACAGCAGCGTGGTCTTGCCGGCGCCGTTGGGGCCGATGACGGTGACGATCTCGCCTTCGCGCACTTCCAGCGCGACCTGGTGCACGGCCTCCACCGGGCCATACGACACGCTGAAGTCGTCGAGTTGCAGCAGTGCCTTCATGCCACCGCCTCCGCCGGTGACGCGGCCTGCGGCTCCAGGCCACCGAGGTAGGCCTCCAGCACGCGCGGGTCGGCCTGCACCTCCCGCGGCGTGCCATGCGCGATCACCTGGCCGAACTCCAGCACCGTCACGCGGTCGGCCAGCCGCATCACGAATTCCATGTCGTGCTCGACCACCAGCACGCCGAGGCCCTCGCTGCGAAGCTGCGCCAGCAGCTCGGCCAGCGCGCGCTTTTCCAGGTGGCGCAGGCCGGCGGCAGGCTCGTCGAGCAACAGCACGGCCGGCTGCGCAGCCAGCGCGCGCGCGATCTCCACGATGCGCTGCTGGCCGAGCGGCAGCGCGCCGGCGGGGTCGTCGGCCTGATCCGCCAACCCGCAGCGCTCGAGCTGACGACGCGCCTCCTGCAGCAGCGCCGCTTCCTGCGCGCCGTCGAGCCGCAGCATCGCCTTCAGCCAGCCGGCGTGCGCGCGCAGGTGAGCGCCCAGCGCCACGTTGTCGAGCACGCTGCGGTCCTTCAGCAGGCGCACATGCTGGAAGGTGCGGCCGAGGCCGCGCGCCGCGAACGCGCGCGAGGGCTTGCCGGCCATCGAGGCACCGAGCAGCTGCACCTCGCCTTCGGTGGGATCGTCGACGCCCGAAATCATGTTGAAGAAGGTGCTCTTGCCGGCGCCGTTGGGGCCGATCAGCGCGTGCACCTCGCCCGCCTTCACGCTGAGGCTGACGTCGCTGTTGGCCACCAGCCCGCCAAAGCGCTTCGTGACCCGCTGCGCCTGCAGCACCACGCTGCCCGGCGCAGGCAGCGCGCGTTGCGGCAAGGCCGGCGCGTGTGCCGGCAGGCTGCGCCGCACCGGCTGCAGCCAGCGCCGCACGCGCGCGACGATGGCCGGCCACAGCCCCGCCGGGGCCCGCTGCAGCATCAGCACCATCAGCAGGCCGAACACCACCACCTCGAAGTTGCCGCTGGCGCCCAGCAGCCGCGGCAGCACGTCCTGCAGCGACTCCTTCAGCATCGTGATCACCGCGGCACCGAGCACGGCGCCCCACAGGTGGGCCGAGCCACCAAGCACCGCCATGAACAGGTACTCGATGCCCAAACCCAGGTTGAACGGCGTGGGGTTCAAGAAGCGCTGCAGGTGCGCATACAGCCAGCCGCTCAACGCGGCCAGCAGCGCCGCGAGCACGAACACCTTGATGCGCTGGCGCGCGGTGTCCACGCCCATCGACTCCGCCATCACGCGGCCCGACTTCAGCGCACGGATGGCGCGGCCCGGGCGCGAATCGAGCAGGTTGTGCAGCGCCCACATGGCCAGCAGCAGTGCGCCCCAGATCACCAGCCCGAGCACACGGCCGGTGGTGAGCTCGAAGCTGCCGAAGCGCAAGGGCGGCACCCCGCTCATGCCGGTGTGTCCGCCGAGGATCTCGAGGTTGCCGAACAGGAAGAACAGGCTCAGGCCCCAGGCGATGGTGGCCAGCGGCAGGTAGTGACCCGACAGCCGCAGCGTCACGGCGCCCAGGGTCCAGGCTACCGCGCCGGTGAGCAGCAGGCCGGCCGCCAGGCCCGCCCATGGCAGCCAGGCCGAATCGACAGCCAGGCCGAGCCAGCCCGCGACCGCGGGCGAGGTGCACACCAAGCCGGTGGCATATGCGCCGAGCCCGACGAACGCAGCCTGGCCGAACGAGGTGATGCCCGCGATGCCTGTGAGCATCACCAGCCCGAGCGCGACCAGCGCGTACAGGCCGATGTAGCAAAGCAGCGTGATGCTGAACGGCGACAGGAACGGCCATGCCGCCAGGAACACGAGCACCGCCGTCGCAAGAAGGACGCGCGCAGTCAATGGGCGACGCTGCGCGTTCATTCGTCTTCCTCCACATGGCGGCTGCGCAGCGAGCGCCACAGCAGCACCGGCAGGATCAAGGTGAAGACGATGACCTCCTTGTACGCGCTGGCCCAGAAGGCGGAGAAGCTTTCGAGCAGGCCCACGAGCAAGGCACCGGCCATCGCCAGCGGGTAGCTGGCCAGGCCGCCGATGATGGCCGCGACGAAGCCCTTGAGGCCCATCAGGAAGCCGGTGTCGTACTGGATGGTCGTGATCGTGGCCACCAACATGCCGGACACCGCGCCGATCAGTGCGGCGAGCGCGAAGCTCAGGTCACCGGCCAAGCCGGTGGGAATGCCCATCAGCCGCGCACCGACGCGATTGATCGCCGTGGCACGCAGGGCCTTGCCGACGATCGAGCGCTCGAAGAACACGAACAGCAGCGCCGACAGCGCGGCTGCAGCGCCCACCACGATCAGCGACTGCCCGCTGATCTGCACGCCCGCTCCCACATCGAAGCGCGCATCCGAAAAGCGCGGCGTCGAGAAGCCCATCGGCCCGAACAAGTACAGGCCCAGGCCGACCAGCACCTCGTGCAGCGCCACCGACGCGATCAGCAAGGTGAGCACGGTGGCGTCGGCCAGCGGGCGGAACGCGAGGCGGTACATCAGCGGGCCCATCGGCGTGATCAGCAGCAAGGTGGCGAGCATCTGCCCGAGCAGGCTCGCGGGCTTCACGGCCAGCACCATCAGCGCGGCAGCGCCGGGCAGCAGCACGGTCCACAGCAAGGTGACAGGCCAGTCGATCTCGACGCCGCGCTGGCGCCGCGCCGCCTCGACCACCAACACCGCGGCCGACAGCGCCAGCAGCAGCCACAGCGTGGGAGGCGTCTGGCCTGCTTGCAGCAGCGCGAGCGACAGCGCACCGAAAGCCACCAGCTCGCCCTGAGGCACGAAGATCACGCGCGTGACCGAGAACACCAGCACCAGGGCCAGCGCGAGCAGCGCGTAGAGCGAGCCGTTGACGATACCGTCCTGGCCCAGCAGCATCGAGATCTGGAAGTCCATCGGGGTCGGGTGGTAGGGAGCAAAGGGCCGCTAGCGGGGCGACCGGAGAAGCGCCGCGGGGCGCCGGGCCGCCCCTAACCCCGCGGCGGCCCCCATGGGGGGCGGGGCTCGCGGTACTCCGCGAGCCGGGGGCTCACTACTGCACGTATTTCCACTTGCCGTTCACGATCTCCACCATCACGCGGCCGCGCTTGTCCAGGCCCAGGTGATCCTTGGGCGAGGTGTTGAACACGCCGTGTGCACCGGGCAGCTCCTTGATGTTCTCCAGCCCGTCGCGCAGCGCCTCGCGAAACTCGGCGGTGCCCGGCTTGGCCTTCTTCAGCGCCTCGGTGGCGGCGCGCTGCATCAACAGGCCCGCGTCCCACGCATGGCCGCCGAAGGTGGAGACGCTGCCCTTGCCGTACTTGCCTTCATACGCGGCGATGTAGGCGTTGGCGCTCTTGTACACGGGGTGGGTGGGCGGCAGCTGGGCGGCAACCAGCACCGGGCCGGCGGGCAGGAAGGTGCCCTCCACGTCCTTGCCGCCGACGCGCAGGAAGTCGTTGTTGGCCACGCCGTGGGTCTGGTAGTACTTGCCGGCGTAGCCGCGCTCCTTCAGCGCCTTCTGCGGCAGCGCGGCGGGCGTGCCGGAGCCGGCGATCAGCACCGCGTCGGGGTGCGCGGCCACGAGCTTCAGCACCTGGCCGGTCACCGAGGTGTCGGTGCGGTTGTAGCGCTCGTTGGCCACGATCGTCAGGCCCTTGGTGCTGGCGATCTTGTTGAACTCGTTGAACCAGCCTTCGCCGTAGGCGTCGGCAAAGCCGATGAAGCCCACCGTCTTGACGCCCGCGTCGGCCATGTGGCCCGCGATGGCCAGCGCCATCATGATGTCGTTCTGCGGCGTCTTGAACACCCAGTGGCGCTTGGCATCCACCGGCTCCACGATGCGCGAGCTGGCGGCCATCGAGATCATCGGCGTCTTGTTCTCGGCCACCACGTCGATCATCGCCAGCGAGTTGGGCGTGATGGTGGAGCCGATGATCAGGTCGACCTTGTTCTCGCTGATCAGCTTGCGCGTGTTGGAGACGGCGGTGGTGGTGTCCGACGCGTCGTCGAGCACGATGTAGTTGACCTTCTCGTTGCCGACCTTCTGCGGCATCAAGGCGATGGTGTTCTTCTCCGGAATGCCGAGCGAGGCGGCCGGGCCGGTGGCCGACACGACCACGCCGACGTTGATGTCGGCCAGTGCGGCCGTGGTGCCGAGGGCCAGCAGCGCGGCGGCGGCCAGTCGAGAGAGCGTCTTCACGGGTTGTCTCCTTCTGAGGGGGAAAGCGAAACGGTCGGCGTCTTGCGCCGCCGCGAGGGGGAAGCAGCGGCCACGGCCCGTTCGAGCTGCACGGCCTGCAGGCCGCCGAAGAACAGGTCGGCGACGATGTCGCTCATGGCGTCATGCGTCAGGCGCCCGTCGGGGCGCAGCCAGGTGAACAGCCAGTTCATCATGCCGAAAAGCAGCATCGTCAGGGGCTTGTGCAAACCCGCACTGTCCAGCCCCGGCCGCACGGCGGCGATGGCGTCGGCAAACGCAGCCACCACGCGGCGCTCGGCGTCGAGCACCTGCTTGCGCTCGGGCGCCGGCAGGAACTTCACGTCCTGCGTGAGCACGCGATGCTCGTGTTGCGAGTGCGCATAGTCGCGCACGAAGCTGACGATCAACTGGCGCAGATGCGCCTGCGGCTGCAGGCCGAGCGTGCACACCTCGGCCACCACGGCCTCGAGGTGGTCGACGTGGTTCTGCGCGATCGCGGCCAGCAGCGCGTCCTTGTCGCGGAAGTAGTGGTACAGCGCCGGCTTGGTCACGCCGCAGGCCGCGGCCACCTCGTTCATCGAGGTGCCCGGATAGCCGCGATCGGCGAACAGCTCCGCCGCGCGCGCCAGAATCTCGTCGCGTTGCTGGTCGTAGGTGGCGGATCGGCCTCGGGCCAAGCAATGTCCTTTAGCGTTCGTCGAAGCTGATCACGACCTTGTCGGTCAACGGATGCGACTGGCAGCTGAGCACGAAGCCGGCCGCCACCTCGGCCTTGTCGAGCGCGAAGTTGCGGTCCATGCGCACCTCGCCTTCCAGCACTTTGCAGCGGCAGGTGGAGCACACGCCCGACTTGCACGAGTACGGCACGTCCATGCCGGCCGCAGCGGCGGCGTCGAGGATGCTGGGGTCGGTCTTGCGGAACGTGATCTCGCGCCGGATGCCGTCGCGGATGACCTCGATGCGCGCGTTGTCGGCGTCGTCGGGCTGGGCCTCGTGGCGCAGCGCGTCGGCCGGCGTGGGCAGCGGGGCGCCGAAGCGCTCGATGTGGATGCGCTCCTCGGCCACGCCGGCTTCGCGCAGCGCGGCCTCCACCTCGTCGTTCATCTGGAACGGACCGCAGACGAACGCATGGTCGATGCGCCGCGGATCGACCAGCGTGCCGAAGAACTGCGCCAGCTTCTCACGCGTGAGCCGGCCGGCATACAGCGGTGCGTCCACATGCTCCTGCGTGAACACATGGTGCAGCGACAGGCGCGTGAGATAGCGGTTCTTCAGATCCTCCAGCTCCTCCTTGAACATCGTGGAGGCAGGCCGGCGGTTGCTGTAGATCAGCGTGAACGTGCTCTTCGGCTCGCGCGCCAGCACCGTCTTCATGATCGACAGGATCGGCGTGATGCCGCTGCCACCGGCCACGCCGAGGTAGTGGCGCTCGGCCGACGGATCCAGCGGCACATGGAAGCGGCCCTGCGGCGGCATCACCTCCAGCAAGTCACCCACGTGCAGCCCCTCGCCCACCCAGCTGGAGAACGCGCCGCCGGGCACCTTGCGCACGCCCACGCGCAGGCAGGGATCGTCGACCCCGGCGCAGATGGAATAGGAGCGGCGCAGTTCCTCGCCGTTGGGCCGCGCGCGCAAGGTGAGGTACTGGCCCTGCGTGAAGCGGAACGTGTCCCGCAGCTCGGGCGGCACGTCGAACGACAGGATCACCGCTTCGTCGGTGTCCGGCTGCACGTCGCGCACCTTCAGCGCGTGGAAATGGAGGCTGCTCATATCGGCTTGAAATGTTCGAAGGGCTCGCGGCAGGCGATGCAGCGATACAGCGCCTTGCAGGCGGTGGCGCCGAAGGCGGACAGGCGCTCCGTGTGCGTGCTGCCGCAGCGCGGGCACGGCACGTTCTCGCGCCGCACGAGGCGGATCGGCGCACCTTGCGTTGCGTCCACCATGCCCGGCGGCGCGATGCCGTATTCGCGCAGCTTGACGCGCCCCTGGTCGCTGATCCAGTCGGTGGTCCATGCAGGCGCGAGGCGCAGGCTCATGCGCATCGGGCCCAGGCCCGCGACTTCGAGCGCGCCGCGCACGCTGGCTTCGATGACCTCGGTGGCGGGGCAGCCGCTGTAGGTGGGCGTGAGCACCACCTCCATCGCGTCGCCATGGTCGATCACCTCGCGCACGATGCCCAGATCCACCACCGACAGCGCCGGCACCTCGGGATCGAGCACCGTCTGCAGCACGCTCCAGGCCTGCTGCACGCGGGGCGACGCTGCCGCCGCCACGTTCACCACGCGCCTCCGGGATAGGCGCGCTGCAGGAACTGCATCTCGGTGAGGATGTAGCCCATGTGCTCGCTGTGGCGGCCATGCTTGCCTTCGGTGATGAAGGGCGTGTCCTGCGGCAGCGCAAGATTCGCTTCCTCGAGCACGCTGCTCATCTCGGCCAGCCAGGGCGCGCGCAGCTCGCTGGCCTTTGGGCCCAAGCCGCCCTGCGCCGCCGCGTCGTCGACGGCATCGTCGGCAAACAGCTCGGCGGTGTACGGCCACAGCGCGTCGAGCGCCGCACGCATGCGGCGCGCGGATTCGTCGGTGCCGTCGCCCAGGCGCACCACCCAGTCGGCGGCATGCTGCTGGTGGTAGCGCGCCTCCTTGATCGCCTTGCCGGCGATCGCGGCCAGCTCGGTGTCGCTCGACGAGGCCAGGCGCTCCCACATCAGTTTCAGCCAGGTGGATACCGCCAGGTTGCGCAGCATCGTGAAGGCGAAGTCACCTTTGGGCAACTCGACCAGCGTGGGGTTCACGAAGTCGCGCTCGTCGCGCAGGAACGCGAGCTGATCCTCGTCGTGGCCGCGGCCGTCCAGCCGCGCCGCATGCGTGAGCAGCGCGCGCGCCTGGCCGATCAGGTCGAGCGCCACGTTGGTCAGCGCGATGTCTTCCTCGAGCACCGGCGCATGGCCGGTCCACTCGCCCAGGCGCTGGCCGAGGATCAGGCAGGTGTCGGCCAGGCGCAGCACGTACTGCAGTTCGGGGCTCTTGCCGATGACGATGCTGGCACTCATCACATGTGGTCCACGGCGTCGGGCAGCTTGTAGAACGTGGGGTGGCGGTACACCTTGTCCTCCATCGGGTCGAAGTACATGTCCTTCTCGCCCGGGTCGGAGGCCACGATCTGGTCGGAGCGCACCACCCACACGCTGGTGCCTTCCTGGCGCCGCGTGTACACGTCGCGCGCCAGCTGAATGGCCATCGGCGCATCGGCGGCATGCAGGCTGCCGCAGTGCTTGTGGTCGAGCCCGGCCTTGCTGCGCACGAACACCTCCCACAGCGGCCACTCGTTGCGTTGAACCTCGCTCATGCTGCTTCCTTCATCTTGGCGGCGCGCCTGGCTTCATGCGCCATGGCGGCCTCGCGCACCCATGCGCCGTCGTCCCACGCCTTCACGCGTGCGGCCAGGCGCTCCTTGTTGCAGGGCCCGTGGCCATTGACCACGCGCCAGAATTCGCTCCAGTCGATCACGCCGAAGTCGTAGTGCTGGCGCTCGTCGTTCCACTTGAGATCCGCGTCGGGCAGCGTCACGCCCAGCACCTCGGCCTGCGGCACCGTGGCGTCGACGAACTTCTGGCGCAGGTCGTCGTTGCTGATGCGCTTGATGCCCCAGCGCATGCTCTGCGCCGAGTGCACCGATTCGGCGTCGGGCGGGCCGAACATCATCAGGCTGGGCCACCACCAGCGGTTCACCGCGTCCTGCACCATCGCGCGCTGAGCGTCGGTGCCGTCCTTCATCATCACCAGCAGCGCGTCGTAGCCCTGGCGCTGGTGGAAGCTCTCTTCCTTGCAGATGCGCACCATCGCGCGCGCATACGGCGCATACGAGCAGCGGCAGATCGGCACCTGGTTCATGATGGCCGCGCCGTCCACCAGCCAGCCGATCACGCCGATGTCGGCCCAGGTGAGCGTGGGGTAGTTGAAGATCGAGCTGTACTTGGCGCGGCCGGTGTGCAGCGCGTCCAGCAGCTGGTCGCGGCTGGTGCCCAGCGTCTCGGCCGCGGCATACAGGTACAGGCCGTGGCCGCCTTCGTCCTGCACCTTGGCCAGCAGGATCGCCTTGCGCTTGAGCGTGGGCGCACGCGTGATCCAGTTGCCTTCGGGCAGCATGCCCACGATCTCCGAGTGCGCGTGCTGGCTGATCTGCCGCACCAGCGTCTTGCGGTAGTGCTCGGGCATCCAGTCCTTGGCCTCGATGAAGTCACCGGCATCGATGCGCTCGTCGAAGCGCTGCTGCAGCTGATGCTCCTCGGCGGTCTTCAGCGTCTTGGCCTCGTCCTTTGGGCCCACATCCATCGCTTGCGTGTACATCTGAACTCCTTTAGTGCGCGCCCAGGCCGCGCCGGGCCGCTCCCAAGCGGCCTGGGCGGCCCCCTCGGGGGGCGGCGAGCGCAGCGAGGGGGGTTGTCATTTCGGCCGCTTGTCGATCACGCGGCGCGCCTTGCCGACGAGCGTGCGTTCGATGCTTTCCGGCAGGCCCACGATCACCCGTGCGCTCACGCCGATCAGCGTCTTGATGCGGTGCTGCACCGTGCGCGCCATCTCGTCGCGATCGGCGTTCACGTGCTCGGGCAGCACCTCGCAGCGGATCTCCAGTGCATCGAGCGGGCCTTCGCGTGACACCAACAGCTGGTACTGGCCGCCGAGTTGGCCGTGCTGCAGCACGATCTCCTCCACCTGGGTGGGAAAGAGATTGACGCCGCGGATGATCAGCATGTCGTCGGTGCGGCCGACGATCTTGCCCATGCGACGCATGCTGCGTGCCGTGGGCGGCAATAGGCGCGTGAGGTCGCGCGTGCGGTAGCGGATGATCGGCAGCGCTTCCTTGGTCAGCGAGGTGAACACCAGTTCGCCCTCGCTGCCGTCAGGCAGCACCTCGCCGGTCTCCGGGTCGATGATTTCCGGGTAGAAGTGGTCTTCCCAGATCGTCGGGCCGTCCTTGGTCTCGACGCATTCGTTGGCCACGCCCGGGCCCATCACTTCGGACAGGCCGTAGATGTCCACCGCGTCGATGCCGGCGGCCTGCTCGATCTCCTGGCGCATCGCCTCGGTCCACGGCTCCGCGCCGAAGATGCCGATGCGCAGCGAGCTCTCGCGCGGGTCCAGCCCCTGGCGCCTGAACTCCTCGATGATCACCTGCATGTAGCTCGGCGTGACCATGATGATGTCGGGCTTGAAGTCGCAGATCAGCTGCACCTGCTTCTCGGTCTGCCCGCCCGACATCGGGATCACGGTGCAGCCCAGGCGCTCGGCGCCGTAGTGCGCACCCAGCCCGCCGGTGAACAGGCCGTAGCCGTAGGCCACATGCACGATGTCGCCCGCCTTGCCGCCGGAGGCGCGGATCGAGCGCGCCACCAGGTTGGCCCAGGTGTCGATGTCGTTCTTCGTGTAGCCGACCACCGTGGGCTTGCCGGTCGTGCCGGACGAGGCATGCACGCGCGCCACTTGCTCGCGCGGCACCGCGAACATGCCGAACGGGTAGTTGTCCCGCAGGTCCTTCTTGGTCGTGAACGGGAACTTGGCGAGGTCGGCCAGCGACTTGCAATCCGACGGGCGCACGCCCTTGGCGTCGAAGGCCTGGCGGTAGTGCGGCACGTTCTCGTAGGCGTGCTGCAGCGACCACTGCAGGCGCTTGAGCTGCAGGGCCTGCAGTTCGTCCTGGCTGGCGCGTTCGATGGGATCCAGGGACACGGGATGGCGCATTCGTCAACTCCTGCGGTCAAGGTTCATTCATTGACCGACCGGTAAGTAAATCCTAGACGCAACGGAAGGTTGCGGCAAGTCAAAGTGCCTAGGGATTACCCGAGGCCGCGGCCCGTGCCGGCCGGCGGCGCGCGCCGCAGCGGTGTTGGTGTTGTCCCCGATGTGGACCAGTGCGGATGCGAGGCGATCCTGCGCAAACGACGCGACGATCGGTCACGCCAGGGAGACACCATTCGATGACCATGGGTTGCATACCGGCGCGCCGCTGGGTGCTCGCGGCCGGGGCGTTGTGCCTGCTGCAGCCGGCCGTGGCGGCCGACCTCCGGGCCCCCTCTTCGGGCTTCCGCTGCACGCTGTTGGACGGCGTAAAACTGATCAGCGTGCAGGACATCGCCAGGAACTTCCCGCACGCCGTGCAGGGTTGCACCGGCAGCGACGCCACGGTCGCCTGGAACCTCGTCGATGCCAAGCGGCCGCGCGTGCTTCAGGACGACCCGGACGACGACGACCTCGACGACGCTGCCGACGGCGACGGCCTGTCCCAGCTTGACGACGACATGCCGCGCCAGCGCACGCGCGAGCGCGACCAGCGCAGCGGTGCCGGGCGCTTCGAGCACTGGATCATGGAGGCCTGCCTGCGCCACGACGTCGACCCGGACTTGGTGCGGGCAGTGATCCAGGTCGAGTCGGGCCACCGGCCGCAGGCCCGCTCGGCCAAAGGCGCGCTCGGGTTGATGCAGGTGATGCCGGCAACCGGCGCGCGCTACGGGGTGACCGAGCCCGGGCAGTTGCTGGAACCCGCGCGCAACATCGACGTCGGCACGCGCTACCTGCGCGATCTGTACCGGCTCTTCGATGGTCGCATCGAGCTCATCCTGGCCGCCTACAACGCGGGGGAAGGCGCGGTGGCGCAATACGGCAATCGCATCCCGCCTTACCGCGAGACACGGGAGTACGTGCGGCGCGCGCTGCGCATCTACCGGCGCAGCCAGGACCCTCGTTAACGCGCTTGCGACCGGAGCGGGGCCACCGGCTGCGGCTCCTGCAGCACCAGCGCATCGAGATCGATGAAGTCGGCCTCGATCGCCAGCGGCAACGCTGCCGGCATCGTCTCCGGAGCGGGCGACAGCGGGTTCGGCTCCCCGCATTCCAGGCAGTGTTCAAGTGCGTCGTAGAAGATGAAGCCGCAGCTTTGGCAGCACTCGGTGCCGGAGCGCAGCTCCGCCGCGGCCAGTTCCGCGAAGACGGTGGGGCGGATCGTGGCGACGGCGCTGCGGCAGTGCATGCAGCCTTCCTGCGGAACGAGGTGCTTGGAACAGAACATGGCGGCCTCTCCTCTTATCCCTGTCGCGCCGATGATGCGCCGGCAGGCCGCGGGCCGATGCCCCGAAAAGCCACGCGATCCCGTCCAATTGCCTTGCCGAGTCGCACGGGTTCCTCTGCTGCCGGTGTACCGGCGCCTGAAGAAACCATGAAGCCCCCGGTGCGTTGCTTGAAACAAGCGGTTCGTCGGCGCAAGGTGGGTCCATTCATCGAATGGAGCCTTCCCATGCAAGAGAACAATGCGCCCAGCACCTGGGCCGACGCACGACGCATCGAGCTGCGGCACGATTTCGATGCCGCGTACTGGTGCAGGGTGTTCGACATCAGCCGTGCCGAACTGCGCACGGCGGTGCAGCACGCCGGCCCGCAGGTGGACGCGGTGTGCCGCTATCTGGCGGCCCACGGACAGGGCCGCACGCTGCCGCACTGAAGCACCGGCGTCAAAGAAACTGCACGCCCTGCGCCAGGGCCACGCTGCGCGAGTAATTGATCGTGTTGGTGGCGCGGCGCATGTAGCCCTTCCACGCGTCGGAGCCGCTCTCGCGGCCGCCGCCGGTGTCCTTCTCGCCGCCGAAGGCACCACCGATTTCCGCACCGCTGGTGCCGGCGTTCACGTTGGCGATGCCGCAGTCGCTGCCCGAGGCACCGAGGAATCGCTCGCTTTCGCGCAGGTCGTTGGTGAAGATTGCGCTCGACAGGCCGTGCACGGCGGCGTTGTTCAGTGCGATGGCTTCGTCCACGCTGTCGAACGGCAGCACGTAGAGGATGGGTGCGAAGGTCTCCTCCAGCATCGGCCCGCATTGCGACGGCATCTCCACCAGTGCCGGGCGCACGTAGAACGCATTGGGCGCACCGCTCACCCGTACGCGCTCGCCACCGAACACGGTGCCGCCGGCGTCGCGCGCAGCGGCCAGCGAGGCCTGCATCGCCTCGAACGAGCGTTGCTCGAACAGCGGCCCCACGCGGGTGCTCTCGTCCAGCGGATTGCCGATGACGAGGCGCCCGTAGGCCGCCTTCACCTCGGCCACCACGGCGTCGTAGCGGGAGCGGTGCACGAACAGGCGCCGCGTGCTGGTGCAACGCTGGCCCGCGGTGCCCGCGGCCGCAAACACCACAGCCGGCAACGCGACCGAAAGATCTGCGCTCTCGCAGATGATCGCCGCGTTGTTGCCGCCCAGTTCCAGGATGCTGCGCTTGAACTGCTCGGCACAGGCCAGCCCCACTGCGCGACCCATGCGCGTGGAGCCCGTGGCGCTGACGCAGCGCACCTGCGGATGGCGCACCAGCTGGTCGCCCAGTGCCGCATCGCCCAGCAGCACCTGCGACAGGCCGCGCGGGTCGACGCCCGCGCTTTCGGCCGCGCGCGTGAACAGCCCCTGCATCGCCAGCGCGGACAGCGGCGTCCTCTCGCTCGGCTTCCACAGCAGCGTGTTGCCGCACACGAGCGCCAGGCTCGCGTTCCAGGCCCACACAGCCATCGGGAAGTTGAATGCGCTGATCACCAACGTGGGCCCCAGCGGATGCCAGCTTTCCAGCAGCTTGTGCCCCGGCCGCTCGCTGGCGATCAGCAGGCCGTGCAGCTGGCGCGACAAGCCGACCGCGAACTCGCAGATGTCCACCACCTCCTGCACCTCGCCCAGGCCTTCGGTGCGGATCTTGCCCACCTCGATCGAGATGATTTCGCCCAGCGCCGCCTTGTGCTGGCGCACCAGCTCGCCGAAGGCGCGCACCACCCCGCCGCGCACCGGCGCAGGCACCTCGCGCCACGACACGAAGCGCTGCTGCGCCTCGGCGATCGCCGTTTCGGCGGCGGCATGCGCATGCAGCGGCAGGCGCGCGATCGGCTCCTGCGTGATCGGCGAGCGCACTTCGTGCGTGCCCTGCGCGGGCAGCGGCAGGCCGAGCTGGTCGAACAGGGAAGCGATACGTTGGGCGAGATTCATGTCGATCACCATCGAAAGTTCGTGGGGTTGCACAGGGCGCCGGGGGCAGTGTGCACCAGCGCCCGCAGTCATGCGGCCAGTACGGTGGCCGCGGTCATCTTGAAGATCCCGGTCGCGTTGCCGCTGTCGAAGCTCAGGTCGAGCGGCGAGGTCGGGCCTTCGATGCGGTCGCGGCTGATGAACTCGTAGAACGACCCTGGCACGCTGCGGGTGAGCACGCGGCCATCGTGCACGAACGAGCGCTGCACCTCGGCCGCGCGCAGCGCGGTCTGGCGCACGCGGCCGTTGGCCGACACCTCCACCTCGGCCTTGATCGCGTAGCCCTCGCGTCTCAGCTGTCCGGCCAGGCGCTGGACGTCGGGCACGCGGTCGGTGGCGTGGTTGAACGCATTGCCCTCGGTCGCGATCCACGCCATCTCGGCGGATTCGGCCAGCAGCGTCTCGTAGTCGGCCAGGCGCACGTCGCCGTGCTGACGCGCGAAGCAGCGCAGCAGCGCGTCGAGCAGCGCGCGTGCATTGGCCAGCGGCAGTGCCTTGTCGCGGCGCAGGCGCTCCACGAGCGCAATGTCCGCCGGCGCCAACGGATCGCCGCTGGCGCCGACCACCTGCGTCACGGCCTGCTGGAACGCAGGGCTGAAGTGCTCCGGGTGCAGCTCGGATACGAAGAACTGCGGCAGGTCTTCCGGCAGGTCCTCGTGCACATACGAGCGCCCGGTCATCTTCAGCCGTGGCAGCGGATAGGTGCCGCCCAGCCGATAGCCCAGCGCACCGAGGAAGCGCGTGAACGCAGCCTCGCCCGGCGGCAGCTCCCCGCTGGGCCACGCCACCGTGCGCAGCGCACCATGGTCGAACACGATGCGGCCCTGTGCGTCGTACACGCGTTGCAGGTAGGCCTCGGCCTGCGGCACGCGCCGCAACAGGTCACCGAACAGCACCACCCCGAGTCCGAAGGCCAGCACCGCTCGGCTCACGGTCCGCGCATCGTCGCCCGGCAGCTGCGGTGGCTCGGGGCACTGCAGCACGCTCCACAGATGTGGGTTGCCGGCGAGTTCGTGGCGGTAGTCGAGTAGATGGCGGACGCGGGATTCGAAGTGCATTGGGCAGGCCCGGGCAAGCGAGGGCGGCGCCACTGTCTCCGATTCCTCACTTTCGTTCAAACGATAAGATCTCCGTTTTCCATTCCTTGCATTCCTGCGATGCGCCGCCTCCCCTCGATGACCGCCCTGCTCGCCTTCGAGGCTTCGGCGGCCGCCGGCAGCTTCACCAAGGCGGCCGGGCAGATGGCGCTGACCCAGAGCGCGGTATCCAAGCAGGTGCAGGCGCTCGAGCGCCACCTGGGGCGGCGGCTGTTCGAGCGGCGCGGCAAAGCGATTGCGCTGACGCTGGCGGGCGAGCAACTGATGCGGCAGCTGCCGGCATGGCTGAGCAGCGGCGAGCAGCTGTGCGGCCAGCCCTCGGGCCGCGGCGCCGTCGGCGGGCCGCTGAAGCTCGCGCTGCTGCCCACCTTCGGCACGCAGTGGCTGGCGCCGCGGCTGGGCGAGTTTCTGGCGCAGTACCCGCGCATCGAGCTCACGCTCGAAAGCCGGGTGCTGCCCTTCGACTTCAGCATCACCGACTTCGACGCCGCCATCCACTACGGCGGCACCGACTGGCCCGGCGCCCAGGCGCAGCGGCTGTTCGGCGAGGTGACGATCGCGGTGGCGGCACCGGCGCTGGCGGCCACGGTGCGCACGCCGCGCGACGCACTGCGCCAGCGCTGGGTGCTGCAGACCACGCGGCCGCAGGCGGTGGCCGATTTCCGCACCTTCCTGAAGCCGCCGCGCCAGGCGCCCCCGGCAGCGCCGGCGCTGCGGGTGGAGCAGTTCGCCACGCTGGTCGGCATCGTTCGCTCCGGCGTCGGGCTGGGGCTGGTGCCGCAGCGTTGGGTGGAGGCCGAGCTGGCGCGCGGCGAGCTGGTGCCGCTGCTGGGCTATGCGCGGCAGGAGCCCGCCGCGTACCACGTGGTGACGCCGGTGGGCCGCAGCACCTCACCGGCCTGCGCGGCGTTCGTGCGCTGGCTGGTCGACGCCGCGGTGCGCTGACGCCTCAGCGGCGCCGTGCGGCGCGTGGTTCCACCGGTTTTCCGGGAGCCTCGATCGGCAGTCGCAGCTCCGACTTCACCTCCTTCAGCACCACGCTCGAGCGCACGTGCGTCACGCCGGGCAGCTTGAACGCCGTCTCGTGCAGGAACTGCTCGTAGCCCTTGATGTCGGGCACCAGCACCTTGATCACGTAGTCCGCCTGGCCGGTGGTGGAGTAGCAGCTGACGATCTGCGGGCACTCGGCCACCGCGCGTTCGAAGCGGCGCACGTCGTCCTCGTTATGGCGCGTGAGGTTGAGCTCGGCGATCACGCACAGCGTAAGGCCGACCTTCTCGCGGTCGATCAGCGCGGTGTAGCCGCGGATGATGCCGGCCGCCTCCATGTCCTTCACGCGCTTCCAGCAGGGCGTGCTGCTCAGGCCCACGCGTTCGGCCAGTTGCTGCACGGTCTGGCGCGAGTCGCGCTGCAACTCGGTGAGCAGCAGCACGTCGCGGTGGTCAATCGATTCCATTCTCCTGCACTCCTGATTTGAAGAACGATTTCCTTCATTCATTGTCAAACCGGAGGAAGAAAGAAGCAAATTCCAGGCCTTGTTGCGTACGCTTGACCCATCTCAAGAACACCCGCGAGAGGCTCGCGCCATGCCCGACACCGTGATCCGCCCCGACTACCAGCTGAGCCATAGCCTCTGGGCACGCGAAGGCCAGATCTTTCTCACCGGCACCCAGGCGCTGGTGCGGCTGATGCTGATGCAGCGCCAACGGGATGCGGCCGCCAACCTGAATACGCAGGGTTTCATCAGCGGCTACCGTGGATCGCCGCTGGGCATGGTGGACCAGGCGGTGTGGAAGGCCGGGCCCAAGTTCACCGAGAACGGCATCCGCTTCCTGCCGGCGATCAACGAGGAGCTGGGCGCCACGGCAGTGCTTGGCACGCAACGCGTGGAGGCCGACCCCGAGCGCACCTGCGACGGCGTGTTTGCCATGTGGTACGGCAAGGGCCCGGGCGTAGACCGGGCAGGCGACGCGCTCAAGCATGGCAACGCCTACGGCGCCAGCCCGCATGGCGGCGTGCTGATGGTGGCCGGCGACGACCACGGCTGCGTCAGCTCGTCGATGCCGCACCAGAGCGACCAAGCGTTCCAGAGCTGGCATGCGCCGATCGTGGCACCGGCCAACGTGGCGGAGTACCTGGAGTTCGGCCTGTACGGCTGGGCGCTGAGCCGCTTCTCCGGCAACTGGGTCGGCTTCACCGCCTTGAGCGAGGTGGTGGAAAGCGGCTCCACGGTGGACCTGGACCTCACGAACGCGCGTGTGGCCGCCTGGGCCGATGCCGACACCGTGCGTGCGGCGACCGCCTACCAGCCACCGGCCGACGGCCTGCACTACCGCTGGCCCGACCTGCCGTCGCTGAAGATCGAGCAGCGCCTGCACGCCAAGCTGGACGCGGTGCGCGCATTTGCTCGCGTGAACAGCATCGACCGCCACATCGTGCAGAGCGCCGACGCCACCGTGGGCATCGTCACCGCCGGCAAGGCGCACTTCGATTTCATGGAGGTGCTGCGCCGCCTCGACATCTCCACCGACACGCTTAGCGCACACGGCGTGCGCATCTACAAGCTCGGCCTCACCTACCCGATCGAGCCCACGCGCATGCACGAGTTCGTGCGCGGCCTGAAGGAGGTGCTGGTGATCGAGGAGAAGGGCCCGGTCGTCGAGACGCAGCTGCGCGACATGTTCTACAACGCGCCCGAGCGGCCGGTGATCGTGGGCAAGCGCGACGCCCACGGCGCACCGCTGATCAGCGAGCTCGGCGAGCTGCGGCCCTCACGCCTGATCGAGATCGTGGCCGAATGGCTGGGCGGGCACTACCCGGATCTGGACCGCCGTCACTTGGTGCGCGACTTCACGTTGCCGGAGCTCCTCTCAAACGCCAGCGACAGCGTGAAGCGCCTGCCCTACTTCTGCGCCGGCTGCCCGCACAACACCAGCACCAAGGTGCCCGAAGGCTCGCATGCGCAGGCCGGCATCGGCTGCCACTTCATGGCCAGCTGGATGAACCGCGACACCGAGGGCCTGATCCAGATGGGCGGCGAAGGCGTGGACTGGGTGTCGCACGCGATGTTCACCAAGGTGCCGCACGTGTTCCAGAACCTGGGCGACGGCACCTACTACCACTCGGGCTACCTCGCGATCCGCCAGGCGGTGGCGGCCAAGGCCACGCTGACCTACAAGATCCTGTTCAACGACGCGGTGGCCATGACCGGCGGCCAGCCGGTGGACGGCGTGATCAGCGTGGACGGCATCGCGCGCCAGGTGGAGGCCGAGGGCGTGAAGCAGGTGGTGGTGCTCAGCGACGACATCTCGAAGTACGACAGCATCAAGCACCGCTTTCCGGCCGGCACCGAGTTCCACGACCGCGCCGAGCTCGACGCCGTGCAGCGGCGCCTGCGCGAAGTGCCCGGCGTGACGGTGCTGATCTACGAGCAGACCTGCGCCGCCGAAAAGCGCCGCCGCC
>CAMLIZ010000026.1 GCA_946480245.1 uncultured Pseudomonadota bacterium
CGCGGCACGCCCTGCAGGCCGTCCTCGCCGCCGGTGAACGGCGCCTGCAGGCAGACGAAGTACACCATCTGCGCCATCGCCAGCGTGATCATCGCGAAGTAGATGCCCTGGCGGCGGATCGCGATCAGGCCGATCACCAGGCCGAGCAGCGCGGCCACCGCCACGCCGGCCAGGATGCCCAGCTCGGGCGGCCAGCCGGCCGTGCGCACCAGCCAGCCGGTGGCGTAGGCGGCCGACCCGAGGAAGGCCGCGTGGCCGAACGAGAGCAGCCCGGTGAAGCCGAGCAGCAGGTTGAAGGCGCACGCGAAGATCGCGAAGCACAGTGCCTTCATCACGAACACGGGGTACAGGCCGAGGAAGGGCGCCGCCAGCAGCAGCGCCAGCACCACCAGCCAGGCGATCTTGTGGGTGTTGTTGCGCATGGTGTCAGCGCTCCTGGCCAAACAGGCCGGCCGGCCGCACCATCAGCACGATGGCCATGATCACGAACACCACGATGTTGGACGCTTCCGGATAGAAGACCTTGGTGAGCCCTTCGATCAGGCCCAGCGCCAGGCCGGTGAGGATGGCCCCGAGGATCGAGCCCATGCCGCCGATCACCACCACCGCGAACACCACGATGATCAGGTGGCTGCCCATCAGCGGTGTCACCTGGATGATGGGTGCGGCCAGCACGCCGGCCATGGCGGCCAGCGCGGCGCCGCCGGCGTAGGTGAGCATCACCATCAGCGGCACGTTGATGCCGAAGGCCTGCACGAGCCGCGGGTTCTCGGTGCCGGCGCGCAAGGTGGCGCCCAGGCGCGTCTTCTCGATCAGAAACCAGGTGCCCAGGCACACGGCGAGCGAGGCGAACACCACCCAGCCGCGATAGTTGGGCAGGATCATGAAGCCGAGGTTGGTGGCGCCCTGCAGCAGCTCGGGTACCGGGTACTGCTGGCCCGAGACGCCGTACTCCTCGCGGAACAGGCCCTCGAAGATCTGCGCCAGCCCGAAGGTGAGCAGCAGGCCGTACAGCGGATCGAGCTTGTACAGGTGCTTGAGCATCGTGCGCTCGATCACCACGCCCAGCAGGCCCACCACCAGTGGCGCCAGCACCAGCGCCATCCAGTAGTTGAGGCCGAAGCGGTCGAGCGCGATCCACGCCACGTAGGCGCCGATCATGTACAGGGCACCGTGAGCGAAGTTCACGATGCCCAGCAGGCCGAAGATCACCGCCAGGCCGAGGCTCAGCATCGCGTAGAACGAGCCGTTGACCAGCCCGAGCAGCAGCTGGCCCAGAAAGGCCTGGAGGGGGATGCCGAAGATCTCAGTCATGGCGGTGATGGTTCAGCAGCGGCCTACTTCCACAAGGAGCAGCGCGATTCGGCCTTGGTGGTGAACGCGTCGTCGCCCTTGATGGTCTTCACGACGTTGAAGTAGTCCCACGGCTCCTTCGATTGCGCCGGCGTCTTCACCTGCAGCAGGAACATGTCGTGCACCATGCGGCCGTCCGGGCGCAGGTGGCCGTCCTTGATGTAGAAGTCGTTGAACGTCATCTTGTGCAGCTGCGCCATCACCTTGTCGCCGTCGTCCGTGCCGATCTCCTTCACCGCCTTCAGGTAGTTGCTGACCGAGGAGTAGTCCGCGGCCTGCAGCGACGAGGGCATGCGCTTGTTCTTGTCGAAGAACTTGCGGCTCCAGGCGCGCGCCTCGGGGCTCTGGTTCCAGTACCAGCTGTCGGTGAGGTACATGCCTTGCGTAGCCTTCAGGCCCAGCGAGTGGATGTCGTTGATGAACATCAGCAGGCCGGCCAGCTTCATCGTCTTGGTGATGCCGAACTCGTTGGCGGCCTTGATCGCGTTGATCGTGTCGCCGCCGGCATTGGCCAGGCCGAGGATCTGCGCCTTGCTGCTCTGCGCCTGCAGCAGGAACGACGAGAAGTCGCTCGTGGCCAGCGGGTGGCGCACCGAGCCCAGCACCTTGCCGCCGTTGGCTTCCACCACCTTGGCGGTGTCGTTCTGCAGCGCCGAGCCGAACGCGTAGTCGGCGGTCAGGAAGTACCAGGTCTTGCCGCCGGCCTTCACCACCTCCTTGCCGGTGCCCTTGGCGAGCGCCGTGGTGTCGTAGGCGTAGTGCACGGTGTACGGCGTGCAGCGCTCGTTGGTGAGCGTGGCGGCGCCGGCGCCGATCGAGATGAACGGCTTGTGCTTCTCCGCCGCCACGCCGGCCATCGCCAGATTGGTGCCGGAGTTGGTGCCGCCGATCAGCACGTCCAGGCCCTGCTGGTCGAACCATTCGCGCGCCTTGGCGCCGGCGATGTCGGCCTTGTTCTGGTGGTCGGCCACCAGCACTTCGATCTTCTTGCCGTTGATTGCGCCGCCCATGTCGGCCACGGCCTGCTTGATGGCGTCCGCGCCGGCGGGGCCGTCGATGTCGGCATACAGGCCCGACATGTCGGTGATGAAGCCGATGCGGATCACGTCGCCGGAAATCTGGGCGTGAGCGCCGGTGAGTGCGCCGGCGGCGAGGGCCGAGGCAACGGCAATGGACTTCAGTTTCATCGTGTCTCCTGTTGAGCGAAAAGATCAGACGCCGAGCGTCTTGTGGAGTTGATCCAGGCGTTGAGGGAGTTCGGCCTGGGTGAAATCCTGCGTGATGCGTCCGTGCTCCATCACGAGGAAGCGGTCCGCCAGCGGGGCGGCGAAGCGGAAGTTCTGTTCGACCATCACCACGGTGTAGCCCTGCTGGCGCAGCGAGACCACCATGTCGGCCAGCTTCTGCACGATCACCGGGGCCAGGCCCTCGGAGATCTCGTCGAGTAGCAGCAGCTTGGCGCCGGTGCGCAGGATGCGGGCCACCGCGAGCATCTGCTGCTCGCCGCCCGACAGCCGCGTGCCCTGGCTGCTGGCGCGCTCCTTGAGGTTGGGGAACATCGCGTGGATCTGCTCCACGTTCATGCCGCCGCTCTTGAGCACCGGCGGCAGCAGCAGGTTTTCGTGCGTCGACAGGCTGGAGAAGATGCCGCGTTCTTCGGGGCAGTAGCCCACACCCAGTCGCGCGATGCGGTGCGTGGGCAGGCCGATGGTCTCGGTGCCGAGCACGCGGATCGAGCCCTTGCGCGAGCCCGTGAGGCCCATGATGGCGCGCAAGGTGCTGGTGCGGCCCGCGCCGTTGCGGCCGAGCAGGGTGACGACCTCGCCTTCGTTGACGTGGAAGTTCACGCCATGCAGCACATGCGACTCGCCGTACCAGGCGTGCAGGTCGCGCACCTCGAGAAAGGGCGTGGTCATCAATGCGCTCCCTGCAACTCGGCGCTGCTGCTGCCCATGTAGGCCTCGATCACCGCCGGATCCTTTGACACGGTCTCGTACGGCCCTTCGGCCAGCTTGGCGCCGCGTGCCAGCACGGTGATGGTGTCGGCGATGCTCGACACGACGCTCATGTTGTGCTCGACCATCAACACCGTGCAGCCGGCCGACACCTTCTTGATCAACTGCTTGATGCGCTCGACGTCCTCGATGCCCATGCCTTGCGTGGGTTCGTCCAGCAGCATCAGCTCGGGCTCCATTGCCAGCGTGGTGGCGATCTCCAGCGCACGCTTGCGGCCGTAGGGCAGCTCCACGCTCGGCGTGTCGGCATAGCTCTCCAGATCCACCTCGCGCAGCAGCGCGCGGGCGCGGTCGTTCAGCACGTCGAGGCTGCGCTCGGGGCGCCAGAAGTGGAACGATGTGCCCAGCCGCCGCTGCAGGCCCACGCGCACGTTCTCCAGCACCGACAGGTGCGGGAACACCGCCGAGATCTGGAACGAGCGGATGATGCCGCGCCGCGCGATCTGCGCCGGCGCCTCCTTCGTGATGTCCTCGCCGTTGAAGCGGATGGTGCCGGCCGTGGGTACGAGGAACTTGGTGAGCAGGTTGAAGCAGGTCGTCTTGCCGGCGCCATTGGGGCCGATCAACGCGTGGATGCTGCCGCGCTGAACGTCCAGGTCCACCTCGCTCACGGCGGTGAAGCCCTTGAACTCCTTGGTGAGGCCGCGTGCGGCCAGCAGGGGGTGTGTCACTTGAGCAGCTTTCCTGAAGCACTGATCACGGTCACCTCCACGAAGCGGGAGCCGATGCGGTTGTGCGGGCCGTAGGCCACGCTCACGCCGCCCATGTCATAAGGGTTCAGCGACTCCAATGCCTTGATGACCGCGGCGCGCGTAGGGTTGGGCCCCGCGCGCCTCAGGCCTTCCACCAGCACCTTGGCGCCGAGGAACTCCTCGAAGTTCGTGTAGTTGATCTCGGCGCCGGGCGCGTACTTGTGCATCAGCTCGTGGAACTCGCGCACCACCGGCAGCAGCGGCTGGTAGGGGTAGGGCACCACCTGGCTGATGCCGAGCCCGCGCACGCTGTCGATGCCACCCAGCTTCACCAGCTCGGCCGGGTCGACCACCGAGATGTTGAACAGCTGCCCGCCGCCGCCGGCCTGGCGATAGCGCTTGACGAAGGCCGCAGCCGGCTTGTTGACGGCGATCATGATCACCGCCTGCGACTGCGCCTTCAGGATCGCGTCCACCGCGCTCTGCACCTCGGCGGTGTTGCGCTCGTACGGTGCCGCGGCCGCGATCTTGAGCTTGCGGCGCTCGAGTGCCGCTTCCACGCCGGCCAGGCCGGCCTTGCCGAAAGCGTCGTTCTGGTAGAGCACCGCCACGCGCTGGATGCCTTGCGCGGCGAGCTGTTGCACCATGTGCTCGGCCTCGTCGGCATAGCCGGCGCGCACGTGGAAGATCCACGGGTTGAACGGGGTGCGCAGCGGTTCGCCGCCGGTGTAGGGCGCCACCAGCGCGATGCCGGCATCGGCGAGCACCTTGTCCTGCAGCAGCTTGGCCACGTTGGCGGTGCCGGCAAAGCCGAACAGCGCCACCACTTCGGGTTTGGCGACCAGCTGGCGCGTCTGCCGCACGGTGTCCTCCACCTTGTAGCCGTCGTCGAGCACGATGGTCCTGATCTTCTGGCCGTGGATGCCGCCTTGCGCGTTCACTGCGTCGAACATCACCTGACCTCCGAGCACCATCTGCTTGCCGGTGCTGGCCAGCGAGCCGGACAAAGGCGCCACCTGTCCGATCACCACATCGGCCCGTGCGGCGTGGGCAGCCACCAACAGCAAGGCGCAAGCAATCCACCGATTCACCACGACGTCTCCTTTGTGTACGTCTCGCCGATTGCGGCGGCGAGCCGGCTGGAGATCGCAATCCGTGTGCCACAACTTGGTGCGCGCGCCAAGTCGTTGTCACTCAATGGAAAAGTGTCGAGAGCTCGGGTTAATACGGGGTGTCTCGATCAGTAGAAACTGTCCAGGGAGCGAACAGGGTTGTCCCTGAGACATGTCTCGGGTGCGGACACCCGTGGGCCGGTCAGTGCTGGCGCTCGCGCAGCACGCGAACCATGCGGCGCGCCGCGAGGTGGGGCGCGTAGTAGCCGGGCACGACGCCCGTTTCGGTGAAGCCCAGCGAGCGATAGAAGCCCAGTGCGCCTTCGTTGTCGGCGCGCAGCTCGAGGTGCAGGCTGGCCAGTCCCGCCACTTGCGCCGACACGCACAGCCAGTCGACCAACTGCCGCCCGACGCCCCGGCGGCGCTGCGCGGGCTGCACGCACAGCAGCACGAGATGGCCACGCTGCTCGCCGAATTGCAGGATCGCGAAACCCAGAACGCTGCCGTTAGCGCCGCAGGCGAGCAGTGCAGCGGTGTCCGGGTCGCGGATCAGCCGCGCGATGCGGTCGGCCGAGTAGCGCCAGGCCAGGCCGGTCTCGATCAAGTCCCGCGACATCGCGGCCAGCGTGCCGGCGTCGCCCGGGCGGGCGAGCCGCATCGTGATCGCGTCGGAGGCCATGCGCAATTCTGGCACCGCATGGCCTTGCGCAAGGTGCTCAGCAGCCCAGGCGCTGCGGCTCCTTGCGGATGATGTCCTGCGCCTGACGCAACGCGAAGCTCAACGCTTCCACCGGCGAGTCCCAGCGATGGCCGCCGGACAGCGCCACGTCGCGGAAGGCCTCGCGCGGCGGGTTGTGGATGCCGCGCCAGCGGCTCACCACCACCGCCGCCACATAGCCGCCCGGGCTTTCCAGCGCGCCGGCGTAGATGCGGTAGTCGCCTTCGTTGCGTTCGTCGAAATGCATGCCGCTTGCTCCTCAAGACCTGGAGGCATCGTAGGCAGTGGTGCGGCGGGCCGAAACCCCATCAGGGGTGGAGCAAGGGGCCCGCTGATGGGGGTGGGGTGCGGCCCCCGAACGGGTGAGGCGCGAGCGGCTGAGGGTCAGCCGAGGTAGCGCTCCACCGTGCCCACGTCGCGCGTGCGCGCCGCATCCGGGTCGTCGCCGAACTCGCGCTTGGCGCGGCGCTGGCGCAGCAGGTCCCAGCACTGGTCGAGCTGCTCCTCGATGTGGCGCATGCGCTCGGCATGTTGCTCCGGGCGCGCGGTGTCGGCGCGCAGCCGGTCTTCTTCATTGACCAGCTCGTTGATGTGCTGAAGGATCGTCTTGTCGCTCACGATGAGGTCTCCTGTGATGCCTTCGGCCCACCGGCAAGTGGCGAACCCGCCGGCGGCGCAGTGCCGCCACGGCGCGCGGCCATCTCGCGGCCCATCGCGTGCAACGCCTGCGCATCGAGCTGCGCCTGGGCCGTGGGGAAGGCGCCTTCGTCTTCCAGCGCCAGGTGCTCGCGATGCAGTTCCACGAACGCGTCGGCCCGGCCCTGCAGTGCCGCGCGATCCGGCATGCGCCCGTCGGCCACGGCGGCCAGCAAGGGGTCCAGCGTGCTCCAGCACTGGCCGATGGCTTGGTGATCGTCGAGCAGCCGTTGCGCCAGGGCCTGCCAGCGCGGATGCCCGGTCGCCCGCAGGCGTGGGATCACGTGGCGCTCCTCGTCCTCGTGATGCGCCGGCGCGGCCATGCGGAAGTAGCGCAGCACGTCGGCCGCCGCGTCGCGCGCCTGCGCGTCCACGCCCTGCGCCTGCACATGCGCCACCAGCCGCTGCAGCAGCGCCAGCGAGCGGCGCACGCGCTGGTGGCAGGCGCCCAGCATCTCGAAGGGTTGGTCGAAGCCCGCGGCGGGGCTGTCATGGCCGAAGGCGGGGTGGCTGCTGCGCATGCCACATTCTGGTGCTGCGGTAAGCTGCCGCCCCTGCAAGCCCCCGACGCCATGCTCGACATTCCCGCTGCAGACATCCCGACCCGCGTGCGCGTGCTCGTGGTCGACGACGACGCCGACCTGCGTGCCTCGCTCGACGACATGCTGTCGCAGGCCGGGTTCGCGGTGATCGAGGCCGCCGACGGGCACCAGATGCGTGCCGCGCTGGCGCAGGGCGAGCCCGCGCTGGTGCTGCTGGACCTGCGGCTGAAGGGCGAGGACGGGCTCACGCTGGCACGGGGGCTGCGTGCGCAGTCGGCCGTGCCGCTGATCATGATCAGCGGCCAGAGCGACGAGACCGATCGCGTGCTGCTGCTCGAGCTGGCCGCCGACGACTTCCTGATCAAGCCCTTCAGTGCGCGCGAGCTCGTGGCGCGCGTGCGCGCCGTGCTGCGCCGCACCCGGCAGCCGGGGCCCGCCGCATGCCCTGTGGCGGTGGCACGCCCGGGCGGCAGCGGTGACTACCTCTGCTTCGGGCCCTGGCGCCTGAACGTGAAGGCGCGCGAGCTGGTCGACCAGCAGGGCACGGTGTGCCCGCTCACGCAGGCCGAATACCGGCTGCTGGAAACCTTCGTGCGCCATCCCGGTCGCGTGTGGACGCGCGACCAGCTGCTGGAGCACACGCGCGGCCTGGACACCGAGGTGTTCGACCGCGCGGTCGACGTGTTGATCCTGCGCCTTCGCCGCAAGATCGAGCCGAACCCCAAGCACCCGCAGTACATCGTCACCGAGCGCGGGCAGGGCTACCTGTTCGGGGCGCCCGTGGCCGTGGGGTGAACTTGCCCGGCCCGGCCGAAGCCCGCAAAGGGTGGGCGAGTCAGCGGCTGCGCACCCGCCTGATGGGCGCGTTCGCCGCGCTGCTGGCCGGCGCACTGGCGCTCACGCTGGTGGGGTGGTGGGGCATGCAGCGCACGCAGACCGAACTGCGCGCCTACGAAAGCGAGGTGCTGCCGCAGATCGCACGCGCACTGGAGATCGCCGAGCGCGTGTCGCGGCTGGCGGCCACTGCGCCCAACATGGCCGAGTCGCGCACGCCCGACGCGCTGGAAGCCAACGCCGGCGTGGCGCGCAGCCTGCTCGACGAGATCCGCCAGCGCTCGAGCATGGTGGACGCACGCGGTCAGCTGGCGCGGCGCATCGCGCCGCTGCTGCAGCAGGGCGAGGGCGACATCACGCGCCTGACCGAGCTGGCGCAGACACGCCAGCAGCTGCGCAACCGCCTGCTCGCGCAGCTGGGCCGGCTGGAGCAGCTGGGCAGCACGCTCAAGCCGGCGCGCAACGGCGGCGACCTGCTGCTGGCGCAGCTGTGGTCCAGCCTGGTGCTGGCGGCCAGCAGCTCGTCGGCGATGACGCTGGGCCGCATCGAGGCCGACGCCGAAGGCCTGCTGCTGGCCGCCCACGAGCGCGGCGCGTTCAACGGGCGATCCGCAGCCTTTGCGCAGGATTTCCAAAAGCTCACGCTCGGCGCCGAAAGCATCCTCACGTTGCGCCGCCGCCTGGTGGACCTGGACGACCGCACCGACGCGCTGGTGGCGCTCACGCGCAGCAATGCCGACCGGCTGAGCGACATCGTCTCCGAGCACGTGGACCAGCTGCGCACGGTGACGCAGACGCGCAGCGCCTCCGTGCGCGCGGCGCTCACCTCGGGCCAGAGCGGCCTGTTCGTGCTCACGTTCATTTGCGGCGTGGTGGCGCTCGGCGCCGCTGCCTACGTGCACCGGCTGGTGGCGCAGGTGGAGAACATCACCGGCGTGATGTCACGCCTGGCCGCCGGCGACACCGCGCAGGCCACGCCGGCCACCCGCCGGCGCGACGAGATCGGCGCACTGGCGCGCACCTTCGAGGTGTTCCGCGACAACCTGCTTGCCAAGCAGCAGCTGGTGGCCGAGCTGCGCGCGCAGGGCGAGCTGCTCTCCGCGGTGCACAACAGCATGAACGACGGGCTGCTGGTGCTGGACCGCGAACGGCGCCTGCGCCTGTGGAACCCGGCGCTGCAGCGCATGCTCGCGCAACACGGCCTGCGCCTGGCGCCCGGCGAGCCGCTCGAGCAACTGCTGCCGCAGCTGCCCGCCGACGCGCGCTGGCGCGTGCCCGGGCAGGCGGAGCTGCAGCCTTTCGAGCCGGGTGCGCTGCCGCCGTTTGCGGCGCATACGCATGTGGAGCTGGTGCTGCCCGGGCGCACGGTGTACGACGTGCGCAGCCAGGCCATGCCGGGCGGTGGCATCGTCAGCCTGGTCACCGACCTCACCGAGCGCCGCGCCATCGAGACCCAGCTCCAGCATGGGCTGCGCCTGGACATGCTGGGCCGTCTCACCGGCGGCGTGGCGCACGACTTCCACAACCACCTCGGCACCATCGTCGGCAACCTGGGCCTGCTGCAAGCCCAGGACGGGCTGGACGACAAGGGCCGCGCACAGCTTGCACGCGCGCTGCGTGCCGCCGAGCGCGCCACTGCGTTGACGCGGCGGCTGCTGGCGTTCGCGCGCCGCCAGCCGCTGCAGGCCGAATGGGTGGGCGTGGATTCGATGATCGAGGAGATGGCCGACCTGATCGAGTACAGCGCGGGCGCCGAGGTCAAGCTCACGCTGGACCTGCGCAGCGGCGACGCGGCGGTGTACCTGGACCGCGGCCAGCTCGAGAACGCGCTGCTCAACCTCGTGATCAACAGTGCGGCCGCCATGCCCGCCGGCGGCGAGCTGACGCTGCGCACCCGGCGCCGCCACACCGCGCAGGACGAGGTGCTCATCGAGGTGGCCGACACCGGCTGCGGCATTCCGGAGCCGCTGCTCGACAAGGTGTTCGAGCCGTTCTTCACCACCAAGAAGGGCGGTGCCGGCGACGAAGGCAGCGGCCTGGGCCTGTCGATCGTGCACGGCTTCGTGCACCAGTCGGGCGGGCGTGTCAGCCTCGTCAGCCAGGTGGGCCATGGCACCACCGTGGGCCTGAGCTTTCCGGTGGCCGACATGCGGCTGCAGAACGAGCCGGCCGCGCTGGTCACGCCCACCGCCGCGACGTCCGCCACCGCTGCGGCGGGCGCGCGCGTGCTGCTGGTGGACGACGACGAGGCCTTCCGCGCCACGGTGGGCGACATGCTGCGCCAGCTCGGCTGCGAGGTCACCGCCGCCGCGTCGCCCGAGGAGGCGCTGCAGCTGCTGCAGGCCGGCGCGCTGCCGGACGCGCTGCTGTCGGACGTGCGCCTGGCCCACGGCGCCGACGGCCGCGTGCTGGCGCGCCAGGTGCAGCAGGCCTGGCCGCAGCTGCCGCTGGGCTTGATGTCGGGGGTGCCGCGCGAGGCGCTGGAGCTGTCGCGCGAGGCCATCCGCTGGCCCTTCCTGCTCAAGCCCTTCGACCGCGAGCAGCTGGCGCGCTGGTTGCAGGACGTGCGGGCCCAGCAGGACGTGCTGTCCTCCTGAGCACGGCGGCGGGGGGCGGCACCCCTGTCAATGTTTCAAGGATTACAGGCCGCGCCAACACACATGAAATCTTGGCTGCCGATAGCGGCTATGTAATTCGCTGCGTGCCCGGGCCATGAGCCCGCCGCACCGTTGGAGGACAAGACCGATGATTCGAACTGCACCCCGCACACTCGCGCCCACCTTGTTGGTGCTGGCCCTCACGGCCGCCGGCCCGGCGCATGCGGCCACCCTCAAGATCGCATGCAGCGGCCTGGGGCAGGAACTGCAGCTGTGCAAGGAAGCCACCAGCGCGTGGGGCAGGAAGACAGGCAACACCGTGGAGGTGGTGTCCACGCCCAATGACGCCAGCGAGCGCCTGGCCTTGTACCAGCAGGTGCTGTCCTCCGGCTCCGACAAGATCGACGTGTTCCAGGTGGAGATCAACCAGGTCGGCCTGTTGGCCAACCAGCTGCTGGACCTGGCGCCCTACAGCAAGGGCGCGGAGAAGGGCAGCTTCCCCAGCATGCTGGCCAACAGCGTGGTGGGCGGCCACCTGGTGGCGATGCCATGGTTCATCGATGCCGGTCTGCTGTACTACCGCAAGGACCTGCTGGAGAAGTACAAGCAGCCACTGCCGCAGACCTGGGACCAGCTCAAGGCCACGGCGCAGCGCATCCAGGACGCCGAGCGCAAGGCCGGCAACGACAAGATGTGGGGCTACGTGTGGCAGGGCCGCGCGTACGAGGGCCTCACCTGCAACGCGCTCGAATGGATCGCCAGCTATGGCGGCGGCACCATCGTCGACACGAGCGGCAAGGTCACCGTGGGCAACCCGCAGGCGGTCAAGGCCGTCGGCATGGCGGCCGGCTTCGTGGGCACCATCTCGCCCACTGCGGTGCTCAACTACAGCGAAGAGGAATCGCGCGGCCCGTTCCAGAACGGCAACGCGGTCTTCATGCGCAACTGGCCCTATGCCTGGGCCGCGTCGCAATCGGCCGACAGCCCGATCAAGGGCAAGGTGGGCGTGGGGGTGCTGCCGCAGGGCACCGGTGAAGGCGCGCGCCACGCGGCTGCGCTGGGCGGCCAGGAGCTGGCCGTCTCCAGGCACTCGAAGAACGCCGCACTCGCGGCCGACCTGGTGATGTACATGACCGGGCCCGAGGTGCAGAAGCAGCGTGCGATCAAGGGCTCGTTCAACCCGACGCTCGTCGAGCTCTACAAGGACCGCGAGATCGTCGCGGCCAACCCGTTCATGGGCTCGCTGCTGCCCACCTTCAACAGTGCGGTGGCGCGGCCCACCAGCGTCACCGGCTCGCGCTACAACCAGGTCAGCAGCGAGGTGCAGAACGCCGTGCACGAGGTGCTGTCGAAGACCGCCAAGCCCGACGAGGCGATGGAACGCCTGAACACGCGGCTGCGTATGCTGTCGCGCGGCGGCAAGTGGTGATGGCGTCCTCCGGGCTGAACGCGCAGCGCGTGCGCTGGGCCTGGATGGCGTTGCTGCCGATGCTGGTGGTGCTGGCCGCCGTGGCCGGCTGGCCGCTGGCGCGCACGATCTGGTTCAGCTTCACCGATGCCTCGCTGGACAAGCTGCACGACTGGCGCTTCGTGGGCCTGGACAACTACTTCGGCGAGTTCGGCGTGCTGAGCAGGCAGTCCGACTTCTGGGGTGCGGCGCGCAACACGCTGGTGTTCGCGCTGCTTTCCGTCACGCTGGAGACCGTGTTCGGCCTGGTGGTGGCGCTGGTGATCAACCATCCGTCGCGCATCCGCACCGCGCTGCGCGCGGCGGTGCTGGTGCCCTGGGCCATTCCCACCGTGGTGTCGGCGCGCATCTGGGGCTGGATGCTGAACGACCAGTACGGCGTGGTGAACCACCTGCTGCTGCAGCTGGGCCTGATCCACACGCCGCTGGCGTGGACGGCCGATCCGAACCTGTCGCTGTTCACCGTGGTGATGGTGGACGTGTGGAAGACCACGCCGTTCATGGCGCTGCTGATCCTGGCCGCGCTCCAGATGGTGCCCGGCGATTGCTACGAGGCCGCGCGCGTGGACGGCGTGCCGCCGCTGCGCGTGTTCTGGCGCATCACCTTGCCGCTGATCGCGCCCGGCGTGGCGGTGGCCATGCTGTTCCGCACGCTCGATGCGCTGCGCGTGTTCGACGTGATCTACGTGATGACCTCGAACAGCCGGCACACCAAGAGCCTGTCGATCTACGTGCGCGAGCAGCTGATCGACTTCCAGCTCATCGGCACCGGCTCGGCCGCGGCCACGGCGCTGTTCTTCACGATAGCGCTGGTCACGGTGGGCTACCTGGCCTTTGCGCGCAAGCGTCTCACGGAGACGGCATGAAAGGCGAGGCCAGGTTCTGGCAGTGGTTGTACTGGCCGCTGGCGGCGCTGATCGTGGCGGGCAGCGTGTTCCCGCTGTTGTTTGCCGTGTCCACCTCGATCAAGCAGGGCCAGGCGCTGTTCTCGCCGAGCCTGTGGGTGGACTCACCCACCTTCGACAACTACCGCGGCTTGTTTCGCCAGCAGAGCTTCGGGCACAACCTGCTCAACTCGGCCCTCGTGTCCACCGGTGTGGTGGCGATCTCGCTGGGCTTGAGCCTGCTGGCCGCTTGGGCGCTGGGGCGCGTGCGCTTTCGCGGCCGCGGCGTGCTGATGCTCACGATCCTGTCGGCGTCGATGTTCCCTCAGGTGGCGGTGCTGTCGGGCATGTATGAGCTGGTGCGCGCGCTCGGCCTGTACGACTCGCTGCCCGCGCTGCTGATCGCCGACCTGGTGATCACGCTGCCCTTCACCGTGTGGGTGCTGGTCACGTTCGTCAGCCAGCTACCCAAGGAGGTGGAGGAGGCCGCGATGATGGACGGCCTGGGCCTGGGCACCTTGATCTTCCGCATCTTCATGCCGCTGCTGTGGCCGGCGATGGTGGCCACCGGGCTGCTGGCCTTCATTGCGGCGTGGAACGAGTTCCTGTTCGCGCTCACCTTCACGATCAGCCCCGATCAGCGCACCGTGCCGGTGGCGATCGCGCTGGTCAGCGGGGGCAGCTCGTATGAAGTGCCGTGGGGCACGCTGATGGCGGCTTCGGTGATCGTCACCGTGCCGCTGGTCGCGCTGGTGGTGTATTTCCAGCGCCATATCGTTGCCGGTCTCACGGCAGGTTCCGTCAAGGGTTGAACACGCCATGAGCCGCATCGAAATGCGCAACGTGCACAAGCGCTACGGCAGCGTGCCGGTGCTGCACGACATCAACCTGACGATCGAGCCCGGCGAGTTCTGCGTGTTCATCGGGCCCTCCGGTTGCGGGAAATCCACCTTGCTGCGGCTGATCGCGGGGCTGGAGGAGATCACGCAGGGCGAGCTGCTGATCGACGGCCGCCGCGTCAACGACCTGCCGCCGGCGCAGCGCAATGTGGCGATGGTGTTCCAGAGCTACGCGCTGTATCCGCACATGAGCGTGTACGAGAACATGGCCTTCGGCCTGCGCCACCAGAAGCTGCCGGCCGACGAGATCGACCGCCGCGTGCAGGCGGCCGCGCGCAGCCTGCACCTGGACGGCCTGCTCGAGCGCAGGCCCAAGGCCCTGTCGGGCGGCCAGCGCCAGCGCGTGGCGATCGGCCGCGCGATCGTGCGCCTTCCGCAGGTGTTCCTGTTCGACGAGCCGCTGTCCAACCTGGATGCGGCGCTGCGCATCAAGACGCGCCTGGAGATCGCCCGCCTGCACCGCGAGCACGGCTCGTCGAGCATGGTGTACGTCACGCACGATCAGGTCGAGGCCATGACCCTGGCCGACAAGATCGTGCTGCTGCGCCCGGACACGGCGGCCAAGGGCCAGCCCAGCATCGCGCAGGTGGGCAACCCGCTCGAGCTGTACCACCATCCGCGCAACCTGTTCGTGGCGGGCTTCATCGGCTCGCCCTCGATGAACTTCCTCGATGCCCGCGTCGCGGCGTGCACCGCGCGGCAGGTGCAGGCGCGCCTGGCGGGCGGCATGGAGGTGAACGCCGATGCGCAGGCGCCGCAGCTCGCGCCGGACGAAGCCGTGACGCTGGGCGTGCGGCCCGAGCATGTGGTGCTCGGCAGCGGCACCGGCCGCGGCGTGATCTCGCATCTGGAGCACCTGGGCGAGACCACGCAGGTGTACCTGCAGGTGGCCGGCCAGGAGGCGCTGCTGCTGGCCAAGGGCGGCCACCCCGGCATGCGCTTGGGCGACACGGTGCCCTTCGAGCTGCCGCCAGCGCATATGCATGTGTTCCGGGCCGACGGCAACGCCGTGGCCCGCCCCGCCTGAACCTTCTTCTTACCCGTCGCCCGAGGCCCATCATGAGCGTGCACACCTTCGCGCTGGAGGATTGGCGCATCTGCGAGAGCGCGTTCGACGCGCAGCGCAATGCGCTCGACGAGACGCTGTTCGCCCTCGGCAATGGCTACATCGGGCTGCGCGGCACCGTGGACGAAGGCTTCAGCGGCGCGCCGAACCTGTCGCTCGAAGGCACCTACCTCAACGGCTTCTACGAGAGCTCGCCGATCCGCTACCCGGAAAACGCCTTCGGCCTCGCGCGCAACAACCAGTTCATGTTGAACGTGCCGAACGGCAAGCGCATCGAGCTGTGGCTGGAGCAGGAGCGCTTCGACTTGCTGCAGGGCAAGCTGCTGCGCTACGAGCGTGCGCTCGATTTTCGCGACGGCGTGTTGCGCCGCACGGTCCGGTGGCTGTCACCCGAAGGGCGCAGCGTGGAGGTGGTGAGCGAGCGCCTGGTGTGCCTGCAGCGCAAGCACGTGTATGCGCTGCGCTATGCCGTGACGCCGCTCAACTTCAGCGGCCGCATCCTGCTGAAATCGTCGCTCGACGGCCGCATGAAGAACCTGGAGGCCGGTGACGACCCGCGCTTCGGCTCGCACCTCAACGCCCCGCCGCTGCAGTGGGTGGAGGCGCGCCACACCGCCACCGGCGCTCGCCTGGTGCACCGCACGCGACACAGCGGCTTCATGCTGGTGAGCGGGCTGGAGCATCAGTTCGAAGGCGGCAGCAACGCCGAGCCCTCGCGCGACAGCGGCTACGGCAACCAGTGCCTGGAGCAGCTGTACGCGGCCGACGTCGCCGAGGGCCGGACCGTGCGGCTGACCAAGTTCGGCTCGTACCACACCTCGCGCGATTTCCCGGAGCACGAGCTGCTCGCGCATGCGGACGACAGCCTCGCCGCCGCGCGCGCCGACGGCTTCGACCAACTGGCGGCCGAGCAGGCCGAGGCGCTGGCGGCGTTCTGGCGCGACGCCGATGTCGAGATCGGCGGCGACCCGGCGCTGCAGCAGGGCATGCGCTTCAACGTGTTCCACCTGCTGCAGTCGGTGGGGCGCGACGGCAAGACCAACATCGCGGCCAAGGGCGTCACCGGTGAGGGCTACGAGGGTCATTACTTCTGGGACACCGAGATCTACGTGTTCCCGTTCTTCCTGGCCACGCAGCCGCAGGTGGCGCGCCAGCTGCTGGCCTGCCGCTACGCCGGCCTGGGCGCGGCGCGCGAACGCGCACGCCAGATGGCGCATGCCAAGGGCGCGCTGTATCCGTGGCGCACGATCGCCGGCGAGGAGTGTTCGGCCTACTTCCCGGCCGGCACCGCGCAGTACCACATCAACGCCGACATCGCGCACTCGGTGAAGCAGTACTGGGAGGCCACCGGCGACGAGCGCTTCCTGCGCGAGCAGGGCTCTGAGATGGTGATGGAGACCGCGCGCATCTGGCTCGGGCTGGGCGCCTACGACCCGCGGCGCAACGGCGCCTTCTGCATCCACGAGGTGACCGGCCCGGACGAATACACCGCGATGGTCAGCAACAACTTCTACACCAACGCGATGGCGCAGGAGCACCTGGCCTTTGCCGCCGCGGTGGCCGAGCGCCTGCAGCGCAAGTACCCGAAGGACTTTGCGCGGGTGGCTGCGGCGATGGAGCTGGCTGCCGACGAGCCGCTGCAGTGGCGCTGTGCAGCGCAGGCCATGTACCTGCCGGTCGACCCCGACCTGGGGGTGCATCCGCAGGACGACGGCTTCCTGCACAAGCCGGTGTGGGACTTCGCCAACACGCCGGCGCACCACTACCCGCTGCTGCTGCACTACCACCCGCTGGTGATCTACCGCCACCAAGTGTGCAAGCAGGCCGACGTGCTGCTGGCGCTGCTGTTGCGGCCGGAGCTTTTCAGCGCCGAGCAGAAGCGCAAGGACTTCGACTACTACGAGCCGATCACCACGCACGACTCGTCGCTGTCGGCCTGCATCCACAGCATCCTGGCCAGCGAACTGGGCCTGCGCGACAAGGCCTACCGTTACTTCATGGACACCGCGCGCATGGACCTCGACAACGAGCACGGCAACAGCGCATACGGCGTGCACACCGCGGCCATGGCCGGCACCTGGATGGGCGTGGTGTACGGCTTTGCCGGCATGCGGCAGGTGCAGGGGCAGCTGAATTTCGCGCCCGCGCTGCCTTCGCAGTGGACGCACTACGCCTTCAAGCTGCGCCAGCGCGGCCGCCAGCTTCAGGTGCTGGTGCGCGCGGGCCAGGTGGAGTACCGCCTGATCCAAGGCGACACGCTGGAGCTGCGCCACCACGGCGAGCCGGTGCGGCTGAATGCCACGCAGCCGGCGCAGACGCGGCCGTTGCGCGCCGACACGCCGGCGCCCGCACCGCGCGCCCGTGCGCCAAAGCGCGGCGCGTTGGGCTGGGGCCGCACACCGATGCCGGGGTTGAGCACATGAGCAGGCTTGGCTTCGACGCGGTCGTGTTCGACCTCGATGGCGTCATCACCGACACCGCGCACTTTCACTTCCTCGCGTGGCGCGAGCTCGCGCAGTCGCTCGGCCTGCCGTTCGATGAGGCGTTCAACGAGCGTCTCAAGGGCATCGACCGCATGGGCTCGCTGGCCTTGATCCTCGCGCAAGGCGAACGCCGCTACACCGCTGAGGAGCAGGCCGCACTGGCGGCGCGCAAGAACGCGCGCTACCAGCAGCTGATCGAGGCGATGACGGCCGCGCACCTGCTGCCCGGCGCGCTGGATGCGCTGCTCGCGGTGCGCGAGGCCGGGCTCGGCATCGGGCTGGCGTCGGTGAGCAAGAACGCCGCCACGGTGCTGCAGCGGCTGGGCATCACCGAGCACTTCGACGTGGTGGTGGACGCCGCGCGCATCGCGCGCAGCAAGCCCGACCCGGAGATCTTTCTCACCGCCGCCCAGGGGCTGGGCGTGGCGCCAGCGCGCTGCATCGGCGTGGAGGATGCAGTGGCCGGCGTGCAGGCGATCAAGGCCGCCGGCATGTATGCGGTGGGTGTCGGTGACCCGGGCGTGCTGAAGCAGGCCGACGACGTGATCGCCGGCCTGCAGGAGTTCAGGCTGCAGCGCTACGTGCGCAACGCCTGATCACGCCGCCTGCACCGTGATGCGGCGCGGCTGCGCATGCGCGTGCTTCGGGATGCGCAGGTTCAGCACGCCGTCCTTCAGGTTGGCCTCGATGCGGCCGGTGTCCAGCTCGCGGCTCAAGGTGAAGGCACGCCGGTAGCGGCCCAGGCGCACCTCGGCATAGACCGGCTGCAGGCGCTCGGGCGTGGCGGGCGCGATCGGTGCCTCGATCTGCAGGGTGTCGCCTTCGACCTTCAGCTCGAGCTGCTCTCTGGGCACGCCGGGCAGGTCGGCCAGCAGCGTGATGCCGGTGTCGTCCTCGAACACGTCCACGCGCGGCAGCAGCGCGCGCTCGCGCTCTGCGGGGCGCTGCTGCACCTGGCCTTGCGCCTGCGGCGCGGCGTTGGCGGTCTGCAATTGCTGACGATCGCTCATGACGTCCTCCTTCATTGGATCGCGATGCGGCGCGGCTGCGCCGATTCACGGCGCGCGATGCTGATCTGCAGCACGCCGTCGCGGTAGCTTGCATTCACGTGCGTCGGATCCACGTCGTCCGGCAGCGCGATGGTGCGCACGAAGCTGCCGTAGGCCCGCTCCTGGCTGTGCACCACGAACTTGCGCTCGCGCGCCTCCTGCTGCGTGGGCAGCGGCGATGCGCGCTCGCCCTTGATCGTGAGCACGCCGCGGTCCACCGTGACGTCGACCTTGCTGGGGTCGAGCCCGGGTGCGAACGCGTAGATCTCCAGGCTGCCGTCGGCGTTGCCCACGTTCACCGCGGGAAACGTGCCGGGCGCGACCGAGCGGATGCTGGTGGGCAGGCCGGCGGAGCCGAACACGTCGTCCAGTTCGCGGCGCAGGCGGTCGAACTCGCCGAACACGCCGCCGGGATAGGTCAACATCGAATCGAACATGGCTGTCCTCCTGTATGCCGTGGCGGCGGCCGATGCGGCCTGCCGCCTGTACGCGAGATAGGGTCGTCTCGCGCCGGCTTCAAGAGGCAGCGTGTTGCGCTACTTCAAGGCGGCAGCGGCACGGGCGGGCAGCCGCGGCTTCACGAGGCCGGTGACCAGCGAGGTGCCGATCAGGATCACGACGCAGCCGATCACCATCGCCAGCGTGACCGACTCGTGCAGGAACAGCGCACCCCACAGCACCGCGAACGCCGGGATCAGGAAGGTCACCGAGATCGCGTTGGCCGGCCCCACGTGGGCGATGAGGCGGAAGTACAGCACGTAGGCCGCGCCGGTGCACAGCAGCGCCAGGCCCACCGCCGCCGCCCAGGACGACGTGCTGGGCATCTGAGCCGGCCAGAACCACAAGCCGGGCAGCAGCAGCGCGAGCGCCGACGCCAGCTGGCTGCCGGCGGCCAGCGCCATCGGCGGCACGCCGGTGAGGCGCTTCTTCGTGAAGCTGGCCGAGAAGCCATACAGCAAGGTGGCCAGCAGGCAGGCCAACACGGCCCAGCCGGTGCTCTCCGCCCCCGGCTTGAAGCTGGCCTTCTCCCAGGCCAGGCCCAGCACGCCGGCAAAGCCGATCGCGAGCCCGAGCACGCGCCAGCCGTTGAGCCGGTCCTTCAGCCAGAACCAGGCGAACACCGCGCCCCACAGCGGCGTGGTGGCATTGAAGATCGACGACAGGCCGGCGCTGATCGACAGCGCCGCATAGCTGAAGCAGAGGAACGGGATCGCGGAGTTCGTGAGCCCGACCAGGAAGATCGGCTTCCAGTGGCGGCGCAGGGCGGGCCACTCGCCGCGCAGCGCCAGCACCGGCATCAGGAACAGGCTGGCGCCCACCACGCGCACGGCGGCCAGCGCCACCGGCCCGAACTCGGCCGCGCCCAGGCGCATGAACAGGAACGACGCGCCCCAGATGGCGGCCAGCACGAACAGCTCGGTGAGATCGCGTTGCTTCATGGCGTGACTGTAGTGAGCCGCCGGGCAGCGGTGGGCGGCACGGCGCCGTGATGTTTTGGCAAGCGCTCTTGCGTGGCGTTCATCAGTGCGCCTTCGATCTGCAGCAGCGCCGCCTTGCGCTGCAGGCCGCCGGCATAGCCGGTGAGGCGGCCGTCGCTGCCCAGCACGCGGTGGCACGGCACGATCACCGACACCGGGTTGCGACCGACGGCGGCGCCCACGGCACGCACCGCGCGCACCGAATCCACGCGCTGTGCCAGTTGCGCATACGTGCAGGTGCTGCCGGGCTCTATGCGCAGCAGCGCGCGCCACACGGCGCGTTGGAACGGCGTGCCGTGCAGATCCAGCGGCACGGCGAAGCGCGCGATGCCGTACGTGAAGAAGCGCTGCAGTTCGTTGAGCGCCTGCCCGATCCAGCGCTGGGCCGGATCCAGCGGTGCGCGCAGCTCGCCCGGATGGTGTTTCTGCGCGTCGAACCATGCGCCGGCCAGGCCGGCCTCGGTGGCGGCCAGCGTGATCCAGCCCAATGGCGATTCCCAGCGCGCCTGCGCGACCAAGGGTGCGTTCATGTTCCGGTCTCCAATGTTTGCCACAGCCGCATCACGGCATACGCGCGCCACGGGCGCCAGGCCTCGGCTTGCTCGCGCACCTGCGCCACGTCGCGCGTGCCCAGCGCGTTGAGCACCCCGATGTCGGTGGCGGGAAACGCATCGGGCCAGGCCAGCGCGCGCATCGCGATCAGTTGCACGGTCCATTCGCCAATGCCCGGCAGCGCATGCAAGGCCTCGATCGTGGCGGCCATGGGCGCGCCGCGGTGCAGCTGGATCGCGCCTTCGTGCACGGCGCACGCCAGCGCCTGCAGCGCGCGCACGCGCTGGCGCACGATGCCCAGCGTGCCGATGGCCTCGGGGTCGGCCGCCGCGATGGCCGCGGCCGACGGGAAGCCGCGGGTCAGCTCGGCAAAGGGCGTTCGCACCGGTGCGCCGAAGCGGTTGACCAGGCGCTGCACCAGCGTGCGCGCCGCGGCCACCGTGACCTGCTGGCCGAGGATCACGCGCGCGGCGATCTCGAAGCCGTCGAAGCCGTTGGGCACGCGCAGGCCCGGCAGCGCAGGGCAGGGCAGCGCGGGCCCGAGCACAGGGTCGATCAGCGCCGGGTCGGCGTCCAGGTCCAGCCCCTGGCGCACGCGCTGCAGCACGCTGCCGGCCAGGGGCGCCAGGGCCGGCGCGAGGCGCAGCACCACCTCGTGGCGTGCGGGTTCGAAGCGCGCGGCGAACCAGCCGTGCACCGGCGTGTCGCCGTGCGGCAGGCTCAGCGTGCGGCGCAGCTCGAGGCCCTGCACCTGCTCGACGCCGGAGATGCAGCGCTGCGCAAAGAAGCGCAGCACGCCGGCCACGTCGTACGGCGGCCGGTAGCCCAGGCGCAAGGTCAGCGCGTCGGTGCTGGGCCGTGCCTCCACCCGCGCCTTGCGCAAGGCGCTGGGATTGAGCCGGTAGCGCTCGACAAACGCGGCATTGAAGCGGCGCAGGCTGGCAAAGCCGCTGGCCAGCGCCACCTGCGTCACCGGCAGGTCGGTGTCGGTGAGCAGCTGCTTGGCCAGCAGCAGGCGCTGCGTGTTGCAGTAGTCGATCGGCGATACGCCATGCGCCTGGCCGAAGATGCGGCGCAGGTGGCGGTCGGTCACGCCCAGCTGCGCGGCCACCGCGGGCAGCGCCAGCGCGGTGCCGTGGCGCGCCGCCGCTTCGAGCATACGTGCCGCGTGCTGCGCCAGCACCTGCGACGAATCCATCAGCGACAGCCCCGGCGCCAGCTCGGGCCGGCAGCGCAGGCAGGGGCGGAAGCCGTCGCACTCGGCGCTGGCGGCATTGGCGAAGAAGCGGCAGTTCTCGCGTCGCGGTGTGCGCACCCGGCACACCGGGCGGCAGTAGATGCCAGTGGAGGTGACGCCCACGAACAGCCGGCCGTCGAAGCGCGCGTCGCGTGCTTTCAGGGCCAGGTAGGCGGCGTCGGGGTGCAGGGTCACGGGGCCGATGATAGGCAGTGCGGGCGCCGGGACTCGCCGTTTTCGGACACGTGCCTGGGCATCGGGCTTGCCCTGATCTGCCATCGCGGGCGGCGCGGTTCGGGCTACAGTCGCCCGGCCCACGAGGCCTTTGGTTCTGCCCGGTCCTCGCGTCCCTCTCACAACGAACGCACGATGAAGACACTTCCCCTGCTGCTCGCCGTCGCGGGCTGCGCCGGTGCGCTTGCGGCCCCGCTGCCGCCGCACTCGGCAGCATCAGCCGCCGCGCCGGCGCTCAAGATCGCTCCCTTTGCCTACAGCGAGCGCAAGCTTGCCAACGGCCTGCAGGTGATCGCGCTGGAAGACCATGCCAGCCCCACGGTGAGCATCCAGGTCTGGTACCACGTGGGCTCGAAGGACGATCCGCCCGGACGCTCCGGCTTTGCGCACCTGTTCGAACACATGATGTTCAAGCGCACCAAGTTCATGAAGGCGGAGCAGCTCGACCGCATGACCGAGGACGTGGGCGGCAACAACAACGCGTTCACCGCCGACGACGTCACTGCTTACCACGAGGTGGTGCCATCGAACCACCTCGAGCCGCTGCTGTGGGCCGAGGCCGAGCGCATGGCCCACCTCGACGTGGACGAAGCCAACTTCAAGTCCGAGCGCGCCGTGGTGGAGGAGGAGTACCGGCAGCGCATCCTGGCGCAACCGTACGGCCGCTTCTTCAACCAGATTCCGGCGGCGGCCTACCTGGTGCATCCGTACAAGCGCCCGGGCATCGGCAGCATCCAGGATCTGGAGGCCTCGACGCTGGCCAATGTGGTCGCCTTCCACGACACCTACTACCGCCCGGACAACGCCACGCTGGTGGTGGCCGGTGACTTCGAGCCGAAGCAACTGCAGGCCTGGGTGGACAAGTACTTCGGCCCGGTGGCGCACCCTGACACGCCGATCCCGCGCGTCACCGCGCAGGAGCCGCGCTGGCCGCGTGACCGCAGCGCACGCGCCGACGGGCCGCAGGTGCCGTTGCCCGGCGTGGCGCTGATCTGGCAGGCGCCGCCGATCGCCGGCCCCGACACCGCGGCACTCAAGGTGCTGGCCGGCGTGCTGTCGGCCGGCGAGTCGTCGCGCCTGAACCAGTCGCTGGTGTACCGCCAGCAGATCGCGGCGCAGGCCGGCTTCGACGCCGACCTGCGCATGGGCCCGGGGCTGCTGATCGCCTATGCCATCGGCGCCGGCGGCAAGTCGATCGACAAGGTGGCCCAGGCGCTCGATGCGGAGGTGCGCCGCCTGGCCGACAAGCCGGTGCCGGCCGACGAGCTGGCCAAGGTGAAGACGCAGCTGTTGACGGCAGCGCTGGTCGAGCGCCAGACGCCGCATGGCGAGGCCTCCGCGCTGGCGGAAGCCGCCGTGTTGTACGGCAGCAGCGCACGCGCCAACACGATGCTCGACGACCTGCAGCGTGTGACCGCTGCGGACGTGCAGCGCGTGGTCAAGCGCTACGTCACCGGCGCGCACCATGTGCGCCTGACCTACGTGCAGCAGGCCCAGGCCGACAAGCCCGTCACCAAACAAGGAGGTGCGTCGTGATCGTGCCGATGCCCAAGCTCGGGCTGCGCGCGCTGGCCGCGCTGGCCGCCGCGGCCGCCGTCACCCTGGGCCATGCCCAGCCCTATGAAACCCCGCCGCCGCCCGCCGCACCCCGGCCGCTGCAGATTGCCACGCCGGCCGAGGCGCGGCTGCCCAACGGCCTGCGCGTGATCGTGGCCGAACGGCGCGGCGTGCCGCTGGTGAGCACGCGCCTGCTGGTGCTGGCCGGTGCCGAGACCGACCCTGCGCAGCGAGCCGGCCTGGCCTCGATGACGGCCGGCCTGCTCACGCGCGGCACGCGCGCGCACGGCGCGCCTGTCCTGGCCACCATGGCCGAGGCGCTGGGCGGCTCGCTCGAAAGCGGCGCCGGCTGGAACGAGACGAGCGTGGGCATCACGGTCACGTCGCCCAAGCTGTCGCAGGCGCTTGCGCTGGTGGCCGAGGTGGCACTGCAGCCCACGTTCGCGCCCGAGGAGATCGAGCGCTATCGCGCACAGGCGCTCGACGAGATGAAGGTGGCGTTCTCGCAGCCCGGCACCCTGGCCGGCCTGGCCGCGCAGCGTGCGGTGTACGGCGAGGGCGCCTACGGCCACCCGGCCAGCGGTACGCCGGCCTCGCTGCCGCGCGTGACCCGCGCCGACCTGCAGCAGCAGCACGCGCGCTACTTCCGCCCCGACAACGCGGTGCTGGTGTTCGCCGGCGACATCGGGCTCGATGCCGCGGTGGCCTTGGCGAAGCAGCACTTCGGCGGCTGGAGCGCGCCTGCCGAGCCGCTGCCGGCGCCGATGGCACCGGCCGGCAAGCCGTGGCCGCGGTCCACCTGGGTGATCGACATGCCCGGTGCCGGCCAGGCCGGCGTGGCGCTGGCGATGCCTGCGGTGCCTTCGGGCTCGCCCGAGCGCTTCACCGGGATGGTGACGAACGCGGTGCTGGGCATGGGCTACTCGTCCCGGCTGAACGAGGAGATCCGCATCAAGCGCGGCCTGAGCTACGGCGCGCGCAGCGACTTCGACGCACGGCGCGAAGCCGGCGCCATGCGCGTGGCGGTGCAGACCAAGAACCCGTCAGCCGCCGAGGTGGTGGGCTTGATCGACACCGAGCTCGACCGGTTGATGAGCACGCCTGTGCCGGCCGATGAGCTGGAGGCGCGGCGCGCGTCGCTGATCGGCGGGTTCAGCCGCAGCCTGGAGACCACGCAAGGGCTGGCCGCCCAGGTGGCCGCGCTGGCGATCGATGGCCTGCCGATGGCCGACCTCACGCAGCGCATCGACAAGCTCAGCGCCGTGACCCCGAAGGACGTGCAGGCCTTCGCGGCCCAGCACTTCGGCGCCGACGCGCGGCGCACCGTGGTGGCCGGCGTGGCGGCCGAGTTCTTGCCGGCCCTGCAGCACGACAAGGCCAATGTCGTGACGCTGCCGCAGGCCGCGCTCGACCTCGAGGCGAGCGCACCGCCGGCCCAGACCTCCGGGCGCTGAAACGGAGTGTCGCGATGTGCCGCCTGCGCCACCCGGTTGCCTTGTTTGCCGCAATCGCTGCCAGCCGCGTGGCAGCGTGAGGGTCGACGAAGTGCGGCGCTACCTGCAAAGCGGCGCGCCGCGCAAGCCTTGACCAAGCGCGTCCAGGGGTGCTCCTTGCGCCTTGGCACCTTAGTTGCCAAGCTGTCGGCGTGCTTCCGACCCCCGAGATATCCCTCGACCACCGCCACGCCCTGTTCCTTGACTTCGACGGCACGCTGGTCGACATCGCGCCCAGCCCCGACAGCGTCGTGGTCGATCCGCAGCTCACCACCGCGCTCGCGCAGCTGCACGAGCGGCTCGGCGGCGCGCTGGCCATCATCTCCGGCCGCCCGATCCACGAGCTCGACCACTGGCTGGCGCCGCTGACGCTGCCTGCCGCCGGCGTGCACGGCGCCGAACGCCGGCATGGCAATGGCGAGGTCGAGCGGCTGCAGATCGATGCCCTGGACGCCGTGGCGCAGGGGCTGCAGCGCCTGGTGGACGGGCATGCGGGCCTGCGCCTGGAACGCAAGGGCATGGCCGTGGCGTTGCATTACCGCGAGGCGCCCGAGCTGCAGGCGCTGTGCGAGCAGGCGATGGCCGAAGTGCAGGCCGCGCACGCGGCGCTGCACGTGCTGCACGGCAAGAAGGTGCTGGAGCTGCTGCCGCGCGGCGTGAGCAAGGGCCACGCGATCGAAGCGTTCATGGCCGAGCCGCCGTTCGCGGCGCGCCACCCGGTGTTCGTGGGCGACGACGTCACCGACGAGGCCGGCTTTGCCTTCGTGCGCCAGCACGGCGGCAGTGCCGTGAAGGTGGGCCCCGGCGAAACGGCCGCGCAGCAACGGCTGGAGGGCCCCGCCGACGTGCGGCGCTGGCTGTTCGCCGCGGCGCGGTCGCACCACCCAGACGCTGCCGAGGGCAGCCGCCACGATGCCTCACGCGCCTAGGCCCTACGGCCCCGCCACGCTGCCGCCCTCGCTCGCGCTGGGCGTGATCGGCAACTGCACGTTCTCCGCGCTGGTGGACCGCCATGCACGCATCGTGTGGTCCTGCATGCCTCGCTTCGACGCCGACCCGGTGTTCAACGCGCTGCTCGATCCCACGCAAGCCGCCGGCGCCTGGAGCATCGAGGTCGAGGGCCAGGCCCGCACCGAGCAACTGTACGAACCCAACACGGCGGTGCTGGTCACGCGGCTGTGGGACGGCAACGGCAACGGCGTGGAGATCGTCGACTTCGCGCCGCGTTACTTCGCGCGCGAACGCATCTTCCGGCCGCTGCAGATCGTGCGCCGCCTGCGGCCGATCGCCGGCAAGCCGCGCATCGTGATGCGCCTGCGCCCGCGTTTCGACTGGGGCCGCATCGTGCCGGGGCTCACGCGCGGCAGCCACCACCTGCGCTTCGTCGGCCCCGAGATGACGCTGCGCCTGACCACCGACGCGCCGCTGACCTACCTGCTCGACGAAACGCCGTTCCTGCTCGACACGCCGATGGATTTCATCCTCGGCCCCGACGAGACGCTGGGTGCCGGCGTGCGCGCCGTGGCCGAGGAGTTGCACACGCGCACCAGCCGCTACTGGCACCACTGGTCGCGCGCGCTGCACCTGCCGCTGGAATGGCAGGACGTGGTGATCCGCGCGGCCATCACGCTGAAGCTGTCGCTGTTCGAGGACACCGGCGCCATCGTCGCCGCCATGACCACCAGCATTCCGGAGGCGCCGCGCAGCGGCCGCACCTGGGACTACCGCTTCTGCTGGTTGCGCGACGCGTTCTTCGTGGTGCGTGCGCTCAACAGCCTGAGCGAAGTGGCCACGATGGAAGACTACATGCGCTGGCTGGCCAACATCATCAGCCGCGAGCACCTGCAACATGTGCAGCCGCTGTACGGCATCGGCCTGGAGAAGCAGCTCAGCGAATCGATCCTCGACTTCGTGCCCGGCTATCGCGCCGACGGGCCCGTGCGCGTGGGCAACCAGGCCTACGAGCACTTCCAGCACGACGTGTACGGCAACATCATCCTCGGCGTGGCGCAGGCCTTCCACGACACGCGCCTGTTCCGCCCCAGCGGCGAGCTGGAGTTCCGCACGCTGGAGCACATGGGGCAGCTGGCGTGGGCCGTGCACGACAAGCCCGACGCCGGCATGTGGGAGCTGCGCACGCGCGCCAGCATCCACACCAGCTCGGTGCTGATGTGCTGGGCGGCATGCGACCGGCTGGCCAAGATCGCCGTCACCTTGCGCCTGCCCGAGCGCGCCAGCTTCTGGGCCGAGCGCGCGCGGCAGATCCGCGAGCGCCTGTTGCGCGAGGGCTGGAGCGACAAGCGCCAGGCCTTCACCGAAAGCTTCGGCAGCCATGAGCTCGACGCCAGCGTTCTGCTGATGGCCGAAGTGGGGTGCATCGACGCGCGCGACCCGCGCTTCGTGTCCACCGTGGACGCGCTCGAGAACACGCTGGTCGACGGGCCGTTCATGCGGCGCTACGAGGCGCCGGACGATTTCGGCAAGCCCGAGACCTCGTTCAACATCTGCAACTTCTGGCGCATCGAGGCGCTGGCCGGCATCGGGCGCACGCAGCAGGCGCGCGAGATCTTCGAAGCCATGCTGAAGGTGCGCAACCATGTCGGGCTTCTTTCGGAGGACACGCATCCGGTGACCGGTGAACTTTGGGGCAACTTTCCGCAGACCTATTCGATGGTCGGCCTGATCAACGGTGCGATGCGCTTGTCGGCACCGTGGGACTCGGTGATCTGATGGGCCGGCTCGTCATCGTTTCCAATCGCCTGGCCGATCCGCGCAAGGCCGCGGCCGGCGGGCTGGCCGTGGCGCTGGGCCCCGCGCTCAACGAGACCGGCGGCATGTGGCTGGGCTGGAGCGGGCGCACGGTGCCCGACGGCACCGACACCGCCACGCTGGAGCGTGCCCAGGTGCGCCATTCGGGCCGCATCTCGCTGGCCACCGTGGATCTCACCGAGAGCGACCACGCCAGCTACTACCTCGGCTACGCCAACAGCGTGCTGTGGCCGGTGTGCCACTACCGGCTCGACCTGGCCGACTTCCGCACCGACTTCCTCGAGGGCTACCTGCGCGTGAACCAACAGTTCGCGCGCGCGCTCAAGCCGTTGCTCAAGCCAGACGACCTGATCTGGGTGCACGACTACCACCTGATCCCGCTGGCCTCGGAACTGCGCGCGCTCGGTTGCGAGCAACGCATCGGCTTCTTCCTGCACGTGCCGCTGCCGCCGCCGCTGATCTTGGCCGCGCTGCCGGCACATCACTGGCTGCTGCGCTCGCTGTTCGCGTACGACGTGTTCGGCATGCAGAGCCTGGCCGACGAGGCGCACTTCTCGCGCTTCGTGCTCAGCGAGGCGCGTGCCGAGGCGCTGGCCGATCACCGCTTCCGCGCCTTCGGGCGGGAGCTGTACGCCAAGGCCTTCCCGATCGGCATGGACGTGGGCGAATTTCGCACGTTGGGGCAGGGCGAGGAAGCCGTGAACACCTTCCGCAGCATGCGCAACGAATACGCGCGCCGCGAGCTGATGGTGGGCGTGGACCGGCTCGACTATTCGAAGGGCCTGCCGCAGCGCATGCAGGCTTTCCACGACATGCTGCGCCGCTACCCGGAGCATCGTGGCAGCGCCACGCTGATCCAGATCGCCGCGCCCTCGCGAGAGGACGTGGATGCCTACAGCCAGATCCGCCAGCAGCTCGAAGGCCTGTGCGGCTCGATCAACGGCGAGTTCGGGGAGCTCGACTGGATGCCGGTGCGCTACCTGCACCGCACGGTGGCGCGCAAGCGCCTGCCCGGCTTGTACCGCGCCGCGCGCGTGGGCCTGGTGACGCCGCTGCGCGACGGCATGAACCTGGTGTCCAAGGAGTACGTGGTGGCGCAGGACCGGGCCGATCCCGGTGTGCTGGTGCTGTCGCGCTTTGCCGGCGCCGCCGAGCAGATGCCCGAGGCCTTGCTCGTCAACCCGTACGACGTGCCCGCCACTGCCGACACCATCGAGCGCGCGCTGGGCATGCCGCTGCACGAGCGCATCGAACGCCACGAGGCGCTGCTGGCCGGGGTGGAGAAGTACGACGTGCGCTGGTGGCTGCGCAACTTTCTCGACGCGCTGCACGGCGACCAGCCGGTGCACCGGGCGCCGGGGCTGTAGGCGCAATCCCACGCAAGAACCCGGGCGGCGGCGACAGCCGGCACGCTGGATGCCGGGCAGCATCAGGGAATGTCACGCCTGGGTTTTCGCGTCCTCACCGTCAACGCCCACAAGGGCTTCGGCGCCTTCAACCGCCGCTTCATCCTGCGCGAACTGCGCGACGCCGTGCGCGCCGTGCAGGCCGACGTGGTGTTCCTGCAGGAAGTGCTGGGCCAGCACGTGGGCCATGCCGAGCGCTATGCCGAGTGGCCCGACGCGCCGCAGTACGAGTACCTGGCGGACACGATGTGGTCCGACATGGCCTATGGGCGCAACGCCGTGTACCCGCACGGCCATCACGGCAACGCGCTGCTGTCGCGCTTTCCGATCGCTTCGTACACCAACCACGATGCGTCGCACCCCGGCGACGAAAGCCGGGGACTGCTGCATTGCGTGCTGCAACTGCCCGACGGTCCGCAGGTGCATGCGATCTGCGTGCACCTGGGCCTGCGCGAGTCGCATCGCAGGCAGCAGCTGCAGCAGCTGTGCGACCTGGTGCTGCAGCAGGTGCCCGCCGACGCGCCGGTAGTGGTGGCCGGTGACTTCAACGACTGGCGCCTGCGCGGCCACGCGCAGCTCACGCGATGCGCCGGCCTGCACGAGGTGTTCGTGAGTGCCACCGGCACGCCGGCGCGCACCTTCCCGGCGCGCATGCCTGTGTTGCGGCTGGACCGCATCTATGCGCGCAACGCGCACTCGCAGCGCCCGGTGGCGCTACCGCGCCGGCCCTGGTCGCACCTGTCGGACCATGCGCCGCTGGCGGCCGAGATCCTGCTTTGACATGGACCACACCCGCATGCCCCGCCTGCTGCGCCCCCGGCCGCAACGCGCCTGGGTGGCCGGCAACCGCGTCGAGCTGCTGGAAAACGGCGAGGAATTCTTCCCCGCGGTGTTCGAGGCGATCGCGCAGGCGCGCCGCGAGGTGCTGGTGGAAACCTTCATCCTGTTCGACGACAAGGTGGGCCTGGGCCTGCAGCAGGCGCTGCTGCAGGCCGCGCGCAACGGCGCCACGGTGGACGTGCTGGTCGACGGCTTCGGCTCGGCGGACTTGTCGGACGCGTTCATCGGCAAGCTGGTCGCCGCGGGCGTGCGGTTGCGGGCCTTCGACCCGCAGCCGCGCTGGTTCGGCCGGCTGCGCACCAACCTGTTCCGTCGCATGCACCGCAAGATCGTGGTGGTGGACGGCGAGCTCGCTTTCGTAGGCGGCATCAACTACAGCGCCGACCACCTGGCCGACTACGGCCCGCAAGCCAAGCAGGACTACGCGGTGCGGCTGCGCGGCCCGATCGTGGCGCGCATCCAGGAGTTCGCGCGCTCGCAGATCCGCCCGCGGCTGGCGTGGCCGCCGATCCATGTGCCGCCGCCTGCCGGCCCGGCGGACGTGATGTTCATGTTCCGCGACAACCTGCAGCACCTGGACGACATCGAGCGCCAGTACCGCGCGGCCATTCGCGCGGCGCGCCGCGAGGTGATCATCGCCAATGCCTACTTCTTTCCCGGCTACAGGCTGATCAAGACCATCCGCCAGGCGGCGCGCCGCGGCGTGCGGGTGCGGCTGATCCTGCAGGGCGAGCCCGACATGGCGATCGTGAAGACCGCGGCCACGCTGCTGCACGCGCAGCTGCTGCGTGCCGGCGTGGAGATCCACGAATACTGCAAGCGTCCGCTGCACGGCAAGGTGGCGCTGGTGGACGACCGCTGGGCCACGGTGGGGTCGAGCAACCTCGACCCGTGGAGCTTGTCGCTCAACCTCGAGGCCAACGTGATGACGCGCGACACGGTGTTCATCGCCGAGCTGCGCACCCGGCTGGAGCGCCTGATGCAGGAGCACTGCACCCAGGTCGATGCGGGCTGGGTCGCGCAGCGCGGGCGCTGGCACGCGATGCTGGACACGATCGCCTACTACGTGACGCGCCGCTTTCCGGCCTGGGCGCGCTGGTTCCCGGTGCATCGGCCGAGCGTGGCCCCGCTGACCGTCGCCACCGAGGCCGCGCCGGCCGCCGACGACGGAGGCGCCGATGCGCGAACAGACCCTGCCCGCTGAGGTGCAGGCACCGGCCGGCGGCAAGCCGCAGTGGCAGCGCTGGATCGGCCCGGCCACCGGCGTGGCGCTGCTGCTGGCCATGGGCTGGTTCCTGGCCACGCGCGCGCGCAAGATCGACTGGCACAACGTAGGGCATGTGCTGCTGGCCTACCCGCTGGGCACGCTGGTGCTCGCGGTGCTCGCGGCCACCGCCAGCCACGGGTTCTACGCGTCGTACGACCTGCTGGCGCGCCGCTATCTGGGGCACCAGGTGGCGCCGTTGAAGGTGGCGGCGGTGGGCCTGGTGTCGTATGCGTTCAACCTCAACCTGGGCTCGCTGGTGGGCGGCATCGGGCTGCGCTGGCGGCTGTATTCGCGGCTGGGGCTCGACGCGGCGCAGACCGGGCGCATCTTCGCGTTCAGCTTGATCGCCAACTGGAGCGGCTATTCGCTGCTGGCCGGCCTGCTGCTGGCCAGCGGCGCGTTCGTGCCGCCACCGCCCTTGCGGCTGCCCTCGCTGCTGATGCAGGCCAGCGGCATGCTGCTGCTGCTGGCGCCCCTGCTGTACGTGCTGTGGTGCGCCACGGCGAAGAAGCGCCGCGCCATCGCCTGGCGCAACCATCGCTTCGAGTTTCCCAAGGGCGGCGCGGCCACGTGGCAGGTGGCGCTGTCGACCTGCCACTGGTCGCTGGCCGCGGTCACCGTGTGGCTGCTGATGCCGCACGGGCTGCCGTTCCCGACGGTGCTCGGCACGCTCCTCACCGCCGCGGTGGCCGGCGCGGCCATCCATGTGCCGGGCGGGCTGGGCGTGATCGAGGCCGTGTTCGTGGCCACGCTGTCGAGCCGCGTGCCCGAAGGGCAGCTGATCGCGGCCCTGCTCGCCTATCGCGCGGCCTACTACCTGCTGCCCCTGGCGGGCGCCACCGCCTTGCACCTCGGGCTGGAGGCCCATGCGCGCAAGCGGCCCGAGGGCGAGTGATGCCGGCGCGGCCAGCGCCTCACATCGTTTCGTAGCTCGGCGTCTGCCCGTCCTTGGGCTTGACCTGCGTGAAGCGCTCGGCCAGCCGGGCCTGCAGGACCACGGGGATCGGGGCGAAGCCGGTGCCGCGCGTGAGCTGGTCGCCGTGCATGAAGCACCAGTACACGAAGCGCAGCGCCGGGCTCGCGCCACCGGCGGTGGCGGGCTGCGCGTCCACCAGCAGGAAGCTGGCCATCGTGATGGGCCAGGTGTCGGGGCCGGGCATGTTGATCAGGCTCGCCGTCTCGTCGCTGACGCGGGACACGTCGCTCTTCAGGATCGCGCTGCGAAAGCCCGCCTCGCCCGCCTGCACAAACGCGCCATGGGCGTTGCGCAGCTTCACGCCCGCCAAGTCGTCGAGCGCCACGCGGTCGTAACTCACGTAGGCCACCGCCCCCGCCGTGGCCTTGACGGCCTTGGCCACGCCGTCGTTGCCTTCGGCACGCTCCACTTCGCCCGGCCAGCTGGGTAGCTGGCTGGCGCCGATCTGCTGCTTGAACGCCGGCGACACCGCGGACAGGTACTGCGTGAAGCCGTTCGTCGTGCCCGACTTCTCGGCCCGCACCACGCGATGCACGGGCAAGGGCGGCAGCGTGAGGCCGGGGTTCAGCGCGGCGATGCGCACGTCGTTCCAGCGCGCGATGCGGCCGGCCATGATGTCGGCGAGCACCTCGCCACTCAGCCGAAGCGTGTCCGGCCCGATGCCGGGCAGGTTGACCACCGGCACGATGCCGCCGATCAGCATCGGAAACTGCACCAGGCGGCGCTCCAGCAGCTGCTGGGCCGGCACCGGGGTGTCGCTGCCGCCGAACTGCACCGTGCGCTCGGTGATGCGCTTGAGCCCGTCACCCGAGCCGGTGGGGTCGTAGCGAACCTGCACGCCCTTTGCCTTCTCGTACGCCTGCGTCCAGCGTGCATACACCTGGGACGGGAATGTGGCACCTGCCCCGTGCACCTGCGCCCATGCCGGCAAGGCCAGCATGCACCCCATCCACACCGCCGCACGCAGTGCACCGGCTCTCCTCGAACGCATCATCGAATCCCTGCCTCTTGTGCTGACAAAGCGGGCGATGATAAGGGTGCACCCTTAAGGGAAAACGACAGTTCGGCAACCGCTGCCTGCCGACGGGCCACCGGCTCAAGCGCGCCGCACGAACAGGCGCTCTTGCTCGTCCAGCGGGTGGGCTGCCGCTTCGTCGGGCGTCGCGGCCCGGAAGCCGAGGCGCTTCAGCAACTGCAGCGAGCGCTGGTTGCGTGCGTCGGCCACCGCGAGAAGGCGCTGCGCGCCCCAGCCTGCGCGCAGGTGGTCCGTCATCGCCTGCACCGCCTCGCTCGCGTAGCCCTGGCCCCACTGCGAGCGCGCCAGCACGTAGGCCACCCAGTTCACCTCGGGGGAGCGCACCGTGGCCTGCACGTAGCCCAGCGGCACGTCGTCGCCGGCGCGGAACAGCACCCAGTTCAGCCAGGCCTCCAGCCCGTCCGGCGAGCGCCGCGTTTCCAGGCGCGTGTACACGGCCACCAGGGGGGCCAACGTGGGCGGGGGCGGATGGCCGATGTAGCGGTACAGCTCGGGGTCGCCGAGCTGCGCGAACATCGCCGGCGCATGCGCCGCGGCCAGCGGCTCCAGGCGCAGCCGCCGCGTGTGCAGCACCTGCAGCGGCTCGGCGGGAAAGGCGGGCGGCGTCATGCGCCCCACGCTAGCACGGACGCACGGCCCAGCGCGTTGTGAGCCTCAGGCCTCCACCACGGCAGCCGCCGGCGCTTCGTCGTGCGGCGGCGGCTCGCGCGCCACCGGCACCTCCACCAGCAAGCTGGCTTCGGAGGCGAGGCTGTCGAACGTGATCCATTCGCCGGCCTCGACCCTGCGCGCGTCCGCCGGCTCCGGCGCGGGTGCCGCGCCTTCGCCCTGTGCCACCCGCAGCACCACGCGCAGCACGTGGCCGCGCAGGCGCAGCGTGAGCGCGGCTTGCGGCCAGTCGGGCGGCAGGCAGGGTGCGAAACACAGCCGGTCTGCACGCAGCACCAGGCCCAGCATCGATTCGATGGCCGCGCGGTACAGCCAGGCGGCGGAGCCGGTGTACCAGCTCCAGCCGCCGCGGCCCTCGTAGGGCGGTTGCGAATAGGTGTCGCCCGGCATCACATAGGGCTCGATGCGGTAGCGGCGCTGTGCCACCGCAGTGCGTGCGCGATGCGCCGGCGACAGCATCGCGAAGTACTCGGCGGCAAGATCACCGCGGCCGAGCTGCGCCTGCGCCATCAGCGCCCACACCGCGGCATGCGAATACTGGCCGCCGTTTTCGCGCACGCCCGGCGGGTAGGCCTGGATGTAGCCGGCATCGTCGGCCTGCTGCTGCAGCGGCGGGTCGAGCAGGCGCACCAGGCCGACGCGGCGGTCCACCAGGCGCAGGTCGGCGCAGTGCATCGCCTTGCGCGCATTGGCGTCGCCGGGCGACGAGGCGAACACGGCCCAGGCCTGCGCGATGAGGTCGATCTTGCATTCGGCATTGAGATGCGAGCCCAGCGGATGGCCGTTGTCGAAGTAGGCGCGCCGGTACCAGCTGCCGTCCCAGCCGTGCTTGTGCAGCGCCGCGTCGAGCGCGTGCCGCAGCGCGGCCCAGCGCGAGGCCCGCACGCCGTCGCCACGGCGCGCCGCCAGCAGCTGCCAGTCGCGCAGGATCGACGTGAGGAACCAGCCCAGCCACACCGATTCGCCGCGCCCCTCGATGCCCACGCGGTTCATGCCGTCGTTCCAGTCGCCGCTGCCCATCAGCGGCAGGCCGTGCACGCCGAAGTGAAGTGCGCGGTCGATGGCGCGCGCGCAGTGCTCGTACACGCTGGCGCTGTGCTCGCTGGTGCGCGGCACTTCGTAGATGTCCTCCCGGCCTTCGGGCACCGGGTTGCCTTCGAGGAAGGGCACCTGCACGTCGAGCAGCGCGGTGTCGCCACTGACCTCCAGGTGGTGGTGCACGGCGTAGGGCAGCCACAGCAGGTCGTCGCTGAAATGCGTGCGCACGCCGGCGCCGCTGGGCGCATGCCACCAGTGCTGCACGTCGCCTTCGACGAACTGGTGTGCCGCGTGCAGCAGGATCTGTGCACGCAGCGCATCGGGCTGCGCATAGGCAAGCGCCATCGCGTCCTGCAGCTGGTCGCGAAAGCCGGTGGCGCCACCCGCCTGGTAGAAGCCGGCCTTGGCCCACAGGCGGCACACCACCGCCTGGTACAGCAGCCAGCGGTTGACCATGGCGTCGAACAGCGGGTCGGGTGTGCTCACCTCGATCGCACCGAGCAGCTCGTTCCACTGCTGCAGTGCGTGCTCGGCAGCGGCTGCCAGCGCACCGGGCTCGCGCAGGCGGCGCGCGAGTGCGCGCGCTTCGTGCGGCGTGTCGCCGTAGCCGATCACCCAGTGGCACTGCAGGCGCTCGCCGGGCGCCAGCTGCACCACGGCATCCAGCGCCGCGCACGGGTCCAGCCCGGTGCCTTCTGCGCCGTTGAAGGCGCGCGGCACGCGCAGCCGGCCCAGGCCGTCGAAGAACTCCTCGCGCGCGCAGGTCCACTGCTGCGGCTGCGCGCCCACCAGCATCAGCAGCGCAGTGCCGTCGCCGAAGCCACCCTGGTGCTCGAGCTGGCGCGCCAGCACCGCCTGCACGTCGGTGTCGAACTCGGTGGCCAGCGTCATGCGGTCGCTGCGCTGCGCGCCCATCACCCACTCCACCATGCCCACCAGGCGCAAGCTGCGCGGCTGGCTGCCGGTGTTGTGCAGCTGCACCTGCAGCAGCTTGGCGGATTCGGTGGGGTGCACGCTCACGCGCAGCTCGCACGCCAGGCCCAGGCGTTCGTGCTCGAAGCGGCTTTCGCCTTGCGTGTGCGTCACGCGGTAGCCCTGCGTGCCGTTGCGCTCCAGCGTGGGCAGCAGGCCCCAGACCTCCTGCGTGGCGCTGTCCTGCACCAGGAAGTGCTCGCTTGCCGGGTCGAGCAGCGCGTCGTTGCTCCACACGGTGAGCTGGTTCATGCGGCTGTTGCGCGCCCAGGTGAAGCCGCCGCCGGCCTCGGTGACCACGGTGCCGAAGTGCGGGTTGGCCAGCACGTTGGCCCAGGGCCGGGGCGTGACGCGCAGGCTGTCGACCTGGATCTCGAAGCCGCGGCCGTCGTCGCTGAAGCGGTTGGGTGCCAGCTCGTCGGGCCAGGGCGCCTCGGAGATCGCCGCGCGCTGGCGGCGGTCGGGTGGCAGGCCGCCGTCGTCGCCGCGCGCCGCTGCGGCGGCGGTGCGCGAAGCCGGGCGGCCAGCGGCCACAGCCTGCGCCAGCAGGCGCGCCAGCGGGCGGCCATCGGCCAGCAGGTCGATGCGCGCGTAGGCGCGCAGCGCGGCCAGCTCGGCCGCCGACACATCTGCCGCGCGCAGCACGTGCACGCCGCCGCGCTCCGGCTGCTGCGAGCCGGGCGCGCCCAGGGCACCGCGCAGCGCCTTGATCTGGTCGTGCACCGGGGCCAGGTAGGACGCCGGCTCGCCGTCGATCGCCACCAGGTCGCAGGCCAGGCCGGCGTTCTCCCACAGCCGCTGCGCGGTGAGCAGCGTGCGCACCAGCGGCAGGCCCAGCGCGGTGTTCACGCGCACCAGCGCGATCGGCTTGTCACCGGAGATGCCGAAGCGCCACAGCGCGCGCCGGTCCAGCGCGGTCTCGGGCGGGGCTCGCATGCGCGAGGGCGTAGCCAGCATCAAGGTGGTCAGGTCCTGCATGGCCTCGATGTCGGCCGCATCCACCTGCAGCTCGCGCTGGCGGATGCGCGCAAGCGTGGAGGCCATCAGCAGCGCGTGCTGCAGGTGCACCTCCTGCCGGTACTTGTCGATCGTGCCCAGCAGGGTCGGCGCATCGTCGGCGGCGGCGGTGGCGAACGTGAGGCACACGCGCGCCTGCGCCGGCACCTTGATGCGCACGGCCAGCGCGGCCACCGGGTCGAGCCCGGTGTCCAGCGGGCCGTCGGCGTCGGGCGCCTGCGCCACCAGCGGGCGCGCCTGTGACACGTGGCCCAGGCGCGGCAGCAGCCGCGCGCGGTCGCAGGTCACGCGCACGGCCTGCGGCTCCACGTCGCAGGTGGCCAGGAAGTGGCCGGCCCACAGGCTGCGTTCACCGGCCAGGCGCGGCCGGCGCTCCAGCAGCACGGCGCGCGGGTCCAGCGCGTGAGCCTGCACGAACAGGTTGGAGAACGCCGGGTGCGACTCCTCCGCGCGTTGCGGCGCCAGCGCGGCCTCGAACCAGCTCAGCAGCTCGAACTCGGCATCGTGGTCGGCCAGGTTGTGCAACGTGACGCGGCGGAACTCCACGTCGTCGTCGGCACTCACCCAGACCGCGACGCGCGTGTCCCAGTCGTCGCACTGCGCGTCGAACTCGACATGGTCGTTGTGGAAGCGGCTGCGGTAGTGCGCATCGGGGCGCGGGTTGGGCGCGTGCGTGAGCGAGTGGAACTCCACGTCGCCGGCGCGGCGCATCATCAGCCAGGTGCCGTAGGCGTCGCGCAGCGCGTCGTCGCGGCTGCGGCCGATGGCATTGCCGCGCCAGCGGCTGCTGCCGGCGCCATTGGGCCGCAGCCAGACGCTGTACGAGCCGTTGCCGAGCAGCTGCGTCGGCACCGGCAGGTTCGTGCTGGCAGCCGGCGACAGCATGCGCGTGGGCACGCCATCGGCCAGTTCGTCCGGGCGGGGCGCGCGCCGCGGGGCTTCGCGCACCTGGTACACCACCTCGCGCGGCATGCGCTCCTGCAGCAGCGCGGCATAGGCCTGCACCACCGGCACGCGCGAGAACCAGCGTCGCGGCGCGCTGTCGGCCAGCAAGTTGGTCAGGGCCACCAGGCTCATGCCCTGGTGATGCGCCATGAAGGTGGCCACCGGTTGGGCGGGCGAGTCGCCGAGGCGGCTGCGCGTGAAGTCCAGTGCCTCCAGGAAGCCGCACAGCCCGCGCGCGCCCAGGCGCTCCAGCCGCTTCAGGTTCTCCACCGCGGCCGGCGCGTCGACCAGGCTCGCCAGCACGGTGGCGTAGGGCGCCACCACGCGGTCCTCGGGCGGCGTGCGGCGCAGCGCGAGCTGCGGCACGCCGAACGGCGAATACTGGAAGGCCAGCGTGTGGTCCTGCGCAAAGTACGCGCACTCGGACACGCCCCAGGGCACGTGCTGGTCGGCGCCGAAGTCTCGCTGTGCCAGCACCGCGCGCGCGATCACGCGCTGCAGCAGGCCGCCCGGGGGCTCCTCCATCACGAGGCTGGGCATCAGGTACTCGAACATCGAGCCCGACCAGGAGCGCAACGTGGGCAGGCCGCGCACCGCCGCGAAGGGCCGGGCCAGCGCACGCCAGTGGCGGCGCGGCACGTCGCCCTTGGCGATGGCCACGTAGCTGGCCAGGCGCGCCTCGGAGGCCATCAGGTCGTAGTACGACGGATCGAGCGCGGCGTCGTCCGGGCGGTAGCCGATGTGGAACAGGCGCCGCTGCGGGTCGTAGAGGAAGCTGAAGTCGGTGGCGTCGGCGATCGCGTCGGCGCGCTCGGCCAGCGCGCGCAAGGCGCGGCCCCAGCCGTCGCGCTCCTCCTCGCGGTCGCGCAGCAGGCTGTCGAGCTGGCGCATCAGGTCGGCCAGCGGCTGCAGGTCGGTGCGCTCGGAGGCCGCTTCGGCTTCGCACTGCGGGCAGGCTGTCCGCATGGCCTGCAGGCGCTGGCGCAGCTTGGCCGGGTCGCGCCGCCACAGGGCCCACAGGTCTTCGGAGAGCAGCGCCTGCAGCGGCGGCTGGCGCAGCAGCGCCACCAGCTGCGGCTCGCTGGCATGGCGCAGGCGGCGCACCGCTGCCTTCAGCGCCGCATTGACCCGGGCGTGCGGCGCCGGGCCTGCGGCCAGCTCGCGGCAGGCCTGCGCCACGGCCCACAGGTGGCCCACCAGGTTGCCGCTGTCCACCGTGGACACGTAGCGCGGCGGCAAGGAGGCCAGCGTGAGCGTATCGATCCAGTTGTGGAAGTGGCCGCGGTGCCGTGGCAGGCTCTCCAGGCTGTCGAAGCTGTGCTCCAGGCGCTCGATCAGCTCAGCCGTGCCGATGAACCCCAGGCGCTGCGCGCATAGCGCGGCCAGCAGGTACAGGCCGATGTTGGTCGGCGAGGTGCGGTGCGCGAGCATCGCGCGCGGCTGCAGCTGCAGGTTGTCAGGCGGCAGGTGGTGGTCTTCCGGCCCCACCGCCATCTCGAACAGGCGCCAGGTGTCGCGTGCGAGGTCGTGCAGGTATTCGCGATCGGCCTCCGGCAGCGCACGCGCCGGCCAGAGGCGCCGCAGCGGCTGACTTGCCAGCCAAGTCCACACCGGCGTGCCCAGCCACAGCAGGCCGAACCCGATCAGCCACGGGCGCTCGGCGTCGGGCACCAGCAGGCCGAGCAGGGTCCAGGCCACGGCGGCAAGGCTGGCCGGCGCATGACGGCGCAGGTGGGCCAGCAGGTCGGTGCGCGCGGCGGCTTCGGCCTGCTCGGCCGGCGTCCATTGCAGCAGGCGGCGCCGGCTGACGGCCATGCGCCACAGCGCGCGCCCGATCGCGTCCAGCCGCAGGATGGCGTCGTCCATCAGTGCGGCGGTGCGCCACAGCGTGCCGAGCAGCGCGCGCAGCAGGTCACGCCCGGCGGCCAGCAGCAGGTGGCGCCGTGCCACGTCGGCGCGGCTGGGCAGCAGGGCCGCCAGCGCGCCCAGCACCGGCCCCAGGCCGCAGGCCAGCACCACCAGCGCCACCGCACGCAGCGGGCGCACGGCCTCGAACGCGAAGGCCCACCACAGCAGCGCCACCGCCGTGGGCGCCACCAGCGAACGGCGCAGGTTGTCCAGCAGCTTCCACAGGTTCAGCGCGCCGGCGCCGCCATGCAGCGCGGCGCCGATGAACGGCAGCAGTTGCCAGTCACCGCGTGTCCAGCGCTGCAGCCGCGATGCCTCCACATCGGGGTGCGCCGGCTGCGCCTCCAGCAGCGCCACGTCGCTCACGTGCGCGCAGCGCGCCCACATGCCCTCGTAGAGGTCGTGGCTGAGCAGGCGACCGGGCGGGATGCGGCCCAGCAACGCGCCGTGGAAGGCCCGCACATGCAGCAGGCCCTTGCCGGCGAAGCTGCCTTCGCCGAATGCGTCCTGGTAGATCTCGGAGCTGCCGTTGCTGTAGGCATCCAGGCCCCAGTGGCCCGCGCCATGCAGCCAGGAGAACGCAGTGCGCGCGCCGGCGGCCGGCATCGGCGCGGCAATGCGCGGCTGCAGCACCGCGTAGCCCGCCACCACGCGCCGCGTGGCGGGGTCGATGCGCGGCGCGTTGAGCGGATGCGCTGCAATCGCCACCAGCTCGCGCAAGGTGCCGGGCGGCAGGCGTGTGTCGCTGTCGAGCGTGAGCACATAGGCCACGTCGGCTTCGATGCGGCTGGCCTCGGCCAGGTCGACGAACGGCGAGGGCGCTGCGCCTGCGAGATGCCCCAGCAGCTGCTCGAGCTTGCCGCGCTTGCGGTCCCAGCCGATCCAGGCGGCTTCGCTGTCGCTCCAGCTGCGCTCGCGGTGCAGCAGCAGGAAGCGCGGTGCGGCGCCGTCGGCCGCGGGGTAGCGTGCATTGAGCGCGGCCACGCCGGCGCGGGCGGCGTCGAGCAGCAGGGCGTCCTGCGCGCTGCGGCGCTCCGCTGCGTCGCACCAGTCGGACAGCAGCGCGAACTGCGCATTCGGCTCACGGTTGGCCAGCCAGGCCTGCTCCAGGCGTTGCGCGAGCGCGGCGATGGCGTCCGTGCGGTCGAGCAGGCAGGGAATGACCACGAGCGTGCGGTGCTCCGGCTGCAGTCCGTGCTGCAGCGCGAGCCGTGGAAGGCGCTGCACCGGCACCGATTCCGCGGCCAGCCGGTGCAGCAGTGCCAGCACCACTTCGGAGGCCGGCACCACCAGCAGCAGCACCGTCAGCAGCTCGGCCCACGGCACCAGGCCCTGGCCGGCCATGGCGCCCTGCATCAGCAGCATGGTGGCAAGCACCACCGCCCCGATGTAGGCGAGCCAACGTATCGGCACCGGCACCTGGCGCACGTGCTGCGCCAGGCCGAGGTCCGCAGCCAGCTGCGCCCGGCCCGGGCCGATCAGGAAATAGGCCGGCCCGGCGGCGCGCGTCGTGTCGTCGGCGTCGGCCAGTGTGAGGGTGCGCTCGGCCACCTCCAGCTCGGGCCGGCGCGCCTGCTGTGCCAGGCGCTCGATCGCGTGGGTGCACTGGTCGCGGGTGAGCTCGCTGCTGGCACAGAACGCCGGCGAGCGGCGCAGCCGGTCCAGCACCTGGCTGACCTGCCCGACCAGGCTGCTCCACTCGAAGTGGTCGATCGCGCGCAGCGCACTCACCGCATGGCTGACGCTCACGTTGTTGGCCGCCTGCCGGGCCTGCACCTCGGCCAGCTGCGCCGCGGGGTCGGGCACGCGGGCCTGCAACCAGCCCAGCCAGCGCTGTGCGGCGCCCGGCACCGGGCCGCGCACCCGCTGCCCCAGCTGGGCCAGGAAGGGCGCCTGCACGCCGCGCTGCTCGAGGCGCGCGTACAGCGCGTCCAGGTCGTGCTCGTCGAGGTCGTCGGCCTCGTCGCAGCAGGCGTTGGCCAGCTCGCGCGCGGCCTTGTTGCTGGCCACCATGTCGGCCAGCCGGGCAAGGTTCTCCATCAGCACCACGCGCAAGGTACTGGGCAGCGCCCACAGCTCGCCGAGCGTGAGCACGTCCACCTCCTGGTAGGC
>CAMLIZ010000027.1 GCA_946480245.1 uncultured Pseudomonadota bacterium
AGCCGCGCGCCTGCATGTCGCCCGCCGCCCAGGCCAGGTCGCCGATGCGCTGGAACCCGAACATCGAGTAGTACACGTAGAACGGGATCATGATGCGGTTGTTCGTCGAGTACGACGTCGCCGCGGCGATCCAGCTCGCCATGCCGCCCGCTTCGTTGATGCCCTCCTGCAGGATCTGGCCCGACTTGTCCTCGCGGTAGTACATCACCTGGTCCTTGTCGACCGGCGTGTACTTCTGGCCTTCGGGGCTGTAGATGCCGATCTGCCGGAACAGGCCTTCCATGCCGAAGGTGCGAGCCTCGTCCACCAGGATCGGCACGGCGCGCGGCCCCACCTCCTTGTCGCGCAGCAGTTGCGTCAGGAAGCGCACGTAGGCCTGGGTGGTGCTGATCTCGCGCCCTTCGGCCGTGGCATCGAGCACGGCATGGAACACCGGCAGGTCGGGCACCTTCAGCTGCTCGTCGGCCTTGGTGCGGCGATGCGGCAGGTAGCCGCCCAGCGCCTGGCGACGCTCGTGCAGGTAGCGCATCTCCGGCGTGTCGTCGGCCGGCTTGTAGAAGGGGATGTCCTTGGCGAGCGCCTCGTCGCTGATGGGGATGTTGAAGCGGTCGCGCATCCCCTTGATGTCGTCGTCGGTGAGCTTCTTGGCCTGGTGCGCCGTGTTCTTGCCCTCGGCGGCCTTGCCCATGCCGAAGCCCTTGATGGTCTTGATCAGCAACACCGTGGGCTGGTCCTTGTGGCTCGCCGCACGGTGGAAGGCCGCATACACCTTCTGCGGATCGTGGCCGCCGCGCTGCAGGCGCCAGATGTCGTCGTCGCTCATCTTGGCCACCATCTCCAGCGCCGCAGGGTGGCGGCCGAAGAAGTTCTTGCGCACGAAGGCGCCGTCGTTGGCCTTGCACGCCTGGTAGTCGCCGTCGACCATGTCCATCATGATCTTGCGCAGGATGCCTTCCTTGTCGCGCGCCAGCAGCGGATCCCAGTAGTTGCCCCACAGCAGCTTGATCACGTTCCAGCCGGCACCGCGGAATTCGCCTTCGAGCTCCTGCACGATCTTGCTGTTCCCCCGCACCGGGCCGTCCAGGCGCTGGAGGTTGCAGTTGACGACGAAGACGAGGTTGTCGAGCTTCTCGCGCGCGGCCAGGCCGATGGCGCCCAGGCTCTCGGGCTCGTCCATCTCGCCGTCGCCGCAGAACACCCAGACCTTGCGCTTGCTGGTGTCGGCGATGCCGCGGGCATGCAGGTACTTGAGGAAGCGCGCCTGGTAGATGGCCATCAGCGGCCCGAGGCCCATCGACACCGTGGGGAACTGCCAGAAGTCGGGCATCAGCTTCGGATGCGGATAGCTCGAAAGGCCCTTGCCGTCCACCTCCTGGCGGAAGTTGAGCAACTGTTCCTCGCTGAGCCGGCCTTCCATGTAGGCCCGTGCATAGATGCCGGGCGCCGAGTGGCCCTGGATATAGAGCAGGTCGCCGCCATGCTCCGGCGTCTCGGCATGCCAGAAGTGGTTGAAGCCGGTTCCGAACATCGTCGCCAGCGACGCGAAGCTGGAGATGTGGCCGCCGAGGTCCCCGCCGTCGGCCGGGTCGAGGCGGTTCGCCTTGACCACCATCGCCATCGCGTTCCAGCGCATGTAGGCGCGCAGGCGTTCCTCGATCTCGATGTTGCCGGGCGAGCGCTCTTCCTGCTCGGGAGGAATGGTGTTGACGTAGGCCGTGGTGGCGGAGAACGGCATGTCGATGCCGGCCTGGCGCGCCTCGTCGATCAGCTGCTCGAGCAGGAAGTGAGCGCGCTCGCTGCCTTCGGTCTGGATCACCGCCGCCAGGGCTTCGAGCCACTCGCGGGTTTCCTGGGCATCGGGGTCGTTCGCAGCGGCGCTGAGGAACGGGTGCGGCAGTGCTGACATGCGCTTGTCTCCTGGCGATTTAGAGAAGTCAGTCGAGGAATTGCGCGGCAGTGTCTCACAAGGAAGATCACTTTTCAAATTGCGCGAGTTGATTTCGCATTGCGATATTCCCCTCGAAGCCAACCGCCACAATGTGAGCCATGCAGTCTCCTCCCTCGCCCATTCCCTCGGCGCCAACCTCGTTTTCGCGCAACCAGCGCCTGTTCGGCCTGTGGTGGCGGCGCCAGTCGCCGGCGCGGCAGGACCGCTTCATGACGATCGCGCCGCTGATCTCGGTGCTGATGTTCCTGGCCGCGATCATCACGGCGTTCTGGTACCTGCGAAACGAGGAGATCGAGCGCGAGACCGAGAGCGTCAAGCGGGACACCGAGATCGCACAGCAGCAGATCCGCCTGCGTCTGATCGAGAACCAGGAGCAACTGCTGCGGATGGCGCGCGAAGTGGTGGCCAAGGAGACCGACGCCAAGGGCTTCGTCGCGCAGGCCGCCACCTTCACGCGCGAGCGCCCGGAGATGACGCACCTGAGCTGGATCAGCGCCCAGCGCACGTTGAAGGCCACGTACTCAGCGCTGATGTTCCACCCGGAAACGGAGATCAAGGGAGCGGAGCCATCCCTGCCGATGGAGGGCCACCGCGGCGTTCCCGAGCAGACCTTCAACACCGCGCGCGAACTCAAGCAGCCGGTGTACTCGCGCACCTTCAACGACCTGCCGGGCACGCCGGTGTTCCAGGTGTACGTGCCGCTGGTCGACCGCAACGGCTTCGCCGGCGCACTGGTCGCCGAGTACTCGGTGGAGGCGCTGCTGCGCCACTACATCCCCGGCGAGGTGTCGCGCCGGCATTCGATCAGCGTGATCAACGAGCAGGGCCAGATCCTCGCCAGCACGGTGATGTTCGTGCCGGGCCAGGACGTGCGTCGCGCGGCCATCGTGCACGAGGCCCCGCTGGCGCCGGCCAACAACGGCCTGATGCTGCGCGGCCAGGGCTGGCGCACGTCGGTCGGCCTGATCAGCAACACGCTGTTCTGGATGGTGGTGGCGCTGTCCGGCCTGACGGTGTGGATGCTGCTGGGCACGTGGCGCCACATGCGGCGGCGCGCACAGATCCAGAGTGCGCTGGTGTCGGAGACCAACTTCCGGCGCGCGATGGAGAACTCCATGCTCACCGGCATGCGCGCAATGGACCTGCAGGGCCGCATCACCTATGTGAACCCCGCCTTCTGCGCGATGACCGGCTTCTCCGAGGCGGAGCTGATCGGCCGCCTGCCGCCCTTCCCTCACTGGCCGCACGACCGAATGGAGGAGAACGCGCGCCTGTTCCAGCAGGAGTTGCAGGGCCGCAGCCCGGCCGGCGGCATCGAGGTGAAGGTGATGCGCAAGGACGGCACCTTGTTCGATGCGCGCATGTATGTGTCGCCGCTGATCGATGCGCGCGGCCACCAGACCGGCTGGATGACCTCGATGACGAACATCACCGAGGCCAAGCGCATCCGCGACCAGCTGTCGGCCTCGCACGAGCGTTTCACCACGGTGCTCGAAGGCCTGGACGCCGCGGTGTCGGTGCTGTCGGTGCAGCAAGGCGAGCTGCTGTTCGCCAACCGCTCGTACCGCCTCTGGTTCGGCGCCGACGCGCGCGGCCACGCGCTGCTGGCTGGCGGTGCGGCCACGCCGTCCTTCTTGCCCGAGAAGGACGACGAGGTGGACAACCTCGGCGGGCTGCCGACCCAGGAGCTCACCGAGGCCGGCTCCGACCCGCGCGAGGTGTATGTGGAATCGCTGCAGAAGTGGTTCGACGTCCGCTCGCGCTACCTGCAGTGGACCGACGGACGCCTCGCCCAGATGCTGATCGCCACCGACATCACCGCCCGACTTCGAGGCGAGGAGCTGGCGGCACAGCAGGCGGAAAAGGCGCAGGTGACGAGCCGGCTGGTGACGATGGGCGAGATGGCGTCGTCGGTGGCGCACGAGCTGAACCAGCCGCTGACCGCGATCACCAACTATTGCAACGGCATGGTCTCTCGGGTGAAGGCCGAGGCGATCGCCAAGAACGACCTGATCGCGGCACTCGAAAAGACGGCGCGCCAGGCCGAGCGCGCGGGCCAGATCATCCACCGCATCCGGGCGTTCGTGAAACGCAGCGAGCCGCAGCGCCAGCCGGCCAACGCCACCGAGATCGTGGAGGACGCGGTGGAGCTGGCCGGGATCGAGCTGCGGCGGCGCAACGTCGCCATCCATAGCTATGTGGCGCAGCGCCTGCCGCAGCTGATGTGCGATCCGATCCTGATCGAGCAGGTGGTGCTCAATCTGCTGAAGAACGCGGCCGAGGCGATCGACAGCGCACAGTTGCCGCCGAGCCGCCGCCATATCGAGCTGCGGGTGGTGCCGCGGCACACGCCGGAAGAAGGCGGCGTGATCGAGTTCAGCGTCACCGACATGGGCCCCGGCATGAATCCGGAGGTCAGCGAGCGCCTGTACGAAGCCTTCTTCTCGACCAAGGCCGAGGGCCTGGGCATCGGCCTCAGCCTGTGCCGCTCGATCGTCGAGTCGCACCGAGGCAGGATGCGTGCGCAGAACCTCTACAATGGCACGGCCGTGGTGGGCTGTCGCTTCTCGTTCACCCTCCCGGTCGAGACCCAGGCGCGCGCCGACGCTGCCGCGGCCGCCGCGACGACGACCACCACGACGAACAACTCCTGAAGTCCAACGCATGAGCTTGATTCCGAAGAAGGGCACCGTGTATGTCGTCGACGACGACGAGGCGGTACGCGATTCCCTGCAGTGGTTGCTCGAAGGCAAGGACTACCGCGTCAAATGCTTCGATTCCGCCGAATCCTTTCTCTCCCGCTTCGATCCGCGTGAAGTCGCCTGCCTGATCGCCGACATCCGCATGGATGGCATGAGCGGCCTGGAACTGCAGGACCGGCTGATGGAGCGCCGCAGTCCGCTGCCCATCGTGTTCATCACCGGTCATGGCGACGTGCCAATGGCCGTTAGCACGATGAAAAAGGGTGCGATGGATTTCATCGAGAAGCCCTTCAAGGAAGACGAGTTGCTCGGCCTCGTGGAGCGCATGCTCGACCAGGCGCGCGCGGCGTTCAGCCAGCACCAGGAAGCCGCCAGCCGCGACGCGCTGCTGAGCCGGCTCACCACGCGCGAGGCGCAGGTACTCGAGCGCATCGTCGCCGGCCGCCTGAACAAGCAGATCGCCGACGACCTAGGCATCAGCATCAAGACGGTGGAGGCGCACCGCGCCAACATCATGGAAAAGCTCAACGCCAACACCGTGGCAGATCTGCTGAAGATCGCACTCGGCGCGCAGCACCGCGGCTGATCAGCCGCATCCGATTCCGAAGGCCGCCGATCGCGCGGCCTTCTGCATTTAGGAGATCCGCATGACCGCTCAACTGATCGACGGCGTCGCCCTCTCGAAGAAGCTGCGCGCCGAGGTGGCCGAGCGCACGGCCGCGCTGTCCGCGCGCGGCGTCAAGCCCGGCCTGGCCGTGGTGCTGGTGGGCGATAACCCGGCCAGCGCCGTGTACGTGCGCAACAAGGTCAAGGCCTGCGAGGAGGCCGGGCTGCATTCGATCCTCGAGAAGTACGAAGCCAGCCTGAGCGAGGCCGACCTGCTGGCCCGCATCGACGCGCTGAACGACGATCCGTCGGTGCACGGCATCCTCGTGCAGTTGCCACTGCCAGGGCACATCGACGCGCACAAGGTGATCGAGGCCATCTCCCCCGCGAAGGACGTGGACGGCTTCCACGTGGCCAGCGCCGGCGCGCTGATGGTCGGGCAGCCCGGCTTCAAGCCCTGCACGCCCTACGGCTGCATGAAGATGCTGGAAGCGATCGGCTACAAGCCGGCGGGCAAGCATGCCGTGGTCATCGGCCGCAGCAACATCGTCGGCAAGCCGATGGCGCTGCTGCTGCTCCAGGCCAACGCGACCGTCACCATTTGTCACAGCGGCACGCCGGATCTCGCCGCCATGACGCGCCAGGCCGACATCGTGGTGGCCGCCGTGGGCAAGCGCAAGGTGCTGACGGCCGACATGGTGAAACCGGGGGCCGTGGTGATCGACGTCGGCATGAACCGCGACGACGAAGGCAAGCTCTGCGGCGACGTGGACTTCGCCGGCGTGAAGGAAGTGGCGGGCTGGATCACCCCCGTCCCTGGCGGGGTGGGCCCGATGACCATCACAATGCTGCTCGTCAATACCGTGGAGGCCGCGGAACGCGCCGCGCGCTGAACGCTCAGAAGTCCATGACCAATCCGCTGTTGCGCCACGAGGGCCTGCCGGCTTTCGACCAGATCCGCCCCGAACACGTCACGCCGGCCATCGACCAGCTGCTGGCCGGCGCCAATGCCGCGCTCGATCGTGCCGTGAGCGCCGAGGTGCCGGCCGACTACGATGCGCTTTCGGCCGTGCTGGACGTGGCCACGGAGCGGCTGGGGCGCGCCTGGGGCGCGGTGGGGCACTTGAAGGCCGTGGCCGACAGCCCTGAGCTGCGCGCCGCCTACAACGAGAACCAGCCCAAGGTGGTGGAGTTCCACACCCGCATGGGCTCGGACGAGCGCCTCTACGCCAAGTACAAGGCGATCGCCAACGGCCCGGCTGCCGCGTCGCTCAGTGCAGCGCGCCGCAGGGCGTTGGCCAACGCGATGCGCGATTTCGTGCTCTCCGGCGCCGAATTGCAGGGCGAGGCCAAGGCCCGCTTCGCCGCCATCCAGGAGCGCAGCGCCCTGTTGTCGCAGAAGTTCTCGGAGCACGTACTCGACGCCACCGACAACTTTGCCCACTACGCCACCGAAGCCGAGCTCGATGGCGTGCCGGCCGACGTGAAGCAAGCTGCGCGCGCGGCCGCCCAGGCCGAGGGCAAGGATGGCTACAAGATCACGCTGCACTTTCCCAGCTACTTTCCTGTGATGCAGTACGGCCGCCACCGGCCGCTGCGCGAAACGCTGTACCGCGCCTATGTCACGCGTGCCAGCGAGCTCGGACCCGACACCCTCGACAACTCGCCGCTGATGCGAGAGCTGCTGCAACTGCGCCAGGAAGAAGCCGCGCTGCTCGGCTACCGCAGCTATGCCGAGATGTCACTCGTGCCCAAGATGGCCGATTCGCCAGAGCAGGTGATCCAGTTCCTGCGCGACCTGGCGGTGAAGGCGCGCCCAAGCGCCGAACGCGACCTCGCGGAGGTGCGCCAGTTCGCCGCCCAGGAGCTCGGTCTGCCGCAGCTCGAGGCCTGGGACCTCACCTTCGCGAGCGAGCGCCTGAAGGAAGCGCGCTATGCGTTCAGCGACCAGGAGGTGAAGCAGTACTTCACCGAACCCAAGGTGCTGGAAGGCCTGTTCCGCATCGTCGAGACGCTCTTCGAGGTGAGCATCACGCCGGACAGCGCGCCGGTGTGGCACGAAGGCGTGCGCTTCTACCGCATCGAGCGCGCCGGCCAGCTGGTGGGCCAGTTCTACCTCGACCCGTACGCGCGCACCGGCAAGCGCCCGGGCGCCTGGATGGACGACGTGCGCGGCCGCTGGGCGCGGCCCGAGGGCGCCTTGCAGACTCCGGTGGCGCACTTGGTGTGCAACTTCGCGCCGCCGGTGGAAGGCAAGCCCGCACTGCTGACGCATGACGACGTGATCACCCTGTTCCACGAGTTCGGCCACGGCCTGCACCACATGCTGACGCAGGTGAACGAGATCGCCGTGTCCGGCATCTCCGGCGTGGAGTGGGACGCCGTGGAACTGCCCAGCCAGTTCATGGAGAACTTCTGCTGGGAGTGGGACGTGGTCAAGCGCCTCACCGCGCACGTGGACAGCGGCGAGCCGCTGCCGCGCGCGCTGTTCGACAAGATGGTGGCGGCCAAGAACTTCCAGAGCGGGCTGCAGATGCTGCGGCAGATCGAGTTCTCGTTGTTCGACATGCGCATCCACGCCGACGCGGGCGCGGCCGAGCGGGTGCAGCAGATGCTGGACGACGTGCGCGGGGAAGTCAGCGTGGTGGTGCCCCCGCCGTTCAATCGCTTCCAGCATTCGTTCTCGCACATCTTTGCCGGTGGTTATTCGGCCGGCTACTACAGCTACAAGTGGGCCGAGGTGCTGTCGGCCGATGCGTGGAGCGCGTTCGAGGAGTCCGGTGTGCTCAATGCCGACACCGGGCGGCGCTACCGGCAGGAGATCCTCGAAGCGGGCGGGAGCCGGCCGGCGATGGAGAGCTTCAAGGCGTTCCGGGGCCGCGAACCGAGCATCGAGGCGCTGCTGCGCCACCAGGGCATTGCATGAGGAGGCGGAGCGTGCGCGAGCAATATCGTTGGGCAGCAGCGGCTGCGGCGGCGTTGCTGGCCTGTGCGCCGGCCTGGGCGCTGTACAAGGTGATCGGGCCGGACGGCAAGGTCACCTACACCGATCGGCCGCCCACCGAGGCACAGGGCAAGACCGTGCCGCTGCAGCGCGACGCTTCGGCCGCCGCCGCCGATGCGCCGCTGCCGTTCGGGCTGCGTGCGATCGCCTCGCGCTTCCCGGTCACGCTGTACACCACACCCGAATGCGGCCCTTGTGACGAGGGGCGGCAACTGCTGCGCCAGCGCGGCATCCCGTTCCGTGAGCGCATCGCCTCCAACGACGCGGACCGCGAGGCCTGGCAGCGCCAACTCGGCGAATTGCGCGCGCCGGTGCTGACGGTAGGCAGCCAGCAGTTGCACGGCCTGTCGGCCAGCGAGTGGAACAACTACCTCGATGCCGCCGGCTACCCGCGCCAGTCGCAGCTGCCCGCCAACTACGCGCCGCCGCAACCCGAGTCCCTGACACCGCGCGTGGCCGCTGCGCCGGCGCCGGCTGCCGCGCCCGAGCCGCAGCGCGCGCCCGAGCCGCCGCCGCCCGCCTCAGGCGGCTTCCGCTTCTGACCCCAGGCGACGCACCAGCCAGTTCCCGCCACCCACTGCACTGCCCATCAGCCAGAACAGCGGCGCCACTCCCAGCGTGGCGCCGGCCGCGCCGAACAGCAGCGGCATCACCGTGCTCGAGAAGTTGAGCGTCATGGAACGCAGCGCGATCGCCTCGCCATGACGGTCATGCGGCGTGAGGCGGTGCAGTGCCGACAGGATCATCGGCTGCACGCTGCCCAGCATCAGCCCCAGCGCCACGGCACACACCACCATCAGCCAGGGTGCGGGCACCAGCGGGTACACGGCGAAAACCAGTGCCGTGCCGACCATCGCGCCGCGCAGCACCTGCGCTTCCTCCATGCGGTGAGCCAGCCACGGGATCAGCAGCCGCACGCCGGCCACCGCGAGTGGAAACGCACCCAGCACCAGCCCGATCGTGGACGCACTGAAGCCGCGCTCGTGGCCGAGGATCGGCACGGCGAAACTGTGCACGTCCCAGCATGCGGACAGCAGCCAGTTCACGATCATCAGCCGCTGCAGGCCGGGCAGCTGCCATAGCTCCCACGCGTTGCGCCCGTGCGGCCGTTCCACCCGCCGTGGCCGCTCGCGAGGCACCGCGCGCGCCACGGCCACGCTGAGCAGCGGCAGCAGCAGCATGAAGGCATAGGCGGCCCAGAAGCCTGCCCCGTCGATGAGAAAGCCGGCCGCCACGGGGCCGACCACGTTGGCCAGTGCCGGGGCCAGGCCGAGCCAGCTGAACACGCGCACCCGCTCCGGGCCGGTGGTGGCGCTGCGGCCCGCCGTGCGCTGGATCGCGATCAGGCCGATGTTGGCGCCGCTGCCGGCCAGGCACGCGGCCGGGAACAGCAGCAGCAGGCCGGGCAGGCCAGGCACGGCGCTCGACAGCAGCGCCGTCGCGGCGCCCGTCACCGAGAACAGGGCGGCGATGTGCAGCGGCCGGTGATAGCCGTGGCGATCGGCCAGCCGTCCAGCCGGAAGCGCCAGCAGCACCGGTGCCGCGGCGAACAGGGCCATCAACAGGCCCACCACCCAGGGGCTGTAGCCCTCGTGCAGCGCCTGCAGCGGTGCCGCCATGCGCGTGCCGGCCATGGCCGCATGCAGGCCCACCTGCCCCGCGATCAACGCAAACAGCGTGTGCGAGAAGCGCGTGCCCGCGGCTCCTTCAGGCATCGACCTGCGGCTCCTCGTCCAGCAGGCCCCCGGGCAGCAGCGCCTGGGCGCGCTCTTCGGGCAAGGCCTCGACGCTGCGCAGGCTGCGCTGCATGGCGCGCGTTCGTACCTCGGCGGCGGTGATGGTGTTGCTGGCCTCGTCGAGCTTCTTCTTGGTCTTGGCGAGCACGTCCCCGAACTTGCCGAATTCGGTCTTCACGGCGCCCAGCACCTCCCACACCTCGGCGCTGCGCTTTTCCAGCGCCAGCGTGCGAAAACCCATCTGCAGGCTGGTGAGGGTGGCCAGCAAGGTGGTGGGGCCGGTGAGCGTGATGCGGTGCTCGCGCTGCAGCGCCTCGAACAGCCCCGGACGGCGCAGTGCCTCCGCATACAAGCCCTCGGTGGGCACGAAGAGGATGCCGAAGTCGGTGGTGTGCGGCGCGGCGATGTACTTCTGCGCAATCGAGCGCGCCTCCTGGCGCAGGCGCAATTCGATGGCCTTGGCCGCCGCCTCCACGCCCTCGCGGTCGGCCTGGTCGTGCGCCTCCAGCAAGCGCTCGTAGTCCTCGCGCGGAAACTTGCAGTCGATCGGCAGCCACATCGGCACGCCATCGTCGCGCCGCCCGGGGAGGCGGATCGCGAAATCGACCCGCGCGTTGCTGCCGGGGATGGTCTCCACATTGCGCGCGTACTGCTCCGGCGTGAGCACCTGCTCGAGCAGGCCGGCGAGTTGCACCTCGCCGAGCGTGCCGCGCGTCTTCACGTTGTTGAGCACGCGCGACAGCGAGCCCACGTCACGCGCCAGCGTCTGCATCTCGCCCAGGCCGCGGTGCACCTGCTCCAGGCGATCAGCCACCTGCTTGAAGCTTTCGCCCAGGCGCTGCTCGAGCGTGGCGTGCAGCTTTTCGTCCACGGTGGCGCGCATCTGCTCGAGCTTCTGCTCGTTGCCGGCCTGCAGAGCGGCAAGCTTCTGCTCCACGGTGGCACGCATCTCGGCCTGGCGCCGGTCATTGGCCTCGGCCACGCCACGCAGTTGTTCGTTCAAGGTGTCGGAGAAGCGCTTCAGCGCGTTCGCCTGGCCTTCGGCCATCTGCGCGAGCTGGATTCGGAAGCTGTCGATCTGCTCGTTCTGCGTGCGCGCCACGTCTCCGGACTGCGCCAGCAACCCTTGCTGGAACAGCGCCAGGCTCTGGCCCAGCTCCTGGCGCGTACCCTGCGCGCTGGCCTGCACGTCGCTGCGCAGCCCACGCTCCAGCCGCTCCAGCGCCTCATTCAAGGGCGCTTCTGAACGTGGCCTCGAGACCAGCCACAGCAACAGCAGGAGATTCAGGACGAGCAGCGATATTTCGATCCAGACAGGCATGCCCGGATTGTCGCAGCGGCCCAAAAAGAAAGCCGGCCCGAAGGCCGGCTTGTGTCGGTAGGTGAGTCTTGAGAGCGGCTTAGCTGCTCTTGCGACGGCGGTACAGCGAACCGACCACACCCAGGCCGGCCAACAGCATCGCATAGGTCTCGGGTTCCGGCACCGGAGTGACGGTCGAGGTGATGCTGTAGAAGCCACCGACGGAGCCGGTGGTATCGCCGGTGACCTGGTAGTAGTAGTCGCCAGCGGCCAGGCCCATCATGGTGTGCCAGGTGTTGCCCGTCGTGCCGTCGAACTTGTAGCTGCCGATCAGGTCATCGGTCGCGCCTGCTTCACGGAACAGCGACACCTGCCCGTTGTCCAGGCCCAGCACCGTCAGCAGGTTGTTTGCCACGGTCGTGCTGGCAACGTCCGACATCCCGGGGATGCTGAACGTGTACGTGTCGGTGAAGGAACCGACGCCTTCGTCATGCAGGGCGGCGGCCACTTCCAGGTCGTCGTGCACGCCCCAGTCCTGGCTCTGGTCGGCTGCATATGCTCCGACGGCAACGGCACTCAGTGCGGCGGCCGCCAACAACTTCAGTTTCATGCTTGCTCCTTATTGGATGGTCAGGCCCGACTGGCCCACGGGAGCAAGGGCAACGCGTATTCCTATGGATGTGCCCGGATCACCTCGACCCCGCGAATGAGGGGTCGGTTTTGAACGCCTTGCCGAGGTCGGCGCTGAACTTCGGCGAGAAGTACCTGTCCAGCGGCCGGCGCGCTTACTTGTGCTTGCAGGTAAGGCCCCACCGATCGGCTGCTTCACGACGACTTTGCGTCGGACTGGTGCAAGGGTTTCGATGCGCAACCGTGCCGCTCAAGCGGCCAGCAGCGCGTGCACGATAAAGATTGCCGGGCCTGCGTAAGAACTTCTGGAGCAAGCGCGCCGGTACGCTGCCGCACCGGCGCACTCACATGAGAAGCAAGCTCCTGTACGACCGCCGCGGAGGCGCCAGGTTCACTCGCGTGTGTCGGATTGCTTCACAGCGGGCAGCAAGGCGAGCAGCCGACGGGCCATGCGCTTTGTGGCGCCACGGTGCGCCTGCGCGAACGCCAAGGCGCGCTCGGCCCGCTGCGCGTGCAAGGGGTCGACAGCCCACGCGATCGCGCATTGCACGGCCTCGTCGACCTGCGTCACACGGTGTGCTGCGCCCGCTTCGAGGGCGAGCTCGGCCGCCTGGGCGAAGTTGAAGGTGTGCGGCCCCATCACGACCGGGCATCCGCAGGCAGCCAACTCGATCAGGTTCTGGCCACCGAGCGGCGCAAAGCTGCCGCCGAGCAGGGCAGCATCCGCCATGCCTGCGTACATCGCCATTTCGCCCATGGAGTCGCCCAGCCACACGTCGGCATCAGAGGCGGACGCGGGTGGCATGTCACCCCAGCCGCTGCGGCGCTCGAGCCGCAGATCGGCGTTGCGCACCATGCCCGCCACCTCGTCGAAGCGTTGCGGATGGCGCGGCACCAGCAGCAGCAACGGGCGCGGTGCCGGCTGCGCGCGCCAGGCGGCCAGCAGTGGCGCCTCTTCGCCTTCGCGCGTGCTGGCCGCCAGCACTACCGGCCGGCCCACCGCCTCGCGCCAGGCACGGCCCTGCGCCACGCGCTCGGGCGGCGGGGCCATGTCGAACTTGAGGTTGCCACACACCTCCACCTCGCGCGCACCCGACTGGCGCAGGCGCCGGGCGTCGGCGTCGGTCTGCGCCAGCACCAGCGTCAGGCTGCGCACCGCCGGCAGCAGCAGGCGCTGCAGGCGCTGGCCCTTGCGATGGCTGCGCTCGCTGAGCCGTGCATTGGCCAGCACCATCGGCACGCCCGCCTGCTGCGCCGCCAGCAGAAGGCCCGGCCAGACCTCGGTTTCCATCAGCACGCCGAGCGCCGGACGGAAGTGGCGCAGGAAGCGGCGCACGGCGCCGGGCGTGTCGTAGGGCAGCCATGCCTGCGCGTCGCCCGGCCGCAGCAGGGCGCGGCCGGCCTCGCGGCCGGTGCCGGTGCCGTGCGTGAGCACCAGGCGCAGGCCGGGGTGCTGCGCGCGCAGCGCCTCGAGCAGCGGCGCCGCCGCACGGGTCTCGCCGAGCGACACGGCATGCAGCCACAGCGCCCCGGGCTGCGGACGCGCGCCGCTGTACAGGCCCAGGCGCTCGGGCAGCGCGTGCCGGTAGGTGCGCTCGCGGCGGCCGCGCCACCACAGGCGCGCCAGATACAAGGGGGTGAGCCCGCGCAGCAGCGCCGCGTAGCCGGCTCGCGCGATCGCCCCGCGTTTCAATCGCGCTCCGGCGTCGGCACTAGTGCGCCGCAGCGGCGAACTGCGCGTCGGGCTTCACGGCGCGCAGCGCGGCCATGAAGTCATGCTCGATGCGGTGCAGCGCCTCGGCCGTATGGCCTTCGAAGCGCAGCACGAGCACCGGGGTGGTGTTGGACGCCCGGCACAGGCCGAAGCCGTCCGGGTAGTCGGCGCGCAGCCCGTCGATGGTGGTGATCTCCGCACCCGGGAACTTGGCGGTGGCGCGCAGCTGCTCGATCACGCGCGCCGGCTCGCCTTCCGCACAGGGCACGTTGAGCTCGGGCGTGCTGAAGCTGGTGGGCAGTGCATTGAGCACCGCGCTGGGGTCGGCGCCGCGGCTCAGGATCTCGAGCAGGCGCGCGGCGGTGTACATGGCGTCGTCGAAGCCGTACCAGCGCTCCTTGAAGAAGATGTGGCCGCTCATCTCGCCGGCGATCGGCGCACCGGTTTCCTTCAGCTTGGCCTTGATCAGCGAGTGGCCGGTCTTCCACATCAGCGGCTGGCCGCCGTGGTCGCGGATGTCGGCCACCAGGCGCTGCGAGCACTTCACGTCGAAGATGATGGTGGCGCCGGCCTGGCGCTGCAGGATGTCGCGCGCGAACAGCATCAGCTGGCGGTCGGGGTAGATGATCTGGCCGTCCTTGGTGACCACGCCCAGCCGGTCGCCGTCGCCGTCGAAGGCCAGGCCGATCTCGGCGTCGGTGGTCTTCAGGGCCTGGATCAGGTCGGCCAGGTTCTCGGGCTTGGACGGGTCCGGATGGTGGTTCGGGAAGTCGCCGTCCACCTCGCTGTACAGCTCGATCACCTCGCAGCCGAGCGCGCGCAGGATGTGCGGCGCACTGGCGCCCGGAATGCCGTTGCCCGAATCGGCTACCACCTTCATCGGGCGCTTCAGCTTGCAGTCGCCGACGATGCGCTGCGCGTACTCGGCCTCGATGTCGGCATGCGTGACGCGCCCGCTGCCGCTGGCGTAATCCTCGGCCTCGATGCGGCGCTTCAGGCCCTGGATCTCCTCGCCGTAGATCGCGCGGCCGGCCAGCACCATCTTGAAGCCGTTGTAGTCCTTCGGGTTGTGGCTGCCCGTGACCTGAATGCACGAATGGCAGCCGATGTCGTCCCGCGTGGCGGCGGCGTAGTAGGCCATCGGCGTGGTCACGGCGCCGAGATCGAGCACATTGATGCCGCTGGCGGCCAGCCCGCGCGCCAGCGCGGCGGCCAGGCCCGGCCCCGAGAGGCGCCCGTCGCGCCCCACCGCGACCGCGCGTTCGCCGGCCTTCAGCGCCTCGGTGCCGAAGGCGCGGCCCAGGTGCTCGGCAAAGCGTTCGTCGATGGTCTTGCCGACGATGCCGCGAATGTCATAGGCCTTGAAGACGGAAGCGTCCACCTGCATGCGTGTTCCTTTGTGCGTTGTTCCCTGCCCGGCCCCGGGCGATTGTAGGGAGCGGGCCGCCTCAGGCCGGCCTGGCGAAGCGCGCCTTCAGCGCGGTGCCCAGGACGATCAGGCCGGGGATCAGGATCATGGCCCAGAAGATCTGCGACAGATGCGCCTTGACCCACGGGATGTTGCCGAACAGGTAGCCGATGAGGGTGACGCTGCACACCCACAGCGCGCCGCCGCTCACGTCGAACAGCGTGAAGCGACGCCGGCTCATCTGCGCCACGCCGGCCACGAAGGGCGCGAAAGTGCGCACGAACGGCATGAAGCGCGCCAGCACGATCGTGATGCCGCCGTACTGCTCGTAGAACGCATGCGCCTGGTCGAAGGCGCGCCGGTTGAACCAGCGCGACTGCTCCCAGCCGAACACCCGCGGACCCACCCAGCGGCCGATCGTGTAGTTGCTCTGGTTGCCGGCCACCGCGGCGGCCGTGAGCAGCGTCAGCGACATGCCGATGTCCATCACGCCCGCGCCGCACAAGGTGCCCACCACGAACAGCAGCGAGTCGCCGGGCAGGAACGGCATCACCACCACGCCGGTCTCGACGAAGATGATCAGGAACAGCAGCGCGTACACCCAGCCGCCGTAGGCTTGCACGAAATCCTGCAGGTGCCGGTCGAGGTGAAAGACGAAGTCGAGAACGAAGGCGGCGATGTCCATTGGGCGCAGATTATCGTTCCCTAGAATGCCGCGATGACTTCCGCCGTGCTCGACACGCCCGCCCGCCGCCCGATCCGCGAACTGCCCGACGAGCTGGTGAGCCAGATCGCCGCCGGCGAGGTGGTGGAGCGGCCGGCCTCGGTGGTGCGCGAGTTGGTCGACAACGCGCTCGATGCCGGTGCCACTCAGATCAACGTCAAGCTGATGGCCGGCGGCGTGCGCGCCATCGTGGTGGAGGACGACGGCTGCGGCATCGCCGCGCCCGAGCTGCCGCTGGCACTGAAGCGCCACGCCACCAGCAAGATCGCATCACTGGGCGATCTGGAACAAGTGGCGACGATGGGCTTTCGCGGCGAGGCCCTGGCCGCGATCTCGTCGATCGCCGAACTGGCGCTCGTCAGCCGCACCGCCGACGCACCGCATGCGCAGCGGCTGGACGCGCGCACCGGCGAATGCGCGCCGGCCGCGCGTGCCGAAGGCACCAGCGTGGAGGTGCGCGAGTTGTTCTTCAGCACGCCGGCGCGCCGCAAGTTCCTGAAGACCGACGCCACCGAACTGGCGCACTGCGTGGAAGCCGTGCGCCGCCATGCCCTGGCGCGGCCCGAAGTCGGCTTTGCCGTGTGGCACGAAGGGCGGCTGGTGGAGCAATGGCGCGCCGCCTCGCCCGAGCAGCGGGTGCGCGACGTGCTGGGCGCCGAGTTCGACGCCGAGAGCCGGCCGCTGACGCTGCAGCTGGGGCCCCTGCGCCTCACCGGCCGTGCCGGCCTGCCGACGGCGGCGCGCGCGCGTACCGACCAGCAGTACCTGTACGTAAACGGCCGCTACGTGCGCGACAAGCTGGTGTCGCATGCCGTGCGCTCCGCCTACGAGGACGTGCTGCACGGCAGTCGACAGCCGGCCTACCTGCTGTTCGTCGACATTGCGCCGGAGCTGGTGGATGTGAACGTGCACCCGACGAAGATCGAGGTGCGGTTTCGGGACGGGCGCGCCGTGCATCACGCCGTGCGCCAAGCGTTCGAAACCGCGTTGGCCGTGAGCGCCGACCCACCCGGCGGCCTGGCCGAGCCTGAGCTGCGGCGGCCGCAGGGCGGCCCGGGCGCGCAACAAGCCGCGCCGACCTGGCAGCGGCCCACCGCGGCGCAGGTGTCGCTGGCCTTGCAGCAGACCGCCGAGCTGTATGCGCAGGAGCCGCGGCCGCCCTGGACGCCCGTCGCGCAGACCGCGCCGGCGCCGATGCCGGACGCGGCGTCCGACGACTGGCCCTTGGGCCGGGCCATTGCACAGATCCAGGGGGTCTACATCCTCGCCGAGAACCGGCACGGCCTGGTCATCGTCGACATGCACGCCGCGCACGAGCGCATCGTCTACGAGCGTTTGAAGGCCACCACGAACGCCGCGCAGATCGAGGCCCAGCCGCTGCTGATCCCGGTGACCTTTGCCGCCACGCCGTCGGAGGTGGCCACCGCCGAGGCGCAGCAGGCCACGCTGCGCGAACTGGGCCTCGACGTGGCGCCGCTGTCGCCCGGCGTGCTGGCCATTCGCTCCAAGCCCGCGGCGCTGCGCGATGCGGACCCGGTGGAGCTGGTGCGCTCGGTGCTCGCCGAGCTGGGCGACACCGACGGCAGCCGCGTGGTGCAGCGCGCGCGCGACGAGGTGCTGGCCACAATGGCCTGCCACGGTGCCGTGCGCGCGAACCGCCAGCTCACGCTGGCCGAGATGAACGCGCTGCTGCGCGACATGGAACGCACCGAGCGCGCCGACCAGTGCAACCACGGCCGGCCCACCTGGCGCCAGCTGTCGATGCGCGAGCTCGACGCGCTGTTCCTGCGCGGGCGCTGATGAGCGCACCCGTCGTCGCCCGCTTCCGGCTGCGCCTGAGCGTGGGCGAACGCGTGGCCATCGGGCCGGGCAAGATCGCGCTGCTCGAAGCGATTCGCGAGCATGGCTCGCTCACCGCGGCGGCCAAGGCGCTCGGCATCTCGTACCGCCGCGCCTGGACCATGCTCGACGAGATGAACGAGGCGCTGGCCTACCCGGCGGTGGCGTCCGCGTCCGGCGGGGCCACCGGCGGCGGCAGCCTGCTCACGCCCGTGGGCGAGGAGATCGTGGCGCGTTATCGGCGCATCGAGGCGCAGGCGGCACAGGCCTGCGGCGACGACATCCGCGCGCTGACGGCGCTGCTGCAGGCCGCACGCCGCTGAGCCCCGGGGTCGTGCACGGCTGGACATGACGTCAGAGCGTCATGTCAGAATGAACATATCGCCTCCACGCCTGCCGCCATGCCCGTCCGTCTGCTCGCCACGCTGATCGCCGCCCTCGCCTGCGCCGGCGCCGGCGCTGCCGACGTGCAGGTGGCCGTGGCCGCCAACTTCACCGCACCGGCACAGCGGATCGCCGCCGATTTCGAAAGGGACACGGGGCATCACGCGGCACTGGTCTTCGGCTCCACCGGTACCCTGTATGCGCAGATCCGCCACGGCGCGCCGTTCGAGGTGCTGCTGGCCGCCGACGACGCCACACCGCTGAAGCTGGAGCGCGAAGGCGCCGCCGTGCCGGGCAGCCGCTTCACCTACGCCATCGGCCAGTTGGTGCTGTGGTCACCCGATCCGCAGCGCGTGGGCGACGGCCCCCAGGTGCTGCGCGCAGGCCGCTTCCGGCACCTGGCGATCGCCAATCCCAAGCTTGCGCCGTATGGCGCCGCGGCCGTCGAGACGCTGCGCGCGCTGCAGTTGCTCGACAGCCTGCAACCGCGCCTCGTGCAGGGCGAGAGCATCGCGCAGGCGCACCAGTTCGTGGCCAGCGGCAATGCCGAGCTCGGCTTCGTCGCGCTGTCGCAGGTGATGTCCAACGGCCAGTTGAGCGGCGGCTCGGCGTGGCTGGTGCCCGCGCGCTACCACGCGCCGATCCGGCAGGAGGCCGTGCTGCTCGAGGCCGGCCACGGCCACGCGGCCGCACAAGCGTGGCTGCGCTACCTGAAGTCCGGCCAGGCGCAGGCGGTGATGCGCGCCTTCGGCTACGCGCTGCCGTGACGCTGGACAGCGCCGACGCGGCGGCGATCTGGCTCACGCTGCGGCTGGCCACCACCACCACCGTGCTGCTGCTGATCGCCGGCACGCCGCTGGCCTGGTGGCTGGCGCGCACGCGCTCGGCCTGGAAGGCGCCGATCGCCGCGGTGGTGTCTCTGCCCATCGTGCTGCCGCCGTCGGTGCTGGGCTTCTACCTGCTCGTCGCGCTCGGGCCGCAAGGGCCCATCGGGCGGCTGACCGAGGCGCTGGGGCTGGGCACGCTGCCGTTCACGTTCGCGGGGCTGGTGCTGGCCTCGGTGCTGTACTCGATGCCCTTCGTGGTGCAGCCGATCCAGAACGCATTCGAGGCCATCGGCGAGCGCCCGCTGGAAGTGGCGGCCACCTTGCGCGCGTCGCCGCTGGACGCGTTCTTCTCGGTGGCCTTGCCGCTGGCGCGGCCCGGGCTGGTGACCGCGGCGATCCTCGGCTTCGCGCACACCGTGGGCGAGTTCGGCGTGGTGCTGATGATCGGCGGCAACATCCCCGGCCGCACCCGCGTGCTCTCGGTGCAGGTGTACGACCACGTGGAGGCACTGGAATACGCGCAGGCGCACAGCCTCGCGGCGGGCCTGCTCGCCTTCTCGTTCGTCGTGCTGCTCGCCAGCCACCTGCTGAACCGGCGGGTGCCGCGGTGACGCTGCAGGCCCGCTTCGAGCTGCGCCAGGGCACCTTCGCGCTCGACGTGGACCTGACGCTGCACACGCGCGGCATCACCGCGCTGTTCGGGCCCTCGGGTGCCGGCAAGACCACGCTGCTGCGCTGCATTGCCGGGCTGGAGCCCGCGGCACGCGGCCGGCTCGCCCTCGACGGCGAGGTGTGGCAGGACGAGCAGCGCCGCCTGCCCACGCACCGCCGCGCTATCGGCTACGTGTTCCAGGAGGCCAGCCTGTTCGCGCACCTGAGCGTGCAGGGCAACCTGCGCTACGGGCTGGCGCGCGGCGGTGGCGCGGCCGCGGCGCTGGAGCAGGCGGTCGAGCTGCTCGGCATCGGGCCGCTGCTGGCGCGTGCGCCGGCCGGGCTGTCGGGCGGCGAACGCCAGCGCGTCGCGATCGCGCGTGCGTTGGCCAGCGCACCGCGCCTGCTGCTGATGGACGAGCCGCTGGCCGCGCTCGACCTCGCGCGCAAGCGCGAGATCCTGCCCTACCTGGAGCGATTGCACCGCGAGCTGGCGCTGCCCGTGCTCTACGTCAGCCACTCGCCCGACGAGGTGGCGCGCCTGGCCGACCATCTGGTGGCCATGGAACATGGCCGCGTGCAGGCGCATGGACCCTTGGGCGAGATGCTGGCGCGCCTGGATCTGTCGCTCGCACTGGCCGACGACGCCGGCGTGGTGCTGGAAGCGAGCGTGGCCGAACTCGACGCGCAATGGCAGCTGGCCCGCCTGGCCTTCGACGGTGGCTCGCTGTGGGTGCCTGACCATGCGCTCGCGCCCGGGCGCCGTGTGCGTGTGCGCGTGCTGGCGCGAGACGTGAGCCTGGCGGCGCAGCGGCCCTCGGACAGCAGCATCCAGAACCTGATGCCCGCGCAGGTGGACACGATCGCCGACGACCGGCACCCCGCACTGGCGCTGGTGCGCGTGCGCGTGGGCAGCGCGCCGCTGCTGGCCCGGCTGACGCGGCGCGCCGCTGCGTCGCTCGCGCTCGCGCGGGGCCAGGCTGTGTGGGTGCAGGTGAAGAGCGTCGCGCTGATGGAGTAGCGCATGGTCCAATCCGCAGCATGAATTCCCCGCGACCCAAGATCGGTGTGAAGCCCGGCGCCCCCGCGCGCGACCCGCGCCGCCGCAGCGTGCGGCCCGGCGCGCCGCGCAACCCCCAGGGGCAGCCGCCGCGTACGCCACCGGAGGCTGCGCCGCAGCCCCCTGTCGCGCAGCCCCAAAGGCCGCGTCCAGCTGCGCAGCGCGCGGCGGCCGAGCGCACACCGGCAGCGCCGCCCATTGCCGTGGCGCCCGTGGCGGCGCGGCCGAACACGCCGGCCACCGAAGGCATGCGCCTGTCGAAGCACCTGTCCGACCAGGGCATCGCCTCGCGGCGCGAGGCCGACGACTGGATCGACGCCGGCTGGGTGCGCGTGGACGGCAAGGTGGCCGTGCTCGGCCAGCGCGTGCTGCCGCACCAGCACATCGAGATCGACCCGGCAGCGCGCACCGAGCAGGCGCGCCGCGTGACGATCCTGCTGCACAAGCCGATCGGCTACGTGAGCGGCCAGGCCGAAGACGGCTACCAGCCCGCGGCCGTGCTCGTGACCCAGGCCAACCACTGGCCGGGCGACGCGTCGCGCCAGCGCTTCCACGCGGGCCACACGCGCGGGCTGGCGCCGGCCGGCCGGCTCGACATCGACTCCACCGGCCTGCTGGTGCTCACGCAGGACGGGCGCGTGGCGCGCCAGCTGATCGGCGAGGATTCACGCGTCGAGAAGGAATACCTGGTGCGCGTGGAGCCGGCGGGCCTGGGCACGGTGCACGAGAACGCGCTCGCGCTGCTCAACCACGGGCTGGTGCTCGACGACAAGCCGCTGAAGCCGGCCAAGGTGAGCTGGCAGAACGAGGAGCAGCTGCGCTTCGTGCTGCGCGAGGGCAAGAAGCGCCAGATCCGCCGCATGTGCGAGCTGGTGGGCTTCAAGGTGTTGGCGCTCAAGCGCGTGCGCATCGGCAGCGTGGTGCTGGGGCAGCTGCCGGTGGGGCAGTGGCGCTACCTGGGGGAGCACGAGCGCTTCTGAGCGCGGCGCGGGTGCAGCTTCAACCCGGCAGCAGGAGCCGGTCGTAGCCTGCGACACCTTGCTCGACGCCGTAGCGCTGCACGTCAGCGCGGGCCTGTTGCCGCATGCGAGCAAAGTCAAGCGGGTGCTCGACGGCAGCGAGCGCGGCGGAGGCAATGTCGTCCAACCCGAAGAAGGGCACGAGGACGCCGTTGTCCCCGTGTCGAAGCACTTCCTGCACCGGCGGGGTATCTGAGCCGATGACTAGTGCGCCGCATGCCATGGCCTCCAGCATTGACCAGCTCAACACGAACGGGTAGGTGAGATACACATGTGCAGCGGATACCTGCAGCACGCGCAGATAGTCCGCATAGGCGAGCTTGCCGAGGAAATGGGTGCGCTCGGGGTCGATGCTCACCTCGCGCAACATCCGCTCTCGCCAGCAGGCGGCGTCCGCAGGCTTGCGGCCGTAGCTCACTTCGTCGCCCCCGACGATGAGTGCGTGCACGCGGGAATGATCGCGCTGCATGCGCTCCAGCGCGCGCATGAAGACATGAAAGCCGCGGTACGGCTCCAGGTTGCGCGCAACGAAGGTGACGACCGGATCGCCTGCGGTCAATACCGTGCCGTTCGGCGTGCGCATTCGGGCCTGGCTGTCCGGTCGAAGCCTTAGGGTGTCGATGCCTTCATGCTGAACGGCGATCTTTGGCTGCGCCATCGCGGGGTGGCGGCTGCGCTGCCAATGCGTGGGGCTGACGGCCGCATCGCATTGCATCAGGTTGAGGGCGTGCAGCATGTTCCAGGTGCGGGTGCGCGCCCGGTCGTCCAGCACAAGCGGAAACTCCGGGTCGAAGCCGGCGTCGTCGCTGCCCTCGGCGTAGTACCACTCGCACAAGTGCACGAGGCGCGCCTGCGGGTATATCTCCTTCGCATACAGCGTTTCGCCCCAGCCCGGATGGGCCACGATCGCGTCAGGGGTGAAGCCACTCTGCCGCAGGGCGGTCATCGCACGCGCGGCAGCCTGGCCATGCAGCGTGGCCGACTCCACCATGCGCAGATAGCGATGCTGGTTGTCCAGGCCGGTGCGCGCGAGCCGATATCGATGCAGTTGCTCGAAGCCCGGCATCCCCGGTGCCCCGATGTGGCCGATGGCTCGCACCTGCCACCCCGGGCGCCGAGACCAGGCGCGCGCGACCTGCGCGAACTGCCCCGGGAAGTTCTGGTGGAGAAAGAGAACACGCATCTGGTGAAGGACAGCCCACAAGGCGAACGCCGGTCGCGCCGAAGCGCGGCCGGCGTTCGCTGTGGGTCAGTGCCAGTTGGCGGCAAGCACCGGGTTGAGCTGCGTCTTGTAGTCGTCGGGCAGCGTGGTCTGCCCCGCAGCTGGCGGCGCAAAGCCGGCCATCGCGTCCACCAGGTTTTGCACCTGCGTGTCCAGCAGCAACTTGCCGTCACCTGACTTGAACTGCTCCAGGTGATACGACGCGCCGGAGTACCAGTTGGAGACCGTCATCGCATCGCCGGTGCCGATGATGCTCACCTCGAGGTCGTTGCCGGCGCGGCGGAACCAGACCTGGTCGAGGTTCACATCTGCGCCCAGTTCCACCACGTCGGTGTTGCCGGCGGTGCTGTCGTAGTCGCTCACGGTATCTGCACAGGCACCGCGGCGTAGCACATAGGTGTCGTTGCCGGTACCGCCATACAGGTAGTCGTTGCCCAGCCCGCCTTCGAGCCGGTCGTCCCCCGCGTCGCCATACAGCGTGTCGGCGCCATCGCCTCCGTACAGCGTGTCGTTGCCGTTGCCGCCGCACAAGTAGTCGATGCCGGCGCCACCATCGAGCACGTCGTTGCCGTCGTTGCCGTACAGCGTGTCGTTGCCGTCCGCACCGGTGATCGCATCGGCACTGGCATAGCCTTGCAGGTAGTCGGCTGCCGCCGTGCCTTGCAGCAGCATCGTCTTGACTGCCCCCACGTCCCAGCTGGTGCCGTCGGCGAAGCGGATCTGATCGAGCTTGTACGCACTGGCGCCGTCGCTGAGCAGGTAGTTCTGCACCTGGATCAGGTCGGTGCTGCCGTTCAGGCTCAGGATCAGGTCGCTGCCGCTGCGGCCGACCTTGATGTCCGCCGCTGCGATGTCCGCGCCGAACTCGATCGCATCGGTCTTGCCGGTGCCACCGTCGTAGTTGTAGATCGTGTCCTGGCCCCAGCCTCGGCTGAAGATGTAGGTGTCACTGCCCGCACCGCCGCTGAGGTAGTCGTTGCCCGCCCCGCCGATCAGGCGGTCGTCTCCGTTGCCTCCGTACAGCGTGTCGATGCCGGCGCCACCATCGAGCACGTCGTTGCCGTCGTTGCCGTACAGCGTGTCGTTGCCGAGCCCGCCCAGGACCGTGTCGTTGCCCGCGGCCGCAGTGATCACGTCGTTGCCGTCGCCACCGTCGACTGCGTCATCGGTGGCATAGCCGTACAGGTTGTCGGCACCGCTGGTGCCCTGCATGACCTTGGATTTGACCGTCGCCACGTCCCAGCTCGTGCCGTCCGCGAAGCGGACCTGCTCCACCTGGAGACCGCCCGCACCGTCACTCGTGAAGTAGCTCGACACGGTGACCTTGTCGGTGCTGCCGGCCAGCGTCAGCACCAGGTCGTTGTTGTTGCGGGTCAGCTGCACATCGCTGGATGCGATGCCCGCCCCGAACGCGATCGCATCGGTCTTGCCCGTGCCGGTGTCGTAGTTGTAGACGGTGTCCTGGCCCCAGCCGCGTTCGAACGCGTAGGTGTCACTGCCGGCGCCTCCGCTCAGGTAGTCGTTGCCCGTGCCGCCGTCGATGCGGTCGTTGCCGGCGTCGCCGTACACGCTGTCGTTGCCGTCGCCGCCCAGCAGCAGGTCGTCGCCGTTGCCGCCCGACAGGAAGTCCGCCCCTGCACCACCATCCAGCGTGTCGTCACCGTCTTCGCCTTGCAGCGTGTCGTTGCCGGCACCTCCCAACGCAATGTCGTTACCCGCTCCTGCGCGGAACCCGTTGGCCGCGTCGTTTCCGAAATAGATGTTGGCTGCCGCAGTGCCGGTAGCAGCGGTGGCATCCAGCACGCCCAAACCAGAAAGGGTCGCGTGAACAGGTGAGTCAGCAGCCAGCGAATCCATCCAGCCTTTCAGCGTGCCGGCACCGTCGAACCCCACCGATCTGAGCGTCGATTGAGCGTACAGGTTCAGCTCCAACAGATCGGTGAAGGCGTTCTTCTCGTCACTCGCCCGGTACTGGTCGAGCTTGGCCGCCAGGGCTGTGGTGTCGAAATGCAGGCCCGTGTCGTCAAACGTGACGCCAATGGAATCCAGATACGGCCGCAGACGCGTTTGCATTGTCAGCGACTCGTACACCGACTCTTTCAGAGCTCCGTAACCCTGGTCTATGGCGTCGACCTGCTGCTGTGATAGGTTCACCACGAACATGGTGTAGGGCCCCGATGAAGCACCACCACCCCCACCGCTGCCGCCCGAGCCACCGGTATTCAGTGATACGTTGAGGGTCGTGTTGAGAAAGCGAGAACCGTTGAACACTTCCAGCAGCGCCATCCGCTGCATCACGTCCATTCCCTGGGCAGTGAGGTCGCAGGTGCTCGTGTAGTACTGGCTCGTGTTCGGCAGTTTGAACAACGCAACGGGGTAGGTAGACACCCCGTCCAGTTCGCCGGGATCAGCAATGGTGTAGTGCCACACCACGGTCGAGCTTGTTTCGCTGACCACCGTGCCCCTGAGCGGGCGTGAGAAGGTGGTTTGCGTGAGCTTGCCAGTGGTTGCTGCCCAGGCGGAAAGCACGGCATCCGCATCGGCCCACTGCGCATCGCGCGTGGTGTCGCCGGCGAATTGATCCAACTTCTGCAGCAGCGCATCGCTGGTGCCCGAACCCAGGCTCATCGCCTCCTGCAGATCACGCACCCACCCGCTGCCTTGCATGCCGGGTAGCGCACGCGCCGCATCCGTCAGCGGCACTGCGTCCGTGAACTGCCGGTAGAACGGGTTGCTGGCGAGGTTGAGGTTGCCGGCGCTCAGATCGACCGTGTCGGCCTGCGTGGTGCTGCCGTCGACGCGTTGCACGGTGGTGGTACCCGTCAACGTATTGCCGTTGCCAAGGTTCACCGTGCTGCTGGTCGCGTTGAGCGAAATGCCGGCGATCCCCTTGTCGGCCAGCGTGAACAGCTCGTTGGCCTGGCTGACGCCGTCCTGGTTCAGGTCCTGCCACAGCTGCACCTGCGACCACGCCGCATCGCTGGCATTGAAGACGCCGTCGTGGTTGTCGTCCAGCGCGGCCACGGCGTCGAAGCCCGAGTTGGCGTGGCGCGTATACGTGTAGTTCGAGCCGTCCGGATTCGTACCGGTGGTCGTGATCAGGGTGTCCACCCCGAAAAGCTCACGCCCGGAATCGATGCTGCCGTTGCCGTCGCGGTCCATCACCAGCCAGGCATCGTTGGGCGCCAACCAGCCGGTGCCGGTCTTGATGCCGTCGCCGTCGTGGTCGAACAGGATCGGGTTGGTGCCGGTGATGCCCACCGTCTGCAGGCCGTTTCCGTCGAGGTCGATTGCCAGAGGGTCGCGGCGGGGTGGGGTGACGGCAGTGCGCCAAGCGTCGTTCACCATGCTGTCGACCGCGTCCCGGAAGGGAGCCCACATCTTCCCGCCGATGACACTACCTACCGCTGCTGCGGCGGCAACGGCAACCGTTGCCACAACAAGTGGCGCTCCCAACGCGACTGCCACTGAGCCCACCAAAATACCCGCGGCGGCTGAAAAGACGACGCCCATGCAAGCCTCGCCGAATGCGTCGCTTCTTCCCGTAGTACCCCATTCAAGTGCCCCAGCCGCCATTGCGGCAGCATCGAACGCTGGTCCAACGGCTTTGCCGAATCCATCGCCGAATGCACTCTCTGCCGCAGCAGCTCCAGTTCTTGCATCCGCGGCGATAAGATTCAATTCCGCACGAGCTTCATCAAGTGTTCCGCCCAGCTTTGCGGCCTGATCGGAAAACTTTGTCGCCCACTTGTCAATTATCGAACCGATGCCAGTATTTCCCGCATCCTTGGCAGCTTGCGCCCATATCGCGGCCTTGTCGGCTGCAGCCCGATAAGCCGGCGCCAACTCCGCAGCCAATCGATCCACCTTCTCCTGCGCGGACAAGACTCTGCTGGCGGACTCATGCGCAACCCATTCAGAATACCGAGTGGCTGCTTCTGACCAGCCACTTGCCACTGAAGAAGCGGCGTCCTTGAATGCTTGCCCATATTGGCTGATGGTTGCGATGGAACCGTCACTCATGACTTATCTCCCCTTGATATAAGAAAATGGAAGTGCGGCGAATGCGAGAAGTGCCACCACACACAGGACAATCGCTAGTAGCAGCGTGCTCCCTACTATGAGCAAGCCTAATGGCGAGTGGAGCATCCAATAGAACAACTGAGCCCCAAACGTGCGTGAACCTTCCGTGATATCGAAGGGCGCAGCATAGGCGAGGAAGAGCATCGATACCGCCGCCGGAACAAAGAGGGCATATATGATAAACAGCGTCTCCCCAACTGAGCGTCCCGTGCGTCGCCGACCGAATTCGTATCGAACGCGAACGTTTTCCCCCCAGCTCAAATAGAGAGCGAGAAATGGAATGGTGACTGCCGAAAGGCCAAAATATAAAAACGGCATTGGCGTCAACTTCAAGGATTCAATTTTCAATAGCGCAACAGCGGGAAGGATGTCAGCAACGGCGGATGCGAGTGCCGCTGCCTCCGAAGGAAATGCCCAACAGAACATATATACGAGAATTAGGATGATCCAGCAACGAAGAAATCTCGCAACAAATCGCCTATTGGCTGACCGCACCCATACCTCGTTTTGATTCATAAGTAGCTTTGCAGAGACAATTGCAATTTCAGAACACACTTTCCACCCCGGCCGCGCAGTTGCCTAAATACTATATATCACCCAGCCAGCGGGAGATTATTTCCTGATATTTGGTTTCATGTCGGACAGCGGCCGCTATATCTACCGCTCCCTCGCACTCTCGCCCACCCTTTTCTCCACCGGCGACAACAAGAACTCGATCACCCGCCGTTTCCCGGTCTTGATCTCCGCCGTCACCACCAGCCCCTGCGAAATGCCCACGCGCTTGCCGTCCACCTCGATATCGCGCCTCGCCAGGCTCACCGTGGCCGGGAAGCTGGAGGTGCCCTTCTTCTCGTCCACCACCGCATCTCGGGCCACCCAGGTGACCGTGGCGGGCACCGTGCCGTAGCGCGTGAAGTTGAAGGTCTCCAGCTTGATCTGCACCGGCTGGCCTTCGTGCACGAAGCCGATGTCCTGGTTGTCGATCTGCACCTCGGCGGTCACCTCGGCCTGCTCGGGCACGATCACCATCAGCGGCTGCGCCTCGGTGGCCACGCCGCCGGCCGTGTGGATGGCCAGTTGCTGCACGGTGCCGCTGACCGGCGCGGTGAGCTGCGTGAGGTGTTCGCGGTGCTGGCTCTTCAGCGTTTCTTCCTTCAGTTGCGCGGCTTTCAGCTGGGCCTGGGTGAGGCGGTCGTTCAAGCTGCGCTGCGTCTCGGCAAGGTACGCGGCCTTGCCCTGGCGCGCTTCGAGCAGCGCGGCCTGGGCCTCGTTGACGCGGGCGCGCTGGGTGGTGAGGTCGCGCTCCAGCTCGATGCGCTCGCGGGCCTTGTCCTGCTCGGCGTGGCCCGCCACGAAGCCTTGCGCGGTGAGGGCCTGGTAGTCGGCCTCGCGCTGGCGCGCCAGGGGCACGGTGGCCTCCAGCTTGGCGGCCATGGCGCCGGCGGTGGCCAGCTCGGCCTGGCGGTGCGCGGATTCGGCGTCCAGCTTGGCGAGCTTGGCGCTGATGTCGGCCCACTCGGCGCGCAGCAGTTGCGCGTCGAGCGGGCGCAGCCCCGGCGTGGCCGGCATGCGCCCGGTGGCCAGCGCCTGCAGCAGCGCCTTGCTGCGCAGGGCCTCGCCTTCGGCGGCGTCGCGCTGCTCCTGCTGGCTGCGCAGGTCGGCGCTGGCGATGGTGGCGTCCAGCTCCACCAGCACCTGGCCGGCCGAAACACGGTCACCGTCCTTCACGCGAATGGCCTTGACCACGCTCTTCTCCAGCGGCTGGATCAGCTTGGTGTTGTCGCTCACCACGATGCGCCCGGGCGCCACGGCCACGATGTCCACCTGGCCCACGATGCTCCAAGTGAGCGCGACGACGAACAGGGCCATGATCACCCACATCGCGCGGCGCGGCGCCGGGTGCACGGGCGTGGCCTGCAGGCTCAAGGCGGCGGGCAGGAACGCGGCCTCGTCGGCCAGCAGCCGGGGGCCGGCGAGCTCATGGCGCACCTGCCACGCAGCCTGGAACACGGCCTTGTACCGCGCGAGCAGTTCGATGACGGGGTGGCGCTGCGCGTGCGTATTCACGAGGCCACTCCTGCCTCTGCCGGAGCGCCGCCCTGCATGCGCCACAGGTGCGCGTAGAGGCCGTTGTGCTGGATCAGTTGCTCATGCGGGCCGGCCTCCACGATGCGGCCCTTGTCCATTGCGATGATGCGGTGCGCGTGCCGCACGGCGCTGAGCCGGTGTGCGATCACGATCACCGTGCGGCCCTGGCAGATGGCGTGCATGTTCTTCTGCAGCACGGCCTCGCTTTCATAGTCGAGTGCGCTGGTAGCCTCGTCGAAGATCAGGATGCGCGGGTGGGTGAACAGGGCGCGCGCGATCGCGATGCGCTGGCGCTGCCCGCCCGACAGGCCGGTGCCCTGCTCGCCCACCACCGTGTCATAGCCCTCGGGCAACTCGCTGATGAACTCGTGCGCACCCGCCAGTTGTGCGGCGCGCATCACCGATTCCAGCGGGGCAGCAGGGTCGGCAATGGCGATGTTCTCGCGCACGCTGCGGTTGAACAAGAAGTTCTCCTGCAGCACCACGCCGATCTGGCGCCGCAGCTGGGCGGCGTCGACCAGGCCGATGTCGATGCCGTCGATCAGCACGCGGCCCTGCTCGGGGCTGTACAGGCGCTGCACGAGCTTGGTGAGCGTGCTCTTGCCGGAGCCGCTGCGCCCCACGATGCCGACCACTTCACCTGCACGGATCTGAAGGCTCAGCTCCTGCAGCACAGGCGGGGCCTCGGGGCGGTAGCGGAAACTGAGCTTGTCGAACGTGATCGCGCCCTTCAGCGGCGGCAGCTGCGCGGCGGCACTGGGTGGCACTTCGGTGCGCGTGTTGAGGATGTCGCCCAGGCGGCGCATCGACAGGCCGGTCTGCTGGAACTCGGTCCACATTTGCGCGATGCGCATGATGGGCTGGGCCACGCGGCCGGCAAACATGTTGAACGCGACGAACATGCCGACGGTGAATACGGCGCCACCGGCGCTGCTGTCCATCACGAGGTGGGCGCCGTACCAGAGCGTGGCTGCGTTCACCAGCTTGCCGATCAGGTTGACGCCTTCGTTGGCCGCATTGGCCAGCGTTTGCGTGCGGAAGCCCGCGCTCACGTAAGCGGCCAGTTGCTCATCCCAGCGGCGCGCGAAGGCGGGTTCCAGCGCGCCGGCCTTCACGGTCTGCACGCCGGTGATGGATTCCACCAGGTGGGCCTGGTTCTCGGCGCTGCGGGCGAACTTTTCGTTCAGGCGCCCGCGCAGCACGGGCACCACCAGCGCGCTCAAAGTGGCATACAGCGGCAGGCTGGCCAGCACGATCAGGGTGAGCGGCACGCTGTAGGTGAGCATCACGGCGATGAACAGCACCGAGAACAGCACGTCGAGCACGAGCGTGAGGGCTTGCCCCGTGAGGAAGCTGCGGATGTTCTCCAGCTCGCGCACACGGGCGATGGAGTCGCCCACGCGGCGCGCCTGAAAGTAAGCCATCGGCAGCGCGAGCAGATGGCGGTACAGGCGGCTGCCGAGCTCCACGTCGATGCGGCTGGTGGTGTGGCTGAATACGTACGAGCGCAGCATCGTGAGGGTGCTCTCGAAGAGCACGATCGCCACCAGGCCTGCCACCAGCACATCGAGCGTGCTCAAACCGCGGTGCACCAGCACCTTGTCCATCACCACCTGGAAGAACAGCGGCGAGACGAGCGCGAAGAGTTGCAGGAACAGCGACACGAGCAGCACTTCGCCGAAGAGCTTGCGATGCCGCACGACGCTGGGGATGAACCAGCTGAAGTCGAACTTGGCGAGTTCGCCAGCCAGGCTGGCGCGGCTGGTCATCAGGATCAGGCGGCCGCTCCATTGGGCGGCAAAGGCGTCCAGCGGCTCGATCATCGGGCGGCTGTCGCCGTCGGCGAAGGATTGCAGCAGCACGCGCCGGCCGTCGCATTGGGCCAGCACCACGACCGAGCCATCGTTGAGCAGCGCGAGCGCAGGCAGCGGCGTCAGTGGCAGGCGCCCGGCGTTTGCCTTCCGCCCACCCCCCAAGAGTAGGGATGGGGAGCGCGTCAGTGCGCCGCGGCGTCGCCCGCGGCGCGCAGCCGCGCCAGCCAGGCGCGCGGATCGGCGGTCTTGTCCAGGCAGTCGTCGAAACCGGCCGCCTTGGCGTGGCGGATCCAGGCGTCGTTGAGCGTCATGCCGCTCATCATCAGCAAGGTCATGCTCCGCGGCGGATACGCCGCGCGCAGTCGGCGTGCCGTCTCCAGGCCCGACAGGCGCGGCATGTGGATGTCCAGCAGCACCACCTGGGGGTGCCACTGCTCGGCCAGCTCCACCGCCTGCAAACCGTCGGCGGCGGTACGCACCTCGTAGCCTTCGCTTTGCAGCAGCTCGACGAACGATTCGCGCACCAGATCGTTGTCGTCGGCCACCAGCACGCGGCGCGCGGCACGCGGCGTGTCCTCGTCCAGTGGCGCTGGCGCGGTGGGCAGGGGCAGTTGCATCGCTGTGCTTTCGTTGTCGGGGGAGGCAGGGCCGGCCGCATCGCCCTGGCGCGCAATGTCGGCCAGCTCTTCGACCAGGTTGCCGAGCTGATGCACCTGGCGCGTCATGATCGCACGCGCACGCTCGGCCATCGCGCCGTCGGTGCCCGCGCGCTGCAGCAGTTCCAGGCCATTGCGCAACGGCGCCAGCGGGTTGCGTAACTCGTGCACCAGCGTGCGCAGGAAGTCGCGCCGATGGCGCTCCTCGCGCTCGAGGCGCCGTTCGCCGCGCCCGCGTTCGAGCACCAGCGCAGCGGTGTGCAGCAATTCGTGCGCGGCGCGCACGTCGTCCGGCGGCGGCGTGCGCGCCTGGCGCCAGTACAGCGCCAGTACGCCCAGCGGCTGCCGGTCGGCACCCACGATGGGTGCCGCCCAGGCCGAGCGCAAGCCGTGCGCCAGCGCAAGCGTGCGGTAAGCCGGCCAGGTGTCGCGCAAGGCTTCGACATCGGCCACTTCCACCGGCTCCAGCGACTGCAATGCCTGTGTGCATGGGCCGGCGGCCTCGCCGAGCGGCAGCCCGTCCAGCGCGCGTTGAAATCCGGGCGGCAGCGAGCCGCCCGCGCCATGGCGCAGATGGGTGCCGCTTTCGTCCAGCCTGAGGATCGCAGCACACGTTCCCGCTTCGGAATGGACCTCCAGCGTGCGCACCAGCACGCCCAGTGTGGTGGCGGAGGGGGCGTCGGCCAGCGCGAGCTCGAGCGCCTCCTTCTGGCCGGCCACCACCCCGTCGGCCCGGCGACGCAGCGGGCGCGCCGCGCCATCGCGCGCGGCGCTGCGTTGCTCCTCGGCTGTGCGTCGATCGTTCAACCCTGCTACCCCATGGCCTTCGGTGGCGACGAGCAATCGATGTGCCCAGGCAACGGTGCCCGTCGCCCTGCTACGCTCGCTCCATGCCCCCACCGATGACGACCGCACGCGCCGCCCTCGCGCTGGCGCTGCTGCTGGGCCTGCAGCCCCTCACCACCGACCTCTACCTGCCCGCGCTGCCGATGCTCACGCGCAACCTGCACACGGCCGTGGCCCGCGCGCAGCTCACGATGTCCGCATTGATCCTGGCGTTCGGCCTGGCACAGCTGGTGTGGGGCCCGGTGGCCGACCGCTTCGGCCGTCGTCCGGTGCTGCTCGCCGGCCTGGGCCTGTACGGGCTGGCGGGCGCGGCCTGCGCCCTGGCGCCCGACATCGAGGTGCTGGTGCTCGGGCGCACGGTGCAGGGCGCCTGCCTGGCGGCCTCGGTGGTGTGCGCGCGGGCGATGGTGCGCGACCTGTACGAGCCGCAGCAAGGCGCGCGCGTGATGTCGCAGGCGATGTCGGGCCTGGGCCTGATCGCGATCAGCGCGCCGCTCGTCGGCGGCGTGCTGGCGGGGCTGTGGGGCTGGCGTGCCGCGCTCGGTGTGGTGGCCGGCATCGGTGGCGTGGCGCTCGCCTTCGTCGCGCTCGCCGTGCCCGAGACCGTGCGCGAGCGCAACCTGCACGCGCTGCGCGTGAAGCCGCTGCTGGCGCAGGCGCGCACCGTGCTGAGCCATCCCACCTTCATCGCCTGGACCGCCCTCACCTCCGCCACCTACGGCGGCCTGTTCACGATCCTGGCCGGCTCGTCGTTCGTGTACATCGGCGTGCTCGGCCTGTCCCCCGGCACGTACGGGTTGGCGATGGCCTGCGGCTCGCTGTCGTACCTGGCGGGCACGTTCATGTGCCGGCGCTGGCTGGCCCACCACGGGCTGGCCGGCGCGGTGCGACGCGGGGCGGTGCCCACGTTGGCCGGCGGGCTGTCGATGGCGCTGCTGGCGCTGGCCGGCGTGCAGTCGGCGTGGGCGCTGGTGCTGCCGCAGTGCCTGTTCGCGTTCGGCCACGGCATTCACCAGCCCTGCGGGCAGACCGGCGCCGTGGGCCCGTTCCCGCGCGCCGCCGGCGTGGCCTCGGCGCTCGCCGGCTTCGTGCTGGCGCTCACCGCCTTCTGCGTCGGGCAGTGGCTGGGGCAGGCGCTGGACGGCACGGTGCGCCCGCTCGCGCTCGGCGTCGGCGCCTGGTCGGTGGCCACGGCCACCATCGCGTGGACGCTGGTGCAGCGCCACGGCGAGCCGCGCGTCCCCGGCGCGCTGGCCAAGGCCGTGGGCAAGGCCCTGTGAGCGCGGCGCTGCGATGGGTCGGCCTGGCCGGCCCCACGGCCTCGGGCAAGAGCGCGGCCGCGTTGCTCGTGGCCGAGCAGTTGGGCCGGCCGGTGGAGATCGTGAGCGTCGATTCCGCGCTGGTGTACCGCGGCATGGACATCGGCACCGCGAAGCCCAGCGCAGCCGAGCGTGCGGCGGCGCCGCATCACCTGATCGACATCCTCGATCCGGCGCAAAGCTACTCGGCGGCGCAGTTCGTGGCCGACGCACAGCGCCTGGTGACTCAGATCCACGCACGCGGCGCGCTGCCGCTGCTGGTCGGCGGCACGATGCTGTACTTCAAGGCCCTGCTCGACGGGCTGGACGCGATTCCCGCCGCCGACCCCGCCGTGCGCGCGCAACTCGATGCCGAGGCCGCGGCGCGCGGCTGGCCGGCGCTGCATGCCGAGCTGGCGCAGGTGGACGCGCCCACCGCGGCGCGGCTGGCGCCCAACGACGCGCAGCGCATCCAGCGCGCGCTGGAGGTGTGGCGCAGCAGCGGCCGGCCCTTGTCCAGCTTTCATCGCCAGCGCGCGCCGGGCGACCACAGCGCCACGCCGCTGATCAGCCTGGAGCCGGCCGCGCGCGCCTGGCTGCACGAGCGCATTGCGCAACGCTTTGACGCGATGCTGGCGGCCGGCTTCCTGGACGAGGTGCGTGCCTTGCGCGCCCGGGGCGACCTGCGCGCCGCCCTGCCCGCCATGCGCGCGGTGGGCTACCGCCAGGCCTGGGAGGCGCTGGACGCCGACCACCTGGCCCCGCTGCGCGAGCGCGGCATCGCGGCCACGCGCCAGCTCGCCAAGCGCCAGCTCACCTGGCTGCGCAGCATGCCCGAGCGTCATGTGATCGCCTGCGACGCGCCGGGCGCCGCGCCCGCCGTGCTGCAGCAGGTGCGGCAGCTGCTGGGCTGAACCCATGCTCACGCTCGACCGCTTGTGCAAGCGCTATGGCGACACGCCGGTGTTCACGGATGTGAGCCTGCAGGCGTGCGCCGGCGAGGTTGTGGCGCTGCTCGGCGAGTCGGGCGTCGGCAAGTCCACGCTGCTGAACTGCATTGCCGGGCTGGACACGCTGGACGGCGGCAGCGCGCGCCTGGACGACACCCAGGTGAATGCGCTCGACGAGCAGCAGTGCGCGCTGTGGCGGCGCGCCAAGGTGGGCTTCGTGTTCCAGGCCTTCCACGTGCTGCCGCACCTGAGCGTGGCGCAGAACGTGGCCTTGCCGCTGCTGCTGCAGCGCCGGCCCGACGCGCCGCGCGTGCAGGCGATGCTGCAGGCGGTGGGGCTCGAGGGCCTGGCCGACCGGGCGCCGCGCACGCTGTCGGGCGGCCAGCAGCAACGCGTGGCGATCGCGCGCGCGCTGGTGCATCGCCCGGCGCTGGTGCTGGCCGACGAGCCCACCGGCAACCTCGACCCCGACACCGCCGGCCGCGTGCTGGAGGTGCTGTTGCAGCAGGTGCGCGCGCAGCAGGCGATCTGCCTGCTGGTCACGCACTCGCCGGCCGCCGCCGCGCGCGCCGACCGCGTGCTGCGCCTCACCGCGCACGGGCTGCAGCCGGCCGACGCGCTGCGATGACATCGCTGTTCGCCGTGCTCAGCGGCCCGGAATGGCGCAGCCATCCGTGGCGCCAGGGCGTGGCGCTGCTCGCGGTGGCGCTCGGCGTCGCGCTGGCGTTCTCGGTGCAGCTGATCAACGCGTCGGCGCTGGCCGAGTTCGGCAGCGCGGTGCGCTCGATCAACGGCACGCCCGACCTCGAACTGCGCAGCCGCGCCGCGCCGGCTTTTGGTGGCGCCGGCTTCGACGAGCGACTGTATGCGCGCGTGGCAGGCAGCGCGCAGGTGCAGCAGGCCAGCCCGGTGGTGGAGGTCAACGCCACCGCGATCGACCGCCAGGGCCACGCGGTGCCGCTGCGCGTGCTGGGGGTGGACGCCTTCACCTTGCCCGGCATCGCACCCGCGCTGCTGCCGCAGCCCGACGCGCAGGCACTGCGGCTGGCGCTGATCGACCCGCACAGCGTGTTTCTCAACAGGGCCGCGCAGCAGCAGCTGGGTTCGCAGCCCACGCTGCAGATCGCCACCGCCGGCGGTCGCGTCACGCTGCAGCGCGCCGGCAGCGTGGCGGCCACGGGCCCGCCGACGGCAGTGATGGACATCGCCGGCGCGCAGTCGCTCTTCAGCCGCGTGGGCCAGTTGAACCGCATCGACCTGCGCCTGGTGCCCGGCGCCGGTGCCGCCGCCTTGCTGCAAATGCTGCCACCCGACGTGCGCGCTGCGCAGCCCGGTGAAGCCAACGAGCGCATGGCCAACCTGTCGCGCGCCTATCGCGTGAACCTCACGGTACTGGCGCTGGTGGCGCTGTTCACCGGCGCGTTCCTGGTGTTCTCGGTGATGGCACTGTCGGTGGCGCGGCGCGTGCCGCAGTTCGCGCTGCTCGGCGTGCTGGGCCTGTCGGCCCGCGAGCGGCTGCAGCTGGTGCTGGCCGAAGGCGCGCTGCTCGGCGCGGCGGGCAGCGTGCTCGGCCTCGCGCTCGGCACGGCCTTGGCCAGCGCCGCACTGCGTTGGCTCGGCGGTGACCTGGGCGGCGGCTACTTCCAAGGCCTGGCGCCGCGGCTGCACTGGCAGCCCGACGCAGCGCTGCTGTACGGCGGCCTCGGCGTGGCGGCCGCGATGGTCGGCGCCTGGGTGCCGGCGCGGCAGGCTGCGCAGCTGGCGCCCGCGCAGGCGCTCAAGGGGCTGGGCGCGGGCGGCGGCCGGCCGGCGCCGCCCTTGCTCGGGCCGCTGCTGCTCGCAGCCGCTGGCTTGCTGGCATTGCTGCCGCCCATCGGCGGACTGCCGGTGGCCGCCTACCTGGCCGTGGCCTGCGCGCTGCTGGGCGGCATTGCCGTGGTGCCGGCCTGCGTGGCGCTGCTCACGCGGCTGCTGCCCACGCCGCGCCACCCCCTCGCGCTGCTGGCGCTGGAACGCGCACGCGAGCAGCGCGCGCAGGCCAGCGTGGCGGTGGCCGGCGTGGTGGCCTCGCTCAGCCTCGGCGTGGCGCTGACGGTGATGGTGGGCAGCTTCCGCCATGCGGTGGACGACTGGCTGCAGCAGATCCTGCCGGCCGACGTGTATGTGCGCGTCGAAGGCGGCGGCGATCTTGCGCTGCCCGCGTCGTTGCCGGCTGCGGCAGCGGCGCTGCCCGGCGTGGCACGCGTGCAAGGCCAGCGCGTATTGCCCCTCACGCTGGATCCCGTGCGCCCTGCGGTGGCGCTGATCGCGCGACCGCTGCCGCAGCCCGAGCGCACGCTGCCGCTGGTGGGCGCGCTGCAGGCCGCACCTGCCGGCAGCGTGCCGGTGTACGCGAGCGAGGCGATGGCCAGCCTGTACGGCGCGCAACCGGGGCGCGTGTTGACGCTGCCCTTGGGTGCGAGCGGCAGCACGCGCGTGTTCGTGCGCGGCGTGTGGCGCGACTACGCGCGCCAGCACGGCGCGCTGCTGCTCGACCTGGCCGACTACCGCCGCCTCACGCACGACCTGCAGCTCACCGACCTCGCACTGTGGCTGCAACCCGGCGCCTCGCTGGCGCAAGTGCAGGCCGGGCTGCGCCGCGCAGCCGGCGGCAGCGCACTGCAGATGGCCAGCACCGCCGAGATCCGCACGCTGTCATTGCAGCTGTTCGACCGCAGTTTCGCGGTCACCACCTACCTGCAGGCGGTGGCCATCGCGATCGGGCTGTTCGGCATCGCGGCCAGCTTCTCGGCCCAGGTGATGGCCCGGCGCAAGGAGTTCGGCATGCTGTCGCACCTGGGCGTCACGCGGCGCGAGGTGCTGCTGCTGGTGGCGGGCGAAGGCGCGGTGTGGACCGGCGCCGGCGCGCTGCTCGGCCTGCTGCTCGGCCTGCTGGTGAGCGTGGTGCTGGTGAAGGTGGTCAACCCGCAGAGCTTCCACTGGACCATGCCGATGAGCGTGCCCGTGCTGCGCCTGGCCGCGCTGTGTGCCACGGTGCTGGTGGCCGGCACGGTCACCGCGCTGCTCTCCGGCCGCGCGGCCGCGGGGCGCGAGATGGCGCTGGCCGTCAAGGAGGACTGGTAATGCGGCGGCGCGCCGCACTGTGGCTCGCGCTGGCGCCCTGCGCCTTGCGCGCCCAACCCGCCTTCGAAGGTGTGCACCCGCGCACGCTGGTGTTCCCGCGCGACCACGGTGCGCATCCGGATACGCGCACCGAATGGTGGTACGTGACGGGCTCGCTCAGCGCTGCCGACGGCGCGCTGTTCGGCTTCCAGGTCACGTTCTTCCGCTCGCGCACCGACGTGCCCGATTCGCCCAGCCGCTTTGCTGCGCAGCAGCTGCTGTTCGCACACGCCGCACTGTCCGATCTGCCGCAGCAGCGCCTGCGCCACGACCAGCGCATCGCGCGTGCGGGCTTCGGCATCGCCGAGGCCGCGCTGGCAGACACCCGCGTGCACCTGCGCGACTGGCGGCTCGAACGCAGCGGCGGCAGCGGCCCCAGCAGCTATCGCACCGCGGTGGCCAGCGACAGCGCGCGCTTCGCGTTCGACCTGGAGCTGCGGGCCACGCAGCCGCTGCTGCTGCAAGGTGATGCGGGCTACTCGCGCAAGGGCCCACAGCCGTCGCAGGCCAGCCACTACGTGAGCGAGCCGCAGCTGGCGGTGACCGGCCGCCTGCTGCGCGACGGCCGCACGCAGCCGGTGACCGGTCGCGCCTGGCTGGACCACGAGTGGAGCAACACGCTGATGCCGGCCGACGCCGTGGGCTGGGACTGGATCGGCATCAACCTCGACGATGGCAGCGCCCTCACCGCCTTCCGACTGCGCCGTGCCGACGGCAGCAGCGTGTGGAGCGGCGGTAGCTTCCGACCTGCTGGCGGCGCGGTGCAGGCGTTCGACGGCGCGCACGCCGTGCAGTTCACACCGCTGCGCCGCTGGCGCAGCCCCGCGACCGGCGTCAGCTACCCGGTGCAGTGGCGGCTGGACACGCCGGCCGGCCGCTTCGAGGTGCGCGCCCTGCTCGACGCGCAGGAGCTCGACAGCCGCGCCAGCACCGGCAGCGTGTACTGGGAGGGCCTGAGCGACCTGTTCGACGCGCAGGGCCGGCGCGTGGGCCGCGGCTACCTCGAAATGACCGGTTACGCCGGCACGCTGGCGCTGTAGGCGTCGCCTTGCAGCGCGTCGCGCGCGGCGCTGGCAGTCACGCGCCGCCCCGCTCCCTAGAGTGCGCTTCATGCACGCTGGAGAGATGCCTTGACGCCCGCTCGTTCGCTGTTCGCCGCCGCTGCACTGCTGCTGCCCCTGGCGCTGGCCTGCGCCGCAGGGGAAGCGCGCGCGGTGCCGCACGTGGATGCGCAGCGTTTTGCAGGCACCTGGTACGAGCTGGCGCGTGTGCCCGACGAGCGCGACGCCGACTGCGCCAGCGACATCACCACCCGCTACGCGCCGCGTACCGACGGCACGATGGAAGTGACCACCACCTGCCGCACGCCCACCGGCAAGCTCGACACCAGCACCGGCCGCGCGTGGGCCCCCGACCCGCGCCAGCGCGGCAACGTGGCGCGTATCGAGCTGTCCACCATGCCCAAGGGCCTGCGCTGGTTGCCGCTGCGGCGCAGCGAATGGCGCGTGGTGATGCTCGATGCGCACTACCGCATCGCCGTGCTCAGTGAACCTTCGCGGCAGCACCTGCGCGTGCTGTCGCGCTCGCCCACCTTGCCGGCCGACCTGCTCGGTCGCATCGTGGACCGGCTGCGCGCCGACGGCTATCCCACCGGCCAGCTCGTGCTGACCCGGCAGGACAGCGTCGGCAAGTTGCCGCACCCACCAACGCTTCAAGCGTGACAGGAGCTCTCAGATGAACATCGACCTTCGAAAGATGACCCGCCCTGCAACCCTGGCCGCCGCCGTGGCGATGGCCTTGTCGCTGGCCGCCTGCAACCGGCCGAGCGACACCCAGGCGCCCACCGCCGACCAGCGCTCCGACAGCACGGCCGAGCGCAGCGCCACCGACAGCGGCCGCGCGATGGACAACGCCGTGGAGAACACCAAGCAGGCCGGCCATGACGTGGCCAACGCCACCGAGAACGCGGCCGCGCAAGCCACCGACCGCGTCGGCGACGCGGCGATCACCGCCTCGGTGAATGCCGACCTCGCGAAGGACCCGGATCTGTCGTCGCTGAAGATCAACGTCGACACCACCAACGGCCACGTCACGCTGCACGGCACCGCGCCGAGCGGCGAAGCCAAGCAGCGCGCCACGCAGCTGGCCAGCAACGTGAAGGGTGTGAGCAGCGTGGACAACCAGCTCAGCGTGCAGAAGTGAGGGCCTGAGCGCCCTCACCCGCCCTCGAAGCGCACGCACTGCTGCCGCACCACCTCGGGCAGGAACTGCTCCTTGCGCTGAACCTCGCGCAGCCAGGCAGCGTCGCTGCCCAGCGGCTGGCGCAGCGCGTCCATCAGGTGATGCAGACCCTCCTCGGCCTTCAGCTCCACCGCATGCGCGCCCACGCGATGCAGCGTCTCGCGGATCAGTTCGCGCAGCGGGCGTCGCTCGGCACTCACCGGGTCCACCACTTCGCCATCGAGCCCGAAGCGGCAGGCCTGGAAGCGGTTGTAGGTGTAGACGAGGTAGTCGTCCT
>CAMLIZ010000028.1 GCA_946480245.1 uncultured Pseudomonadota bacterium
CAGCATCATCCAGGGCCGCCTGCAGGACATGAACGGCGTGCCGGTGGTGGGCATCTGCGAGACACCGTTCACCGGCACCAACGAGTTGGTCAAGCGCGTGTCCGACATCGTGCTGGCCACGCTGATCCTGATCCTGATCTCGCCGATCCTGCTGGCCATCGCCATCGGCGTGAAGCTCAGCTCGCCCGGCCCGGTGATCTTCCGCCAGCGCCGCAACGGCCTGCAGGGCGAGGAGATCATCGTCTACAAGTTCAGGTCGATGCGCACGATGGACAACGGCGCGGTGGTGCGCCAGGCCACCAAGCACGATCCGCGCATCACCCCATTCGGCGCCTTCCTGCGCAAGACATCGTTGGACGAACTGCCACAGTTCGTCAACGTGCTGCAGGGCCGCATGAGCATCGTGGGCCCGCGCCCGCATGCGGTGGCGCACAACGAGCAGTACCGGGAGATGATCAAGGCCTACATGGTGCGCCACAAGGTAAAGCCGGGAATCACCGGTTGGGCGCAGGTGAACGGCCATCGGGGGGAGACCGACACGATCGAGAAGATGCGCGCGCGCGTGGAGTACGACCTCGAGTACCTGCGCAACTGGTCCCTCGGGCTGGACCTGCAGATCATCGTGCGCACCATCCGGCTCGTGTTCTTCGATCGCAACGCCTACTGAGGCCAAGAACCACCGAAAGGGAAACCTCATGACACGTCCGGATCCTTCCTCCTCGCTGCACCTCGCACGCCTGGCTGCCGCCGCCGCACTGCTGTGTGCCTGCGCCGCGCATGCCGAGACCAGCCCCTGGTACGTCGGCGCACGCGAAACGGTCACGCGTGACACCAACGTGTTCCGCACCACCGACGCGCTGAGCGACACCATCTTCTCCACCGGCCTGTTCGGCGGCTTGGACGAGCAGATCGGGCGGCAGCGGCTGCGCGCCAACCTGGCGGCCAACTGGAACCGCTATCGCAACGTCGACCAGCTCAACCACACCGACGGGCAGGCCGGCCTGCGCCTCGACTGGGAGACCATCGATCACCTCTCGGGCGACCTGCAGGTCAACCACAACCGCTCGCTGTACCGCGATTTCTCGCTCGCCACCAACGCGCAGCAGAAGGTGATCGTCAATGCCACCGACGCGGCGTTTAACGCGCGCCTCGGCGTGGTGACGGCATGGACGCTGGAAGCCGGCATCTTCGGCAGCCGCACCCGCTTCGACGCGCCGCTGCAAGCGAGCGATATCAACTACGACGGCTACCGCGCGGGGGCGCGCTATGCACCCAGCTCGATCAGCTCGATTGGCCTCGCGTATCGCCGCACGAAGGGCAAGTACCCCAACAGCGCGAACACCGGCGACTTCGACCGCGATGACGTCGATCTGCTGCTCAACTGGGAGCCCACCGGTACCAGCACCTTTGCCGGCCGCGTGAGCCGCACCAAGATCGACTACCCCAACCTCGGCACGCATTCCAACTCGTTGACCACCGGCGAGCTGACGTACCGCTGGAATCCCGGCAGCCGCCTCTCGCTGGACGCCTCGCTGGTGCGCGACAGCAACGCCGGGCAGGCGGTGTCGGACTTCGGCGTCGGCGGGCTGGTGGTGGGCAGCCAGCAGTCAGCGGACACCCGCGTCGCCACCACCACGGGCCTGGCTGCACACTACGATCTGACCGGCAAGATCAAGCTCGGACTCGACTTGCGCCACGTCGATCGCAAGCTCGACACCACCGTGACCGACACCTTCCTCGGGCAGACCAGCGTCACGCCGCACAGCGCCAACGATCGCACCGACAGCGTCGGGCTGAATGCGGTCTACGATGCCACCCGTGCGCTGCAGTTCAGCTGCGGCGTGACGCATATCAAGCGCAGCGTCGGCGGCCCGGATGCGGCGGTGCTCACCTATCCGTACTCCGTCAACCTCACGAGCTGCTCTGCACAGTTCGCATTGCAACCCTGAAAGCCTCGATGAAGACCGTCCTCCTCACTGGCGCCACCGGCTACATCGCCTCGCACACCTGGCTGTCGCTGCAGGAGGCCGGCTATCGCGTCGTCGGCGTCGACGACTTCAGCAACAGCTCGCCCGAAGTGCTGAACCGGCTGCACCGGCTCTCTGGCGAGGTGCCGGTGTTCGAGCGGGCCGATGTGTGCGACGCGGCGGCCATGGAACGGGTCTTCGCGCAGCACCGGCCTGACGCCGTGGTGCACTTCGCGGCCTTCAAGGCGGTGGGGGAGTCCGTGAGCAAGCCGCTGGACTACTACGCCAACAATATCGGCGGCCTGATCACGGTGTGCCGCGCGATGCAGGCCCACCAGTGCAAGCGCTTCGTGTTCAGCTCCAGTGCCACGGTGTACGGCAAGCCGGAGCGCCTGCCGATCACCGAAGATTCGCCGCTGGCCGCCACCAACCCCTATGGTTCCACCAAGCTGATCGGCGAGACGATCCTGCGCGACCTCGGCGTGGCCGACCCGCAGTGGCAGACCGCCTGCCTGCGCTACTTCAACCCGGTGGGCGCGCACCCCAGCGGCCTGATCGGCGAGGACCCGCGCGGCCTGCCCAACAACCTGATGCCTTACGTGGCCCAGGTGGCGGTGGGCCGACGCGAGCTTCTTCAAGTGTTCGGCAGCGACTACGACACGCCCGACGGCACCGGTGTGCGCGACTACATCCACGTGGTCGATCTGGCCGAGGGCCATGTCGCGGCCCTGCAGCGCCTGTTCGCCCAACCGGGGTCGCTCACGGTGAACCTCGGCACCGGCCGCGGCAACAGCGTGCTGGAAGTCGTGCGCGCCTACGAGAAGGCCTCAGGCCGCAGCGTGCCGTACCGCGTCGTGCCGCGCCGGCCGGGTGACGTGGACTCGGTGTACGCCGATCCCGCGCTGGCCGAGCGGCTCCTCGGCTGGTGCGCACGTCGCACGCTCGACGACATGTGCGCGGACAGCTGGCGCTGGCAGCGCATGAATCCCCAAGGCTTTGAATCGAGCAGCACCGCGCCGAACACACCATGAACGCTTCCAAATCCTCCATCCCCGTGCAGCCGGTCGTCATGGCCGGCGGCAGCGGCACGCGGCTGTGGCCGCTGTCGCGCGCGCAGTACCCCAAGCAGTTCCTCGTGCTGCAAGGCAACCGGAGCCTGTTCCAGGAAGCGGTAGCCCGGCTGGGCGCGCTGGAGGGCGATGGCATCAGCCTGTCGCCACCGTGCATCGTCGGCAACGAGGAGCACCGCTTCCTGGTGCTGGACCAGTTGCGTGAGGTCAGCCGACTGGCTGCCACGCTGCTGCTCGAACCGGTGGGCCGCAACACCGCGCCCGCCGTCACGCTGGCCGCGCTACATGCGTTGCAGGGTGGCCAGGATCCGGTGCTGGTCGTCACGCCGGCGGACCAGACGGTGACGGACGAAGCGGCGTTCAAGTCCGCGCTGCATCAGGCCGTGCGAGCCGCGGCCGGCGGCGCATTGGTGATCCTGGGCATCACGCCGGACCGGCCCGAAACCGGCTTCGGCTACATCTGCGCCGAGGCCGAAGCGCCCCCGGCCAGGGTGCTGCGCTTCGTCGAGAAGCCGGACCTCGCCACCGCCAAGCGCTACGTCGCCGAGGGCACGTACTTCTGGAACAGCGGCATGTTCGTGATGCGCGCGTCGACCTGGATGACCGCACTGGACGCGTTTCGGCCCGACATCGCGGCGGCCACGTGCGCGGCCTGGGAGACGCGCAGCACGGACGCGGCGTTCGTGCGACCGGAGCGCGCGGCCTGGGAAGCGATTGCCGCCGAATCGGTGGACTACGCGGTGATGGAACCATGCGCGGCCAGCGGGCGCTTCGAGTTGCGCATGGTGCCGCTGGCAGCGGGCTGGTCCGACCTGGGCGCCTGGGACGCCGTGTGGCAGGTCAGCGCGAAGGACGACGCGGGCAACGTGGCGGTCGGCGATGCGCTGATGCGCGACAGCCGCAACACGCTGGTGCACGCCACCAGCCGCCTGGTCGGCGTGGTCGGGCTGGACAACGTGGTGGTGGTGGAAACCGCGGACGCCGTGCTGGTGGCTGACCGCGACCGCAGCCAGGAGGTTAAGCACATCGTCGGCTCCCTGCAGGCCAGCGGTCGCAGCGAGCCCACCGCGCACCGGCAGGTGCATCGTCCCTGGGGTTGGTACGACAGCATCGACCAGGGCCCGCGCTTCCAGGTCAAGCGCATCATGGTCAAGCCGGGTGCGTCGCTGAGTCTGCAGAAGCATCACCACCGCGCCGAGCACTGGATCGTGGTGTCGGGCACCGCCGAGGTGACCTGCGGCGACCGCACGCTGCTGCTCACCGAAAACCAGAGCACCTATATCCCGCTGGGCGAGGTGCACCGGCTGGCCAATCCCGGCAAGGTGCCGCTGGAGATCATCGAGGTACAGAGCGGCAGCTACCTGGGCGAGGACGACATCGTGCGGCTGCAGGACACCTACGGTCGGCAAGCCACCGGCGCCTGACCACCGCCCCGCTTACACCGCGCAAGCCCGTATTCAAACGTGACGTGGGGACGCGCAATGCGTCGCCCACCCTGGTCGGGGCTGTAAGAAACCGTCTCAACTCTCCCGTGTTTCGAAGCACTCTCGACGCGATTGGGACGAAAACCGCACGGCACAAAAGCTGCATCTTCGACAGCTGATGCAGTAACAACGACCGATCCGCCGGCTCTCGCTGGCGCACCCCTCCAGAACAACACCAACACGGCGCGTAGCCGCTGACCTCCGGGTCGGCAGCCGCGTGCGTCGTGCCGTGCAAGCGGCCCGGCTTAAACACCGACCACCGCTGTCTCTCCGTGTCGTTTATCGGCACTGGGATCGGCTTGTTTTAGCGAAACCGAGACACCCATGACACACACCCCCCGCTTCGCGCGAACCACCTCGTTGGCCGCCTTGTTCTCCACCGTTGCCGCCCTGAGCGGCTGTGGCGGCGGCGACAGTTTCGCCGGGCCGACGGCTGTTGACGCCACGGCTGCCTCCTCATCGAGCGATGGCACCAGCCAAGCGCAGAGCTTCGTGACGATCTCGCGTTCCACGGCGCCGGCTCCCGCACCGGCCCCTGCGCCCGCCCCTGCGCCCGCCCCTGCGCCCGCCCCTGCACCGGCGCCCGCGCCCTCGACATCCACCACAACGCCTCGCGTCGGCGCCGTCTACTACGTGGGCGCCAACACGAGCTACGAGCAGCAGCTGGCAGCGAGGTTCAAGTTCACGGTGCTCGGCATGTACAGCACGATGGGCAAGAGCCGGATCCAGGCGAACATCAACGCAATCCGGCACATCAATCCCTCCATCAAGCTGGGCCAGTACCTGCTGCTGAACGAGTCGCGCAGTTCCGCGTCCTCGTCCGACTCCGACTACGCGTCGGTGCAGGCGGTCAACAGCAACAACTGGTTCGTCCGCAACGCCAGCACCGGTGGCCTCGTGAACTGGACCAGCCAGTTCAGCAACTACGCGGTCAACACTACGTCCTGGGCGCGCACCGATTCCCAAGGTCGCCGCTGGCCGCAATGGAAGGCACAGGACGACACCACGAGGATGATCGGCGGCATCTCCGGCCTCGACTATGTGTTCGTGGACAACGTGTACTTCAAGCCGCGGGTCACCGCAGACTGGAAGCGCATCGGCAGCAACCAATCGCCGAGCGACACGACGGTGCAGGCGGCTTACCGGCAGGGCATGGCGAGCTACTGGAGCGCGCTGCGCAGCCACAACTCGTCGCTCAAGATCATCGGCAATTCCGACAATGACCTGAACTACGCCGAGTACCGGCAACAGCTGGAAGGCGCTTTCCTCGAGTGCCAGATCGGCAAGTCATGGTCGCTGGAGACGTGGGCTGGCTGGAACGCAATGATGGCGCGCTACCGTGCCGCGCTGGCGAACACGAAGGCGCCACATGACGTGATGTTCCAGACCTGCGGCGCGTCCGCCGATCCTCGCCTGATGCGCTATGGCCTGGCGTCGGCGCTGCTGGAGGACGGCTACTCTGCGTTCACCGTCAACAATGTGGTCGCGCCGCCCTGGTTCGACGAGTACTCGGCCCCCCTGGGCACACCTTCGGAAGCTGCGCCGAGAAGCGCCACCTCGTCGGGCATCTGGGTGCGGCACTACAGCCATGGCATCGTGCTGGTCAACCCGACCAACGCGTCGGCCAGCATCGACATCGGCACCGGCTACAAGCACCTCAGCGGCTCCCAGGACCCGACGATCAACAACGGCATGGCCGAACGCATGGTCACGCTGCTGCCCCGCAGCGGCCTGCTGATGATCAAGCAGTAACCGGTCGGCACCGCACCAAAAAAGAAGCCGCGCTGTGCGCGGCTTCTTTCATTTGCGGCAACCCGCGGCTTACAGCCGCCAGCCGTGGAAGCCGAGCGCCTGGATCTGCTCGCTCGTGTACACCGACTTCACGTCGGCGAAGACGCCGCCCGGAACGAGCTTGCTCGTTAGCTGCTCCAAGCCCATCTCGCCATAGGCCTTGTGCGCGACGGCGGCCACCACCGCCTGGACCTGTGGCAGCGTGTCCCAGTCTTCCAGCGCCACGCCGTACTCGTGCACGCACTCATCGGAACTGGCCATCGGATCGTGCACATGCACGTTGATGCCGTAGCTGCGCAGCTCCCGCACGATGTCGATCACCTTGCTGTTGCGCAGGTCGGGGCAGTTTTCCTTGAAGGTCATGCCGAGCACGACGACGTGGGCATCCTTCACTGGCAGTCCGTTGGCGATCATCAGCTTCACGGTCTGCTCGGCCACATACTGGCCCATGCCGTCGTTGATGCGGCGCCCCGCAAGGATGACCTGCGGGTGGTAGCCGAGCATGTCCGCCTTGTGGGTCAGGTAATACGGATCCACGCCGATGCAGTGCCCGCCCACGAGGCCCGGACGGAACGGCAGGAAGTTCCACTTGGTGCCCGCGGCCTGCAGCACCTCCAGCGTGTCGATGCCGATGCGGTGGAAGATGAGCGACAACTCGTTCATCAACGCGATGTTCAGGTCGCGCTGGGTGTTCTCGATCACCTTCGCCGCCTCGGCCACCTTGATGCAGCTCGCGCGATACACGCCGGCGGTGATGATCGCGCCATAGAGCTCCGCCACGGTATCGAGCGTGGCGGGGGTGTCCCCGGAGACGACCTTGGTGATCTTCGTGACCGTGCGCTCCTTGTCGCCCGGGTTGATGCGCTCGGGGCTGTAGCCCACGTAGAAGTCGCTCTTCCACCGCATGCCGGATTCACGCTCGAGCACGGGAATGCAAACCTCCTCCGTCGCACCCGGGTACACGGTGGACTCGTACACCACCACCGCGCCGCGCTTCATGTGCCGGCCCACGGTTTGCGAGCTGGACACCAGAGGGCTGAAATCAGGCTGGTGCGCGTCGTCCACCGGCGTCGGGACGGCAACGATGATCACGTCGGCCTCGGCCAGCACGTTGGCGTCGGTATGGCAGCTGAGCAGCGTGGCCGCCTTCAGGTCTTCCGTGGACACCTCGCCGGTGGGATCCACGAAGCGCCGGTAGCTTTCCACCTTGGCTGCGGAGAGATCGAACCCGAGCGTTCGAAACTTCTTTCCGAACTCCACGGCCAGCGGCAAACCCACGTAGCCCAGTCCCACCACGGCAACGGTCGTCATAGCATCATTCCTGTTCTCGATGAAACTCGTTTCGCTGCGCGGCCGATCGGCCGCGCGCTCGCTCACAGCTTGTAGTAGCTCCGGTACCAGTCGACGAAGCGCTGCACCCCTGCCCGGATCGGCGTGCCGGGCTTGAAGCCGGTCCAGCCTTCCAGCTCCGACACGTCGGCATACGTGGCGGGCACGTCGCCGGGCTGCATGGGCCGCATCTGCTTGATGGCGGTCTTGCCCAGTGCCGACTCGATCGCCGACACGAACTCCATCAACTGCACGGGCCCCTGATTGCCGATGTTGAACACGCGGTAGGGCACCCGTGCGCGCGCGGGATCCGGCTGCTTCGGGTCGAACTGCGGGTCGGCGGTCGCCGGCCGGTCGATGACGCGAATGACACCCTCGACGATGTCGTCCACGAAGGTGAAGTCGCGCTGCATGCGCCCTTCGTTGAACAGCTCGATGGGCTTGTCTTCGAGCATCGCTTTGGTGAAGAGGAACAACGCCATGTCCGGCCGACCCCAGGGGCCGTAGACGGTGAAGAACCGCAGGCCGGTGGTGGGCAGGCCATACAGGTGGCTGTAGGTGTGCGCCATCAGCTCGTTGGCCTTCTTGGTGGCCGCATACAGGCTCACCGGGTGGTCCACGCCCTTGTGCTCGGAGAACGGCATGGCCTCGTTTCCGCCATAGACGCTGCTGCTGCTGGCGTAGACCAGGTGCCGCACGCCGCTGTGGCGGCAGCCCTCGAGCACGTTGACGAAGCCGACCAGGTTGGCGTCCACGTAGGCATGCGGGTTCACCAGCGAATAGCGCACGCCGGCCTGCGCCGCCAGATTGACCACCGCGTCGAACTTGTGCTGCTCGAACAGACGGGGCATCGCCACGCGATCGGCGATGTCGATCTGCTCGAAATGGAAGTTCGAATGAGGCGTCAGACGTGCCAGGCGATCGCGCTTGAGCTGCGGGTCGTAGTAGTCGTTCAGGTTGTCGATGCCGACCACCGTGTCGCCGCGGGCCAGCAGGCGCTCGGCGAGATGCATACCGATGAAACCGGCAGCGCCGGTGATGAGCACGTTCATGAAGGATGGCTTGTCGAGGATAGCGGCCGCGAATTATCGACGCCGGGCGCCGAGGCCTGCCCCCCCTGATCGGGCGCCTTGCCTCCAGGCCGTGCCGCGAGATGCCGAATCCGACACGGATCGGGACACGGCAGCACCACGCGAGAAACATCCGGTTGCCACGCCATAGGCCGTCTTACAAAACGGCGCTATGAACCGCGCGACCTGTAGCCGAAGTAACGAGCAACTTCCGCCGGGGCATAGCGCACAGGCTCTCGCCTGACAACCCTGGCCGCAGTGCCGAGGCGATGCCCCACGCATCGCGTCACGCCGACCCTGTCGGCCGCTCGCTGCACGCACTGCCCGCCCGCTGTCTCAAGGCCCGTTTTCACACGGCGCCTGGGATCGGCTTGTACAGCGAACTTGAGACATACCCATGAAGTCTGCGCACAATTTCACCCGGTCGTCCTCCCTGGCAGGACTCTTTGCTGCATGTGCCGTTCTCGGCGCCTGCGGTGGCGGCGGCGGCACCGATTCCGCCGATGGCACGAAGACCCCGGAGTCGTTCATCACCATCAGCCGCAGCAGCGATCCTGCCCCGGCACCCGCTCCGGCACCCGCTCCGGCACCCGCTCCGGCACCCGCTCCGGCACCTGCACCTGCACCTGCACCTGCACCCGCACCCGCACCCGCACCCGCACCCGCACCCGCACCCGCACCCGCACCCGCCCCGGCACCCGCACCCGCACCCGCACCCGCACCCGCACCCGCCCCGGCGCCAGCCCCGGCGCCGGCACCTGCCCCCGCTCCTGCACAGCCGCCCGCCACGCCCAAGGTGGGCGCGGTGTACTACGTCGACGGCAGCCGCACGAGCGACCAGCAACAGGCCGCCAAATTCAAGTTCGTGATCTTTGGTGCTACCGCGAACACCGGCAAGGCGCGCTTCCAGGCGAACCTCGATGCTGTGCGCAAGCTCAACCCGACGATCAAGCTCGGCCAGTACGTCAACTTGAACGAAGCGCGCTCGTCGGCATCGTCAACAGACGCGGACTACCCCGATGTCCTCGCCGTCAACACCAACAACTGGTTCGCTCGGGACGCCGCGACCGGAAGCCTCGTCAACTGGACCACCGCGTTCAACAACTATGCAGTCAACACCACCGCATGGGCGCCCGCCGATGCGCAGGGGCGCCGCTGGCCGCAGGTGAAGGCGCAGAACGATACGAATCGCCTTCTGGGCGGCATCGGACTGAACTACGTGTTCGTCGACGATATGTACTTCCAGCCACGCGTCACTGCGGACTGGAAGCGCATCGGCACCAACCAGGCGCCCAACGACCCGACGGTCCAGGCCGCGTACCGCCAAGGCATGGCCGATTTCTGGACGGCACTGCGCGCGGGTAATCCAGGGATCTCGATCATCGGCAATGCCGACAGCGACCTCAACTACGCCGAATACCGCCAGAAGATCGAAGGCGCGTTCATGGAGTGCATGATCGGCAAGTCCTGGTCGATGGAGACCTGGGCCGGCTGGAGCGCGATGATGACGCGCTACCGCAATGCGATCGCCAACACCAAGGCGCCGCACGACGTGATGCTGCAGACCTGCGGCGCCACGGCCGACCCGACGCTGGCGCGCTATGGCCTGGCTTCAGCGCTGATGGAAGATGGCTACGCGGCATACACGCTGAACAGCTCGCCCGTGCCGCCGACCTTCGACGAGTACAGCGCCCCGCTGGGCACTGCCGCCGAAGCGCCGCCCACCGCCGCCACCGCGTCGGGCATCTGGATGCGCCACTACACCAACGGCGTGGTGCTGGTGAACCCGACCAAGGCAGCGGCGAGTATCGATCTGGGTGCCGGCTACAAGCACCTGAGCGGCACGCAGGATCCGGTGATCAACAACGGCCTGGCCGAGCGCGTGGTGACGCTGCAGCCGCGCACCGGCCTGGTGATGATCAAGCAGTAAGCACGGCTGTTCGAGCACGGGCGCCCGGCCTCGGCCGGGCGCCCTTTTTTCATCGTCGGCTGAATGTGCGCGCGACGGCCGATTCAGTCGAGCCTGGCCATCGGCACGCCGGCCGGCTCCACGCCGAACAGGCTGTCGTAGGCGGCCAGCAGCTTCGGCACCTCGTAGCGCCACTCGAGCACGTTCTCCACACGCTCGCGCCCGACCCGGCCCATGTGCTCGCGCCGCTGTGGGTCGTCGAGCAGTTCGACGATCTTGGCGGCCATGTCGCGCTCGTCATTGCGCGCGGCGTACAGCGAACTGCCCCCCGCGGAGAAGCGGCCCTCGGTGAGGTCGAACTGCACGATCGGCTTGCCCAGCGCCATGTACTCCATGATCTTGTTCATCGTGGACTTGTCGTTCATGTCGTTGGCAACGTCCGGGTTCACGCACACGTCCGCGGTGTTCAGCATCTCGAGCAGTTGCTGGTCTGGCACGCGGCCGGTGAAGGTGACGTACTCGGCCACGCCCAGCTCGGCGGCATAGCGCTTCATGTCCTCGAGGGCGGTGCCACCGCCGACCAGGCCGAACTGCACGTCGGTGCGGCCCAGCTCGTGCACGATGTGCGCGGCCGCCCGCAGAAGATAGTCGATGCCCTCCTGCTTGCCCATCACGCCCACGTAGCCCACCAGGTAGCGGCGGCCTTGCTTGAGGGCCGGCACCGGCGGCACGATCTTGAGGCGCTCGAGCATCGGGCCGCTGCGCACCACGAAAACCTTCTCCGCCGCCATGCCGCCGCGCTCGATCGCGATGCGCTTGTACGACTCGTTCGTGGCGATCGACACGTCGGCCGTCTTGAAGGTCCAGCGCTCGAACAGCAGCATCAGGCGGTAGAAGAAGTCGCGCCGCCCGAACTTGGCCTCGTAGAGCTCCGGATTGATGTCGTGGTGGTCGAACAGGAACTTCTTGCGCAGGAACAGCTTGAAGAAGCCCCCGACCAGGAAGATGAGGTCCGGCGGATTGCAGGCGTGGATGGCGTCGAAGCCATGTCGCCGCCAGACGCGCCAGGCCAGCACGAACTCCCAGAACAGCGCCGCGGAGTACTCGATCAGGTAGCCGAGCGCCCCGTCGGCCTCGTGCGGCAGGCCATGGCGGTGGATGTGGATGCCTTGCAGGCACTCGTAGCCCGCCTCGTAGCCCTTGCCCTTGGGGCAGATGATCGACACCTCGTACCCTGCGCGACGCAGGGTGGTCGCCTCCTGCCACACGCGCCTGTCGAAGGGCGACGGCAGGTTCTCGACGATGAACAGTACGCGGCGCGGCTTACCAGCAGATGCCGTCATACGCGCCCGCTCCCGAAGACCCGTCCGTCACACGCACCAGATCCACCACGGCCTGATGGGGCGCCAGCGATTGCACCGCCTCGCGAAACTCCGGCGCGCCATTGCCCACCACCAGCACCTCGGCGAAGTCCAGCACCTGCGGCAGGGTGTCCACCATGATGCGGGAGATGTGCGGAATGTGGTTGAGGATGTAGTCGCGGTTGGCGCCGGTGAGCGCCGCCATGTTGACGTTGCGGTCGTAGATGCGCAGCTCGTAGCCCTTGCCGAGCAGGCGCTCGATCACCTCCACCACCGGGCTCTCGCGCAGGTCGTCGGTGCCCGCCTTGAAGCTGAAGCCCAGCACGCCGACGCGGCGCTTGCCCTTGGCCATCACCATGTCCACGGCGCGCTGCACCTGCAGGTCGTTGCTCGGCAGGATGGCGTTGAGGATCGGCAGCGCGACGTCCAGTGCCTTGCCCTTGTAGGTGAGCGCGCGCACGTCCTTCGGCAGGCACGATCCGCCGAATGCGAAGCCGGGCCGCAGGTAGTACGGCGACAGGTTCAGCTTGGTGTCCTGGCAGAAGATCTCCATCACCTGGTGGCTGTCGATGCCCAGCGCCTTGCACAGGTTGCCGATCTCGTTGGCGAAGCCGACCTTCAGCGCGTGCCACACGTTGTCCGTGTACTTCACCATCTCGGCGGTCTCGATGCTGGTGCGGATCAGGGGCGCCTTCATGTCGCGGTACAGCTGCACCAGCAGGTCACCGGCGCGCGAGTCGGACTCGCCGAGCACCGTCTTCGGCGGGTGGTGGTAGTCGTACACCGCGGTGCCCTCGCGCAGAAACTCCGGGTTGTTGCACACGCCGAAATCCACCCCGGCCTTCTTGCCCGAAGCAGCCTCCAGCGTGGGGATCACCACATTGCGCATCGAGCCGGGCAGCATCGTCGATCGTGCCACCACCACGTGAAAGCCTGGCTTGCGCGCCAGCGCCTGACCGATCTCCTCGCAAACCCGCCGCACGTACGACAGATCCAGGTTGCCGTTCAACTGCGACGGCGTGCCGACGCAGATGAGCGATATCTCGGTGTCGCGGATCGCCTGCGCCACGTCGGTGGTGGCGCACAGGCGGCCGGCGCTCACACCTTCGGCGATGAGTTCGGCGATGTCCTTCTCGACGATAGGCGTGGTGCCCCCGTTCACCAAGTCCACCTTGGTGCGGTTCGGGTCCACGCCCACCACGCGGTGCCCGTCCTTCGCGAGGCAGCCGGCCGACACCGCTCCCACATAGCCCAGGCCGAATATGCTGATCTTCATCGTGTTGACTCCCATTGACGCATTCAATAGTGGATGTGGGTGGAGACCACTGTTTCGCCGTGCACCGCGCCGCGGAACCGCACCGTCCACGTGGGCTGCTTCTCGTCGAACCGGCGTGACACCCAGCCCAGCGGCGGCTCGGTGTCGCCCCGATGGCAACTGACGTGCCATCCGTCGCACTGCAAGTGCAGCGTGCGTCCGGCCGGCGTGAGAACACGCACTGCGGACGATCCCTCCGGCTTCACGGCGCAGCCCTCGGCGAAATGCCAGAACAGCTCGACCTCGTGCGCGCCCTGGCAGTGCAGCTCGTCGACCACGTCCACGCGCTGCTCCGGACTGCGCAACGCGATGCTGCGCCGATGCAACACGGGGTCGTCCAGGCGCAGGTAGCCGTCGTGCTCGCCCACCCAGTGGTCGGCCCCGGCACCCGTTTCGAAGGCCACGCAGCGCGCCCGCGCCTTGTGCAGCCACATGAAGTTGCCGCCGATCACCGACTGGTCCACGCCGTCCACGCGCACCGTGTTGTGCGCGCTGGTTCCACGGAAGTAGTCGCGCCACGATTTCTCGGTGTGATACGCGTAGGTGCCCGGATCGATGAGCACTTCTTCGCCGTCGAGCGACAGCACGAACGACAGCGCGTCGGCATGGCCATGCGCAGCGAGCGACAGGTAGCCCAGCGGCCCGGCATCGGCCACCAGGCGCACTTCACCGGGTTCGCCCAGCCGGTCGCCGAGCACCCAGTAGCCGCCTTCCGGAAACGCGCGGGGCGGCGCGCCATCGGGTGTCGGCGAGAGCGGCCGCGGCGGGTTCCGGCCGAGCAGCCAAGCGGTCTTCAGGTCGTCCACCGGATCGCCGTGGAACAATGCGCGCCCGGTGGCGCGCAAGGAGGCGAAGGGATCGAAGCCCGGCCGCGGGTCGAAGCGGACCATCAGCGCGTCGTCCGCGTCGCCGAACATCGGCACATGGCCATGCCGGTCGGCCACAGCGTCCAGGAACCCGAGCATCGCCTGCAGACGCAGCCAGTAGCGCTGGGAGAACGGATAGCCGTTGGCAGCACCGAAGAGGCCGCATATCAGCATCATGTCGGCCACCTCGTGGTGGTAGTAGATGCCCTGCTCGCGGTTCACGCCGTCGGGCGTGTTCTGCAGCAAGGCCTCGCTCTCGAAGCCGCCCTGCCCGAGCTGGCGCCACTGCTCGGACTCGCTCCAGCAGGGCCACGTGAGCCCCGCGACGAACAGGCCCATGTACTCGCCCAGCAGGTGGTTGTTGGCCGACGAGAAGCGCGACAGGAAGCCGCGGATGAACTGGGCGTGCAGGAACACCTGCTGCAGCCAGGTATCGCGCAGCGCACGCCCCGGCTCGCCGGCGAACAGCGCGCTCGCCGCGCCCCCCAGCAGGTGCCAGCTGACGGCCCAGTTGACGAGGCGGATCGCCAGCTCGAGCGAACTGCTCCAGTGGACACCGAGCGGATACGGGCACTGTGCGAACCAGGAGCGAAGCAAGGTGCCGCAGCCGTCCAGGTAGCGCGAGTCGCCGCCGAGGCGCCAGGCCTGGGCCAGCGTGGTCAGCTCGAGGTGCCGCGACGGCTCCCACAGGTACTTGATGTTGCCCACCAGCCGCTCGTCGCGGTAGTCCAGCGACTTGCCGTAGCGCAGCGGCGCCTGCGTGCCGGTGAGCGGGTCGGTGTTCCACTGCGGAGGGAAGCCGAGCTCGGCGTCGTGCAGCGCGAAGACCTGCCACCGCCCGGCGAGCAACCGGTCGGCCGCGTCGCGGTAGGGCTGGGGGTCGATCGCGCTCGGCAGCTCGCACCACGGCGCACCGAAATCCAAGCGCTGCAGCGGTGGCACCTCCGCGCGCACTGCGGCCGGGTTCAGGCGCAGCAGCCGCTTGCCCAGCGCCTGCTGCGCGCGATGCACCACCTCCGGCGCCGACATCAGCTGCAGCCGGTTTCGATACCACCCGAGCTTGGCCACCGCGCGGTTCATCGCGGCTCCTGCATGGCGGGCTGCGTCAACAGGCCGGCCCACAAGGTTTCGAGCTGCAGCAGGATCGGCGCAGGGCCGAACTGTGCGGCCATGCGCTTGCGCGCGTCGGCGCCCATCGCGATGCGCCGGGGAGCGTCGAGCAGCAAGGCGCGCAGCGCCTGCGCCAGCGCCTCGGGATCGCCGGGCGGCAGCAACACGCCGTCGACGCCATCGCGCACCGCCAGGGGAATGCCGCCGACGCGCGTGCTGACCACCGGCACGCCGGCCGCCTGCGCTTCGAGCAAGGCCATCGGCACGCCTTCGGCATACGAGGGCAGCGCCACGAGCCAGGCATTGCGCAGTTCGGTGGCCTTGTGTTCCGCACCGATCCAGCCCAGCCAGTCGACCGACGCCTCGATGCCCAAGGCCGCCGCCTCGCACTGCGCCAGCGCCAGGTCGCCGGAACCTGCGATGCGCAGACGCGCCCCCGGCACGGCCGCCAGCACGCGAGGCCAGGCGCGCAGCAGGTCGAATACGCCCTTGGCCTGGCTGACCTGGCCAAGGAACAGCACCGCCGGTGGCTCGCCCTGCAACGGCGAGGGCCGCGGGGGTATGCGCACCGCGTTGCTGATCACCTCCACGTGGATTCCCGGCACCAGCTGCTCCAGCGTCTGGCGCCACTGGTCGGACAGCGCCACCACGCGCTCGCAGCGGCGGAACACGCGCGCCACCCACGCCTTCTGCCATGGGGTGCAGCGTTCATGGAAGGCGACGAATCCGCCGCCGTGCCAATGCAGCACGACCGGCACGCGCAGCCACTGCGTGGGCACGATGAACATCGCCTTGCGCCAGAAGCTGGGGCCCGAGGCGGAATGCACGTGCAGCAGCGCGACCTGGGCGGTCAGCAGCAGGCGCATGTAGCGCAGCCAGGCCCACGCGGCCGTGCGCAACTTGCGCCACTTGCTGCCGTCGACGTGCGTGCCGATGTAGCACACGCCGTGGCGCGCCAGGAAGCCTTCCTCCTCGTACACGCGCACGACCGCGGAGATACCGCCGCGCGTCTGCAGGCTGGTGCCGATCATCACGATCCGTTGGCGGCTGCTGCCCATCGCGCCCTCAGGCCTGCGGACGCGGGCCCGGGCGCCCGATGCCGTGGTATTCGATCCCCATGGCCGCGGCGAGCTGCGGGTCGTAGAGGTTGCGGCCGTCGAACAGCACCGGCTGCTTCAGGCGCGAGCGAATGCCGTCGAAATCCGGGCTCTTGAACTCCTTCCACTCGGTGATGACGAGCAGCGCGTCCGCACCCTCCAGCACATCCATCGCGCTGGCCGCGTAGTCCACGCGCGGCACCTCCTGCAGCACCCGCGCCGCCTCGGTCATGGCCACCGGGTCGTACGCGGCAATGCTGGCACCGCGCTGCACGAGCTCGGAGATGACGACGCGGCTGGGTGCCTCGCGCATGTCGTCGGTATTGGGCTTGAACGACAGCCCCCATACCGCGAACCGGCGCCCCTGCAGATCGTCGCCGAAGCGTGCCACCACCTTGTCCACCAGGACGCGCTTCTGGCGCTCGTTGGCCTGCTCCACGGCGCTCAGCACACGCAGCGGAATGTCGTGCCGGCTGGCGGTGCGCACCAGCGCCTTCACATCCTTGGGAAAGCAGGAGCCGCCGTAGCCGGCGCCGGGGTAGAGGAACTGGAAGCCGATGCGCGGATCGCTGCCGATGCCGCGCCGCACCAGCTCGATGTCCGCGCCCACCTTTTCCGCCAGCAACGCCAGCTCGTTCATGAAGCTGATGCGCGTGGCCAGCATCGCGTTGGCGGCGTACTTGGTGAACTCGGCAGAGCGCACGTCCATCAGGATCAGGCGGTCGCGCGTGCGGTTGAACGGCGCATACAGGGCTCGCATCAGCAGCGTGGCGCGCTCGTCGTCGGCACCGATGATGATGCGATCGGGCTTCATGAAGTCCTCGATCGCGGCGCCCTCCTTCAGGAACTCCGGGTTGGACACCACCGCATGCTCGATCGCCACGCCGCGCGCCTTCAGCTCCTCCGCCACGGCGGCGCGCACTGCATCCGCTGTGCCCACCGGCACCGTGCTCTTGTCGACGATGACCTTGTAGTCGGTCATCGAGCGCCCGATGGTGCGGGCAGCGGCCAGCACGTACTGCAGATCGGCCGATCCGTCCTCGTCGGGCGGCGTGCCGACGCCGATGAACAGGATGGTGCCGTGCGCCACCGCACGCGCCGCGTCGGTGGTGAACTGCAGCCGCCCGGCGGCCACGTTGCGCTGCACCACCTCCTTCAGGCCGGGCTCGTGGATCGGCACCCCGCCCTCATCGAGGAGGCGGATCTTGCGCTCGTCCACGTCCAGGCACATCACGTGGTTGCCCATGTCGGCCAGGCAGGCCCCGGTGACGAGACCGACGTAGCCGGCTCCGATCGCTGTGACTTTCATCGCCATTCACCTCGTTGCTTTTCGTGTTGCGCGCGTCTCTCAGGCGACGAGGTCGGGCACCGCACGGCGCCCCGCCTCGCTGAACTCCTGCGAGACCCACTTGAACTTGCCGCTCGCCAGGAGCGGGATCTGGTCCACCAGCTGCAATCGCACACGGATGCGCCCGGAGACCAGTGCATGGAAGTTGTTCAATAGCTGGGCCTGGTGGGCGGCGGCGAAGCCGGGCTGCGCCACCACGCGCACCACCCATTCGTCGGCGCGCGTCTGTGCCACCTGCGCCTGAGCGATCAAGGGCACGCCCTTGAACGCGAACGTGATCACCGCCGGGCTCACCGGTTCGCCGTCGAGGTCGTACAGCTGGTCGTCCAGCCGGCCGCCGACGCTTTCGAAGTACGGATAGCTGCGTCCGCAGGCGCAGGTGCCGCGGCCCCAGCGCGCGACGTCGGTGAGCCGGTAGCGGATCAGCGGCATCGCGAGGTTGTGCAGCGTGGTGCCGACCACGAAGCCGGCGCCGTCGGCAGGGCGGCCGTCCGCGTCGAGCAGCTCGACCACCGCGTACTCCGGGTTCACATGCAGCTTGCCGTGCTCGCATTCGGCGGCGAAGGCCACGCGCTCGGCCATGCCGTAGTGGTCGAACACCCGGGCGCCGAACACCGCCTCCACCGTTTCGCGCTGCAAGGGCATCAGCAGCTCCGAGCTGGTGATCACCGAGCGCAGCGGCGCGCGCAGCCGGATGCCGGCGTCGCGCAGCAGCGTGGCCAGCCGGTAGGCCGCGGACGGGTAGGCGCGCAGCTGCGTGGGAGCATGCTCGTCGATGGCGGCGGCAATCGCGCCGACGTTGGCGGCCGTGAGGTGGCGCGTCGAGACGAACAGCTGCTCGCCCACGCGATCGTGGAACCAGAACGGCGGCGCCGTCTGCGAGGAGGCCACCACCAGATCGCCGCGCAGCACCACCTGCTTCTCGCCCGGGCGCCAGCCGGCCCACTCCCAGTGCTGGCAGCAGAAGGCCTGCTCCCACAAGGTGGAGTCGTAGCTGCGAAAGGTGTCCAGCGGAGTGCCGGTGGTGCCGCTCGTCTTGCCGACGGCGTACCAGGGCCGCGGCCGGCCCTCGTGCGGGTAGTAGGCGCTGCGCTGGTGCAGCAGCGCCTGCTTGTCGATCACCGGCAGGGTGCGCAGGAACGCATGCAGCCCGGTCTGCGGCACCTGGCCTTGCAGGCTGCGATAGGCCGGAAGCCGCTGCGATGCGGCAAGCAGCGCACGGCGAAGCAGCGCCTCCTGGTGGATCTGCAACTGCTCCATCGGCAGCCGCTCGCGCACGCGCATCGCGCGCACGCGGGACTGCACCACCGGCACCGCGCGCGCCATGTGGCGGAACGCGTACTTGAGGGCCAACCCGGGAGCCTTCATACGCCGTCGTCCTCCGAAGGCACGGCCACGACGGGCTGGTTGCCCTTGTACGACACGATGCGAAAGCCGGGGTCGAGCACCGCGACCGCGTTGTCCGGCAGGTCGGTGTGGACCACCGCATTGGCACCGATCTTCACGTTGTCCCCGATGCGGATGCGCCCGAACAGCCGTGCGCCGGGCGCGATGTACACGTTGTCGCCGATCACCGGCGTGCCGCGCTGGTCGCCCTGGCCCGAGACGCCGATCGTGACGCCCTGCGACAGCGTGAAGCGCCGCCCGATGACGGCGCCCGAGGCCACGGTGATGCCGCCGAAGTGGCCGATGTACAGGCCCGGGCCGATGCGCGCCGCGCGCGGCAGCTCGATGCCCCAGCAGACGCGCACCAGCGTGTCCAGCACGAAATACACCGGCTCGAGAAACAGCCGCAGCGGCCAGGGCATCGCACGCACGCTCTGGCCGAAGCGGAACACCACCGCCGCGTGCACGCCCGGCGCGCGCAGGCAGGCGATCGCGCGCAGCAACGGCCGCCCCGACGCGATGGCATAGGTGCGCGCAAGGTCGGCGCGCAGCAGGCGCAAGCCACCCGTGGGCGCGGCGCGACCCGGCATGCGGTCAAGCGGTGACGAGAATGACGCCATCCTTCGCTCCCAGGGTGATGCGCTTGGCTGGAGCACCGGTGTTGAGCCCGGGCTCCTGTGCGCCGCGCAGGTGCCGGTATCCGGGCGCCACCTCGACCTCCGCCTGCCGGCTCGACGGATTGAGCAGCACCATGCCGCCTTCGAAGCGGCGCCTGTACACCGCGCTGTCCCAGGCGTGCTGCTGCGGCGGGTCGAGCGGCGCGCCGAGCGGCGCGTCGAATTCGTCGAACCACGGGGCCGTGCCGTACTGGTTCTCGAGCGTGGAGTAGGCGAAGTAGCCGTCGTCCATCAGGCACGAGGCCAGGCCGTAGCGCATGAGCCGATAGTCGTCGGCGCGGCCCACCACGCCGAAGCCCACCAGCCTGGGCGCACGCGTGTTCGCCAGCGCGGACTGGTAGCGTCGCATCGCGCTGCCCCAGCCGCCCCAGCTCTCCACCGACCAGCTCTTGCCGACCAGGGCCTCCAGGAAGGCGCCGTCGAGTTGGCCCGCGTATTCCGGCGAACTCAGGTCGTCGGTGTTGGCGATGATCAGCGCGTCGGGCTGCAAGGCCCGCACGCGCCGCCAGGAACGCACATGCCCCTGGCGGAAGGCCCGCGCGATGCGGGGATCGTCGTTGGCGTCGTCGTGGCCGTCGCCATCCCAGTCGGCGCGCTTGACCAGCGGCTGACTCATGCTGTTGTCGAAGTACCAGGCGTCGACCTGGGGGCGGTGCGCGTGGTAGAGCCGGTAGTCATGCTCCACCAGCCACTCCGGGTAGCGCCGGCCTTCGGCATCGGGTGGCGCCCAGTCGGTGATGTTGACGTCGAACGTGTCGTACGCGCTGGTCCAGCGTGCACGGTTGCCGTGGGCGTCGCGCAACCACCAGCCGGCCCCGTCGATCTTGCCGGCGCGATCCTTCGCCCGCAGCGTGCCGTCCGCCACCGTGCTGTACTGCGCGATCAGCAGCTTGCGGTTGAGCTGCTTCAGCGCGCGCAACGCATCGCCGATCGGGTCGGACGAGCCGCGCCCCTGGTGCCACTCCGGAAAGAAGTCGAGCACCACCACGTCGTAGCGCGCGAGCGCCTGCTGGTAGCCCGGCTCGTCGTAGTGCTTGGCACCGATGTTCATGCCCATCAGCCGGGGAAACGGCGGCGCGAACCCGCCATGGCCGGCGCCTGCTGCAGCGGTGCCGGTGCCGAGCGCCGCCAGCGTGCCGGCAGCGAGCAGGTCGCGCCGTCTCACGTGGCCCTCCACGACGCCGCGCGGGCGCGCGCGGCAGCCATGCGCTGCATGCGGCGCGCCACGCGCCGCGGCACCGCCTCTTCGGCGGGGGCGGGAACGATGACCGCATAGCCGATGGCCAGGCCCACGGCGACCCAGAAGAAGATCTGCTCCGGCGCCGGATACGCGTGGCCGTTGGAGATGCCGTACACCAGCATCGCGATCAGGCCCGCGGACGCGCCGAGGAAGAAGCCGCGCATCGCCGGCGGCACCTCCTCGCTTCGGCCCAGGCGCCGGAAGGTGCGCCAGGTGTAGCGGTAGAACAGGAACATGGTGGCCGCGCCGATCAGCCCCATGTCCATCAGGATCTCGAGGTACATGTTGTGCGGGTGCGTGGCGACGTAGTTCGAGGTCTTCACGTAGTTGGACCATTCGGTCGACAGCGTGCCGCGGCCCCACAGCGGGCTGCGCAGGATCTCCGGCGCCAGCTGCTCCCATATGTAGGTGCGGCCTGCGGTGAGTTCGTCGCCCTTGTCCTGCACGCTGGCGATCGACGAGGTTTCGTCGAGACCGCGCGACATGCGCTCGTACACCGCGTCGGGCGCGAATGCGGCCGCGGTCGCCACGATGGCCAGGGTGACCAGCAGCGTGCGCACGCGCCGGAAGTGCCACACGTACATGCCCACCACCGCCACCAGGCCGAGGAAGCCGCCGCGCGAGAACGTGAGGATCACGCCGGCGCCCAGCAGCATCACCGCCACGCCAAGGCAGAGGCGGCGCATGTAGCCCTGCACGAACGGACGCATGAACAGCGCCGGCGCGAACGCGCCGAGCAGCATCACCGATGCCTCGTTGTTGTGGCGGCCGAGCAGGCTGAGGAACGCGCGCGAATCCTTCAGTTGCTCCAGCGAGATGCCGGTGACCGCGATCAAGACCACGGTGGCTGCGACGAACAGCAGCCCCGACACGATGACCGCCACCGCGAAGCGCATGCCGCGCCGGTCGGTCACCACCGCGGCGCCCGCCACGCAGGCCATCACGACCACCAGCATCTGCTTGAGGTACTGGCTGACCCAGTACTGACGCAGCCCATACGCCTCGATCTTGTTGAGGGCGAGGAAGTGCTGCGGGATCTCGCCGACGTGCAGGCTGCCGATGAGCGCCGCCACGGTCATGGGCACCAGATAGAACCACAGCAGCTCGCGAGGCACCGGAAAGATCGGCGTCTTGCCCGAGAGCTTGACCATCAGCATGCGCAGCAGATAGAGCATGCACACGCCGGCCAGCAGCAGGTTCACGATGTTCAGCGAGCCGGCCTGCGGGATCACCGGCGACGCCGCATACGGCAGCACCAGGATCAGCATCAGCACGCCCATCCGGTAGTCCGTCAGCAACAGCGTGGCGGGGATCAGCAGCGACAGGAAGAGCACCTGGCCCACCCACCCGAGCACCGCGCCGGCGACGCCCAGCAGGAGCGCGAGCATCAGCGCGGACAGCACGACGGCGGGAATGGCCCAGTTGTTGGCTTGGGAGCGGGACTTCATGGATGCCCTCCATCTCGACCGAAGGGATCGGCCTTCACCAGCGGACCGCGGCCGATGCTGAGGAGGCTGTGTGCCAGGCAGCGCATGCGCAAGGAGGCGTCGCCGCGACCGGCGAGGAACGGCAGCAGCCGCCCCATGTATTCCAGGCCGGGGCGCAACCCTTCGGCCTTGGTGGCTTCGAGCAGCGCGAGATCCCACACGCGGGCCGCCGCCCGGCGCAGCGCCTGCGCCGGATAACGCGCGCTGGCGTCGTTGGCGTGCAGCACCAGCTGCAGCCATGTGCGCACCTTGGCCAGCCACGCTTGCGACAGCGCACCGCGCGGCTGCCGGCCGAAGTACATCAGCTTGGCAAGGAATGCAGGATCGATGGCCGTGGCCGCAACGCCTGCCGCGAGCAGCAAGCGCCGCTGCGTGACGAGCGCACCTTCGGCTACGCGTTCGAGCTTGGAGGCCATGATGCCGTCGGGCGACAAGCGGTAGTTCACCAGCGGCTCGCGCACCAGCGCCACCTCGTGGCGTTCGGCCACTTCGGCGGCCAGCGCGTAGTCCTCGGCGTACATCGGCTGGAAGCCGTGTGCCGGCACCGCGTCGGCGCGCAGCATGTACACGGCGGGAAACGGGTTGGCGAAGAGCATCAGCGGCTTCAGTGCTTCGTCCGGCAGGCGCCAGGTGTCGCGCCCGGTGGAGACCAGGCGGCCGGCCGCGTCGGTGCGATTGACCAGGCAGCCGACCAGCGCCACCTCCGGCCGCGCCTGCAACACGCCCAGCTGGGTGGCGATGCGGTGCGGCAAGCTGGTGTCGTCGCCATCCAGCAGCGCGATGTAGGGCGCGCGTGCCAGCGCCAGCCCGGCGTTGCGCGCCGCACTGAGACCGCCGTTGCGCCGAAGCCGATGGATCGCCAGGCGCGGGTCGCGCAGTTCGGCCAGGCTGGCCACGGCGTCGTCGGTGGAGGCGTCGTCGATCACCAGCACCTCGAGGTCGGACCAGCTCTGCGCGAGCAGGCTCATCACCGCCTCTCGCAGGTAGCCCCCCACGTTGTAGGCCGGCACGATCACCGACACGCGTGGTGCCGCCTGCGGGCCGGGCTTCACCACGTCGTGCTCGGGCAGCTGAAGCCGGATCATGCGGCGGCTCCACACTGAGCGGCGGCGCCGATGCGCCTGAGGATCACCACCACCGCGGTGGCCGTGATGGTGGCGTAGACCGCGTAGTACAGCGCGAACGCCTGCGTGGCGCCGACGGCGCCGTTGCGCTCGACCAGCAGCACGCCGGCGCCCCACCAGAACACACCCATCGCGAGCTCGAAGCCCGCGAGCGCCAGCGGATTGGCCTTGGCCACCATCAGGTGGCCGAAGAACCACCCGGTCACCTTCAGCGCGTTGCCGGTCATCTGCCATGCGAACAGGTCGCGCATCGCGTAGAACTGCGCGGTGAAGACGGTGTGCACGATCAGGTCGCGCAGCAGGTAAAGCAAGAAGCTGAACCCGGCCACGGCGGGGATCAGCGTCTTCAAGCCCTTCTTCAGTTCGCGCCGCAGCGATGGCGCATCGCGCAGCTCGGAAAAGCGCGGCAGGAAATACATGCCGAGCACCACTGTGGCCATGTTGACGTAGAGGTCGGACAGCCTCGTCACGCCTTGCAGCAGGCCCACCGACGCCATGCCGGCCTGCCGCGCCAGCGAGTCGCGCACGAGGATCTGCACCAGCGGTGCCGCGATCGCGCTCACGGCCGCCATCGGCACGAAGGCCACCGCCGCGCGCGCCTCCGCGCGGAAGAAGCCGTACGACAGCGGTCGCGCCGGCCACCACCCTCGCGTGCGGCCCACCAGCCACGCCACGAGCCCGATGCCGGCAGGCACCAGCGAGCCGGCAATCAGCCCGCCGCGCACGCCGAGCGAAGGGCACAGCACCGCGAACAGCAACAGCGTGGACAGGCCCCCGCCCACCTGCATGAAGGTGACGGCCTTGTAGTCGCGCACGCCATTGGCCGCGCCGAGCACGAGCGTGCCGAGCAGTGCGACCACGAAGCCCAGCGCGAACAGCAGCAGCGGCAGTTGCAGGTCGGGGTCGTGCAGCAGCGCCCGCGCAAGCCAGCCGGAGACCAGCGCAATGATCAAGGCCACCGGCACGCCGGCGGCCAGCACCAGGCGCATGGCGGTGCCGAGCAGGCGCGCCCGGGCCTCGGGGTCGGCGCCGTATTGCGCGGTGCGCCGCACGAGGCCGGTATTGAGCCCACCGGCCACCGCACCTTGCGTCATCGCGACGAACTGCTGCAGTTGCCCGAGCACGCCCATGCCGGCCGGCCCGAGGAAGACCGATGTGATCTTCACGCTGAGAAAGCTGGTGGCCACGGACGCGAGCGTCTGCACCATGCTCATGGAAGCGGCGCGGCGCAGTGTCATGCGAGAGCGGGCGCAGGTTGCGCCGTGATCCGGTCGAAGACACCCTCGTAGGCGTCCACCACCGCGGCGACGCCGTGATGGCGACGTACGTATTCGGCAGCCCGGGCCCCCTCGCGCTGCCACAGCGCGGGGTCGCTTGCCAGCCGCTGCAGCGCCTGCGCCATCGCGTCGAGATCGGCAACGGTCACGCCGACCGGTTCGCCGCCGAGCAGCGCGTTCGTGTCGAAGAACGACACGGTCGGAATGCCGCGCGACCAGGCCTGCAGGAAGGTGTTCGGGAAGCCTTCGCTGATCGAGGTGTTCACGAAGATCGCGGCATCGTCGAAATGCGCCTCCACGTCCACGTGCGGCACGAAGCCGGTCATCTCGACGTTGGGCAGCGCCGCTGCACGCGCACGCAGCGCGTCGAAGTGCGCGGCGCCTGCGCCCGGACCGCCGATCAGCTTGAAGCGCAAGCCGGGCAGCCGCTGGGCAAGATCGAGGAACAGCTCGGGCCGCTTCATCGGCTTGACCGAGGCCGCCCACAGCACGGTGCCGCCATGCCGCGCGGGCTGGCCCTGATGACCGTAGCAGCTGTTGATGCGAATCGAGTCGCGGCCGAACACCTCATGGCAGCGTTGCCGCTGGCGCTCGGTTTGCACCACCACGGCATCGGCGCGCCGCACGCCATAGCGGTACAGCGCCTTGTCGCGGCCGTAGCGGATCAGCGGCAGCGCCGGCTCGAAGTCGAAGTCGTGCGCGCCGGCAAACAGCATCTGACGGCCGTGGCGGCGGGCGAAGGCGGCCACGAAGCCGGTGAGTGCGCCGCCCGCGCGCTGGTAATAGATGTCCGCGTCGGCGCGCTTCATGGCCCGCCACACGCTGGTCAGGCGCGGATGGATGAAGCGCAGCATCGGGACCCCGGCCTGCGGGGCATGCATGGTGAGCAGGCGCACGCCGCGCACCGACGCCCCCTCGCGCTGCCCGTGGTCCATCGAGATCATCGACACGTCGTAGCCGCGGCGCGCGAGTTCGGCGGCGATGAACGACTGCTGCACTTCCGCGCCGCCGACCAGCGGCACCGAGCGGTCGCCGGCCAGCACCGGGTAGCCCGTTGGCGTGACGAAGCACACACGCGGCAACGCCTTCATGGCAGGCTCTCCCGCGGCACCACGGCGTGCGGCCGCACGTGGCGGGCGTACACCTGCAGCATGGCCTGAGCGCTCGCCGCGGCGGTGGCATGCGCCTCCACCCAGCGGCGCTGCTCGGCAGCCACCTCGCCCCGCTGGGCAGCCGCGCGCGCGATCGCCTCGGCGAGCTCGGCCTCCTCGCGCGACGCCACCACCTGCCATGGCATCGGCAGGATGCGCCGGACGTCGGAATACGCGGTGCTCACCACCGGTGTGCCGCAGGCCATGGCCTCGAGCACGACGTTGGGAAAGCCTTCCCAGCGCGATGTGACGAGCACCACGTCACACGAGGCCATCAACGCGGGCACGTCCTCGCGGTGGCCCACGAAGCGCACTGCGTCGCGCAGCCGCATTTGTTCGCAGGCCTCCAGCACCTCTTTCTTGTAGTCGGTGGCAGCGTCCCAGAGCGAATCACCGGCAAAGATGAAGCGCCAGCCGGGACCGGCGTCGACGAGGCGACGCGCCACGCGCAATGCAAGCAGCTGGTCCTTCTCGGGCTTGATCGACCCGACAACGCACACACGCTTGCACGGGCCCGGCCACATCTGCTCGGCAGGGCGGCCACCGACCGCCACGGCCTCGTCGATCTGGCGCAGGTCGATGCCGTTCCATACGGTGTGCACGCGCTCGGCGCGCTGGTACTGCACCTTGCAGGCGTGTGCCGCGCCGGCATGGGTGTTGGCCACGACGCCATCGGTCAGCGCAGCGGTGAGCCGGTAGCCCAGCCGCTGCACCGCCCCCAGGCGGTAGTTGTCGCTGCGCTCGGAGCCGAGCACGGGCACGCCCGTGCCCCAGCCGGCCAGACGCGCATAGACGTTGCCGTCGTACAGGAAGCTGTGCACCACGTCCGGCTGCCAGCGCGCCAGGTGGGCCCGCAGCCGCGCGAGCACCTGCACATCGAGGCGACGCCGCTTCTGGTCGACGACGAGCTCGATCGACGTGCCGCGCAATTCGTCGGCGCGCGGCACGTGCTTGGTGAGGGTGTAGATGCACACGTCGTGGCCGCCCCGCACCAGCTCGCGCGCCAGCATCACCAACTGCCTCTCGGCGCCCCCGCGGCCGAGGCCGCTGATCACGTAGAGGATCCTCACGCGCTGGCCCCCGGCACCGGCATCCAGCGGCTGAACCACATCTGGAACGCGACCAGCAGCCACACGCGCTGGCGCACCGACACGTCGCCCGCGCGCAGGCGCTTCACATAGCCCTGCACCATCGCCGGATCGAACAGCCCCTGCCGCCGGATCAGGCCGGCCTCGAGGTGCTCGTCGACCAGATAGCCCAGGTCACCCGCGAGCCAGTGCTTCACCGGCACGCCGAAGCCGCGCTTGGGCCGGTCGACCAGTGCGCGCGGCACATGCCGGTACAGCACCTTCTTGAGCAGGTGCTTGCCGCCCAGCGCACCACGCCGCAATTCGAACGGCAGCGAGAACGCGAACTCCACGAGCCGGTGATCCAGCATCGGCTCACGGCCCTCGATGCTCACGGCCATCGTGGCGCGGTCGACCTTGGTGAGCACGTCTCCCGGCAGGTAGTGATGCAGGTCCCACAGGCACAGCTTCTCGCCGTCGACGCCGTTGTAGACGTCGGCGTTCTCGCGCGTGGGCACGCCGGTGCCGCACAGTGCCGCGAGCTCGTCGCGCTGGAAGTGGCCCAGCGCCTCGTCGAACCACTCGCCGATGCCGCGTGCGCCGACCCGCTGGCCGAGCCGGGCCAGAAAGCCGTTGAGCGCCGACGCCCCGCTGCCGTTGATCACCGCCGCCGACAGCGAGCGCAGGCCCTGCGGCATGCCCTTGACGCGGCTCCACTGCGACAGCACGCTTGCATGGCCGTTGTAGCCGCTGAAAAGCTCGTCGCCGCCGTCGGCGGACAGCACCACCTTCACCTGCTCGGCAGCCACCTGCGACACCATCAGCGTCGGCAGCCCGGATTCGTCGCCGAAGGGCTCGTCGTACAGGTCGCCCCAGCGCGGCATCAGCCGCTTCGCATCCGACACCTTGCACTGGCGCGCGTGGTGCTCGGTGCCGAGGTGTTGTGCAACCGCCGCCGCGTGCTGCGACTCGTCGAACTCCGGCTGGTCGAAGCCGATGGTGTAGGTGTTGATGCGCTGGCCGCCATGCTTTTGCAGGATGGCCGCCACCACGGACGAATCGACGCCGCCGGACAAGAACACGCCCACCGGCACGTCGGCGATCATGCGGTAGCGGAAGGCGTCGACCATCAGCGCCTCGAGCTCGTCGGCCAGCGCCTCTTCGCCCGCTCCGTCGCGCCGGCCCAGGTGGTCGGCCACGTTCCAGTAGCGGTGCAGCGTCAACCGGCCATCGCCCTGCAGCACCAGCCGGTGCGCCGGCGGCAGCTTGGAAACCTGCTCGTAGATCGAGCGCGGATCGCCGATGTAGCCATAGCGCAGGTAGTCGGCCAGCGCCTCGCGGTCGATGCGCGGCTGCCAGCCGGTGAACGCGCGCAGTGCCTTCAGCTCCGAGCCGAAGAACAGCCTTTGCCCGTCCCAGTGGTAGTACAGCGGCTTCACGCCGAGGCGATCGCGCAGCAGGTGCAGCTGGCGGGTGGGCTTGTGCCACAAGGCGATCGCGAACATGCCGATGAAGCGGCGCACCGCATCCAGGCCCCAGTGCGCGAACGCCGCGAGGACCACCTCGGAATCGCCGGTACCGGGGAAGCGATGCCCCGCCGCCTCGAGCTCGCGCCGCAGCTCGCGGAAGTTGTAGACCTCGCCGTTGAACACCATCACCCACTGGCCGCAGGCCGAGGTCATCGGCTGATGGCCGAAGGCGCTCAGGTCGACGATGGCCAGGCGCCGCTGCCCCAGGCCGACCTCGCCATGCTCGTTCGTCCATTCGCCGCTGTCGTCCGGGCCGCGATGCTGCAGCGCGCTCAGCGCGTGCGACAGCTCGTGGCCATGGCGCGCGCCGGAAGGGTCGAAGGTGCGGAACCCCGCAATGCCACACATGGAACAGCCCTCTTTGTCTAGCGATGGCCCACGAGACGGCGCCGCAGCTCGGGATCGACGTGCGAGAAAAGCGCATCGGCGAACGCGATCTGTTCCTTGAACGAGGCATCGGTCCGGTGGGACAGGTTGGAGATGCGCACCAGGTAGCCGTCGGGCACGTAGCCAGAGAGCGCATAGCGGAACTGCGCCCACTCACGGTCCCAGTAGCTCAGCACCACGGTGTCGCCGGTGGTGAACCAGTAGGTCACCGGCTCGGTGCGGTTGTCGCGTTGCGCCACCATGCGTGTGGCGGGCAGCATCCCGCCTGCCACACGCAGGTCGAGGTGCTGCAGATCCTTCACGACGAAGCCCTGGGCCCGGTAGCACACCTCCTGCCGGTGCGCGCGCAGCTGCTGGGTCTGGCGTGAACCGTAGGTGATCGACAGCATCATGCGATCGCCGTGGCTGTTGATGTAGGTGCGCGACAGCACCTCGTCGTAGATCTCGCGCAGCAGCGACTCCTGGTCGGGCGACGGCGGCAGCGGCACCACCGTGGGATCGAGCCGCCAGTCGTCGAACTGCTTCGGCACGGCGGCGTCCAGGCGGATCACCGGCCGCGTTTCGGACAGCTGTCGATGCGGCGTGGCCACCGCGCTCAGCACCAGCGCGAACACCAGCAACAGCGCGACGACGACGGGGCGCTTGACTGACCTCATGCCGCCACCCCCTTGCGGCGCACGAGCCCGGCGCCTATCAGCTTGTCCACGCTGAGCATCAAGGTGAGACCCACGAGGAACAGCACCATGCCGGCAAAACCGTGCACGAAACCCTGGCCGGCCTCGTCGCCAAAGTAGAAGGTGACCAGCACCAGGATCATCACGCGCACGACGTTGGCGCAGAACGAGATCGGCACGATCATCAGCGCCAGCAGCAGGTTGCGCAGCTTGTCGGTGTGGCCCACGATGTTGAGGTACAGCAGGCCCAGCGCCTCCAGCGTGAACATCGAGTTCAGGCCTGCGCAGGCGTCTGCCACCAGCAGCTGGTAGGGCCCGATCATCAGCACCACGCCCGTGCGCGAGATCGGGTAGCCGGCCGAGAACAGGATGCGCTCGGCCACGTAGGACACACCACGCTTGAGCGGCTGCGTGAGCATGTCCACCACCGGGCCGGGCACGGGAATAGCGAAGATCAGGAAGAAGATCGGGAACGCGGCCGCGCGCACCATCGCCCAGCCGAAGGTGAGCGCCAGCGACGCGACGATCAGCGGGATGAACGCGGCCATCTGGAACATCACGATGTCCTGGATGCGGCCCAGCACGTACATCGCCATGCCAAGCGCCAGCAGGCCCCACGCGATGCCACCGGCGGGGGTGCCGCGCTCCGCAGCCTCGCGCAGGCGGTCGCGCCGGTGCCAGCACAGCCACAGCGACACCGCGATGATGATCGGCCCGTGGCCCTGCTCGTCGGTGCTCCATACCTGCTCGGCCAGCGTCAGCGCCACCGGGATGAAGATGGCGAGCAGCGCCGCACCGACGATCAGCGCAGAGCGCGTCACGCCGTCCTGGCGCAGGCGGCCGAGCACGGGGGCTTGCAGCATCATGGTGCGCGCTCAGAACTCGTTCATGATCACGCCGGCCATGCGGGCCGGGCTCTCGGCCAGGCTCTCGACGAGCTCCTCCAGCTCGACCACGCGCGACTGGTCCTTGCGGGCCAGCACGAGCGCAGCCCCGCAGCGCGCGGCGATCACCGCCGCGTCGGCGCCATGGACAGCGGCCGGGGTGTCGAAGATCACGTGATCGAACTTCGAGAGCAGCTCGCGGATCAGCAGCGCGAAGGCCGAGCGCTCCACCAGCTCCAGCGGATTCGGCGGCGTGACACCCACCGGCAGCACGAACAGGCTGGGCAGCGCCTGGATCTGCTGGATCACCTGTGCTTCGACCCGGCCCGACAGCAAGCCCGACAGCCCCGAAGTGGCCTTGAGGCCGAACAGCTGGTGCTGGCGCGGGCTGCGCATGTCGGCGTCGACCAGCAAGGTGCGCCCGCCCAGCTGCGCCAGCACGATGGCCAGGTTGGCCGCGAAGAAGGTCTTGCCGTCGCCGGCATTCGGGCTGACGACCGCCAGCGCGCGTCGCGCCTCGAGGTCGTTGAACACGCGCATCATCAGCTGGCTGCGGATGCGACGGAACGCCTCTGCCTGGTGCGAGAACGGATTGCGCAGCGTGACCAGCTCGCGGTCCACACCTTCCAGCTCGTCTGGCGCGTAGGTGTAGTGGAACTGCTGGGACAGCGCGAACAGCACGTCCTGGTCGTCGACATAGCCCAGCGCCACCGCGGCCTCGCCGAAGCGCACGCCGTGCTCGCGCTGGTAGCGCAGCACGTCGTCGATCTGCTCCGACGTGAGGTTGCGCGTCTCGCGCAACAGGTCGCCCATCACGCGTTCGTGCACGATCGCGCTTGCGCCATTTGCGGCGGCGGGCGCCGCCGCTTCGTCTTCGACCGCCTGCGCAGCCGACGGATCACGGAACTTGGCCATCACACACCTCGCGAGGGGTTGGGCAGTTGACCGAGGATGCGCTGCTGCAGCATCGGGCTGCTGCCGCCACCGCGTCGGCCGCCGAGCAGATGACGGCGCGCCTTCGGACCGGGCAGCGTGCCGAGCAGCGGCAAGCCGAGGCCTTCGCAAGCGTCGGCCGCAGTGCGCACGCGGCGGTCCAGCATCTCGACCAGCAGTGCAGACACCACGGCCAGCAGCATCCCGACCACCAGCGCCAGCGCGGTGTTCAGCAGCACCTTCGGCGACGACGCCTCCCGCGGTTCGCCGGCACGCGACAGCACGGACACGTCACCCTGCGTGGTCTGACTTTCCAGGCTGGTCTGTGCGCCGCGCGTGACCACGCCGTCGTAGGCCTGCTGCGCGTTCTGCACGTCGCGCTGCAAAAGCGCCACCTCGTCGCGCTCGGCCTTCAGCTTGAGCACCTTGGTGCGCTGCGCGTCGAGCGCCGCGCGCATCTCGCCTTCACGCGAGCGGTTGATCTGGTTGGAGATGTTGAGGCTGGTCATCACGCGGCGCGTTTCCGCCGCGATGCGCGAGCGCAGCTCGGCGATGTTGGCGCGCGCCTCCACCACCTGCGGGTGGTTGGACCCGAGGCGTGAATTGAGCTCCTGCAAGTGCGCCTCGCTGCGCGACAGCTCCATCTGCAGGCTGCTCACCACCGGGTTGTTGAGCACCTCCTGCATGCGATCGCCGGTCTGCCCGTTGGCCTGTGCCGACCGGCTGGACGAATCGGCCGACGCCGACTGCATCTGCACCAGCTGCGAGGCGAGTTCGTTCAAGCGCGCCGTCTCCACGTCGAGCCGCTCGTCGTTGCCGACGATGCCGTGCTCGCGCTGGTAGTCGGACAGCTTCGCCTGCGCCTGCTCGAGCTGCGCACGCAGCTGCTTTCCGCGCTGGTCGAAGAACGAGGCGTACTGGCGCGCCGGGTCGGTGCGCAGGTCGACGGTCGTGTCGAGGTAGCCCTGCACGAACGCGTTGGCCAGCGCGGCGGCGAAGCGCGGGTCGGGCGCGTTGTAGCTCACGGTGATCACGTTCGACTCGCGTGACGGCTTCACCTTGAGATGCTGCTTCAGGTTGTTGGCGAGCCAGCCCTCGATCGAGCCCTCGCCACCGGTCTCGTCACGCCACTGCTGACGCACCTGCGGGTTCTCCGCCAGCCGCATCCCCTTGACCACGCGCTGCGCCACGCGCTCGCTTTCGATGATGTCGACCTGCGTGGCCATGTACGACGGCAGCGCCATCACCGGGAACATCAATCCGGCGATCGGGTCCGGCGCCTTGATGTTGACCACGAGCGTGGCTTGCGCGGTGTAGCGCTTGGGCAGCACCAGGCTCACCGCGAGCGCGGCCAGCACGGTAAGCCCCAGCACCGAGGCCGCCACGCGCCAGCGCGCGCGGAGGATCGCGAAGAACTGATTGAGATTCATGGTTGCACCGCCTTGCCGTCAGAAAAGGCTTTCCTGCACGTACACCACGTCGCCGTCACGCAACGGATCGTCCATGCCTGGTTGCAGCACCTGCACCTTGCCGTCCGGTCCGCGGCGATGCACGCGCATCCCGCGCTGTGTGCCGCGCTGCGTGAGCCCGCCGCCCTCGGCCAGCGCCTGCATCACGCTCATGCCGCGCTCGAGGCGGAACGCCCCGGGCCGCTGCACCTCGCCGTAGATGTAGACCATGGGGGCGCGCTCCACGTACACCACATCGCCGTCCTGGATCAGCATGTCGTCCTGGCGATCGTTGCGGAACAGGTTGGGCAGGTCGACCTCCTTGCGGAACGGCCGGCCGTTGCGGGTGCCCACGAGCGTGATGACGTCGGAGCCCGTGGTGGCCACGCCGCCCGCCATGGCGAGCAAGTCGGACAGGCGCATGTCGGCCACTTCGATCGGGAAGCGGCCCGGCCGGTTCACCTGACCCAGCACGCTGGCCTGGTTGCCGCGCACCTGCGTGACCAGCACGCTCACCTGCGGCTGCTTCACGAAGTTGCCGTGCCGCAGGCCGTCGGCGATGCGCCGCTCGGCGTCGGATACGGTGAGGCCACCGAGCTTCACGTTGCCCAGCAGCGGATAGCTCAGCGTGCCGGCCTCGCTGATGCGGCCCTCGAGCGTGAGGTCGGGGTTCTGGTACACGGTGATTCGCACCACGTCCCCGGAGCCGAGCCGGTATTCGGCGGGTGCTTGCGCAGCGGCACGGCCAGGCGCTGCATTGGCCGGTTGCGCCACCGCGGTGACGCTGGCCAACAGCACGGCCAGCAGCGCAACGAACACGGATGTGCGGGAGTTGCTCATTTGATGCCCAGTCCCTTCATGATTGCGGAGTTGTCGAGGCTGCCGCTGGCAGCGGAAGCGGGCGGCGCCGCAGCGGGCGCCGCGGGCAGCACGGGTTCGGAGGCACCGGGTACTTCAGGCTCGGCTTCGGCCTCGGTGGTCGGTGCGGAAGCGGCTGCCTGGAACTTGCCCACGTATTCGATCTTGGCGTCCTGGCGCAGCTGCTTCAGATTGGCCAGCACGAGGTCACGCCGCTTCTCGTTGGCGAGGTGGCGCTCGATCAGCGGCGTCGCCTGCTCGAGCGTCATCGGCAGGCTGCGCGTGCCCACCAGGTACACCACCTGCGCGCCGGTGGGCGTGCGGTTGAAACTGACCCCGCCTTCCTTCATGCCGGACAGCAGCTTCAGCGTCGGCGTGGGCAACTGCTCGGCGGCGCGCAGCAATTGGTTGGCCGCGTACTTCAGGTCGTGCGCCTTCAGGTACTCGACCAGTTCGCCGGCGTTGTGCGACGCCTCGGCCGCGCTGCGCAACCCGTCGATCGCGTCGGCAGGCGCCTGGATCGACACCTCCTGCACGTTGTAGACATGGCGGTCCTTGAACAGCTCGGGGCGCGCTTCGTAGAACGCCTTCACCGCGTCCGGCGCCGGCTTGGACACGCCTTCGCTGACACGTTCGAAGTAGGCGCGCGCGAGGATGTCGCGCTTGGCCGCTTCGACCTGCTGGATCACGTTGGCGTCGCGGTCCAGGCCCATGTCCTCGGCCTTCTGCACCGCCAGCTCCTGGTCGATCAGGCGCTCCAGCACCTGATGGCTCGCAGCGTCCATCTGCTCGGGCTTCAGCCCGCGCTGACGTTGCAACACGAAGTTGATCTGGTGAACAGTGATTTCCTCCTTGTTCACCTTGGCGGCAGTCTGGCTCGCGCCCTTGTCTTTTTTTCCGCTGCAGCCGGTCAGAATGACCAGCAGGCACAGGCCCAGCAGCAGCGTCCATCGAGACGCGGTCCCCGCAGTGCGCACGGCACCTCTGTTGATTGTCATGAAGCCTCTCTCGTCGTTGGTGAGCACCGGCGCAATGCCGCACAGGGCCGTTTGCTCGGTCCGCTCTATGCAGAGGGACCGTGGCCACGTGGGTTTGCGAGTTCCTGCACCAGGCCTTGGTTCAGCCTTTCCCCTCAAACAAGGGGAGGCAAAAAAGGCCTGCCGGCGCTCAACACAAGCGTCGTGAGTTGCAAGGTGCGTGCCGGCGCACGCGAGGGGAGGCTAGTGCTGTTTCAGCACTTGACGCCGAAGTGCAGCGCGACGACGCCGCCGGTCAGGTTGTGCACGTCCACGTGCCCGAAGCCCACGGCCTTCATCATGGCCTTGAGTTCCTGCTGACCCGGATGCATGCGGATCGATTCCGCGAGATAGCGATAGCTCTCGGCGTCGCCCGCCACCCATTGGCCCAGACGCGGCAACACGTTGAACGAATACCAGTCGTAGGCCTTTTCCAGCGGCGCGGCGATCTTGGAGAACTCGAGCACCAGCAGGCGCCCACCCGGACGCAGCACACGGCACATCTCGGCCAGCGCCTTGTCCTTGTGGGTCATGTTGCGCAGCCCGAAGGCCACGGTGACCAGGTCGAAGCTGCCGCTGCGCAACGGCAGCGCCTCGGCGTCGCAGATCGTCGTGGGCAGCAGCAGGCCTTCGTCGATCAGGCGGTCACGCCCACGGCGCAGCATCGCTTCGTTGATGTCGGTGTGCAGCACGAGCCCGCCCGGGCCCACGCGGCGCGCAAAGGCGCGCGCAAGGTCGCCCGTACCGCCGGCGATGTCGAGCACCTTGTCGTTGGCCTTCACGTTGGCCACGGCCACTGTGTAGGCCTTCCACGCGCGGTGCAGGCCCATCGACATCAGGTCGTTCATCATGTCGTAGCGGCCGGCCACCGAATCGAACACGCCGCGCACCTTGCTCGCCTTCTCGCGCTCGTCGACCTTCTTGAAACCGAAATGGGTTTCGGACATCGTGTGCTCCCGATCAGTGATGGTGGCCGCAGGCGTCGCCGCCGCGCTCGGGCATCGGCGCGTCTCGGTCCAGCCCGGCGGCCGCCAGGCGTTGTTCATAACGTTGCATGAGCGCGGCTTGCTCGGCGCCCAGGCGGTACAGGTAGTCCCAGGTGAACAGGCCCGAATCGTGGCCGTCGGAGAACGTGGGCTTCAACGCGTAGTGCCCCACCGGCTCCGCCGCCACGATGCTGACATGGCGCTTGCCGGTCTGCAGCACCTCCTGCCCGGGCCCGTGCCCCTGCACCTCGGCCGACGGCGAATACACCCGCATCAGCTCGAACGGGATGCGGAAGCGCGCGCCGTCGTCGAACGCGATTTCCAGCGCCTTGGATTGCTGGTGGACGATCACTTCGGTGGGCTGGCGCATGGACAGGCTGGGCGCAAAGGCAGCCGGGGCACGAAAGACCCGCGGCGTGGGGATTGACCAGTATAGGTGGCCGGGTTCACAGTGGCCGCTCGCCTGCCTCCCCCATGACCGCCTCCACACCCATGCCGCGCCGCGTGCTCGAGATCGACGCGCTGCGCTTCATCGCCGCCGTGATGGTGGTCGGCTTCCACTGGGCGTTTCGCGGCGGTGCGACGCACGACTACATCGCTTCCGTCTATCCGCCGCTGCTGCCGGCGGCGGAGTACGGCAGCCTGGGGGTGCAGCTGTTCTTCATGATCAGCGGCTTCGTGATCCTGATGAGCGCGCAAGGCCGCACGACGCGTCAGTTCGCGATCTCGCGCATCGTGCGGCTGTATCCAGGCTTCTGGGCCAGCTGCACGCTCACCTCGCTGGCGATCCTGCTGTTTGCCGACCCGCACTTCAAGATCTCGGTGTCGAAGTACCTGCTCAACATGACGCTGCTCACCGATCTGATGCCCGTGCACGTGGCATCGGTGGACAACGTCTACTGGTCGCTGTTCGTCGAGATCCGCTTCTACCTGTTCGTGGCGGCCATCATCGCGCTCGGATGGCTGCCGCGTGCGGAACTCCTGTTGTGGGTATGGCTGGTGGTCGCCGCGCTGTTGCAGCCCCATGCGGACAGCCGCGTGGGCCAGTGGCTGCTGGCAGGCTACGCCGCACTGTTCATCGGCGGCGCCTGCTGCTATCTGATCTACAGCAAGGGCCTGTCGACGCGCCGCCTGCTGTTGCTCGGGGCCAGCTTCCTGCTCGCGCTGTACGGCGTGATCAGCCAGACGGCAGACACTGCACAGCGCTATGCGCCCTACCACTTCAGCGGCTGGGTCGCGGGCGGGCTGGTATTCGTGTTTTACGCCGTGATGTTCACCATCGCCACGCGCGGCATCGGGCTGTTGCGCCACCCCTGGGCCATGAGCTGCGGCGCACTCACCTATCCGCTGTACCTGCTGCACCAGAACATCGGCTACATGCTGATCAACCGCTTCAGCGGCACGCTGCCGCGCGAGCTTCTGTTCTGGGGCGCGTTCGCGCTGGTGCTGTTGCTCGCCTGGGGTGTGTATCGTTTCGTCGAGCGCCCGGCAGCGCCTCGGCTGAAGGCCCTGCTCGAGCGCCGGCTGCGCGTGGCGCAGGTGCCGCGCGTGGCGGGCGAAGCCTAGGGAAGCTCTGAGCCGTAAGCAAGCGGCGGAAAGTGACTAGAGGCAATGGAATGGCAACCCCTCCTCAAAGCGCTCGCACGCACTGCCCTCGCTGCCCCGATCGCCGCACCATTGCGCGCGACACTGTCCGGCCCTAGGCGGCGCGGCCGGGCGGGATATTGGTCCCGTCAGCCTCGCGCAGCGTATTACTGGAATGTGTGGGCCAAGCACTTCGCGCTCGCCGCCGCACTGGGCATGGGTGAACTGCCCGAGGCCGTCGCCGAGTTCGGCCCCGGCGATTCGAGCGCAGCGGGCCTGTCGGCGCTGCTCTGCGGCGTACAGCACTACCGCGGCTTCGATGCCGCCCACTACGTCAATCCGGAGCGCGACGCCGCCCTACTGGACCAACTGCGGCGGCTGTCCCTCTCTGACTTCGCTGTTCCGCAAGGTTGGCCATCGCTGGACCACTGCCTGGCGGAGGGAACGGCTGCACGTCAGATGCTCGCCGGCGGTGCGATCAGCGTGGGCGACGACCGGGTCAAGGTCCTGCGGGAGGCGTTGGCATCTTCGCTCGTCTCCTCCTACGACGCTGACGACAACGCGCCACTGCGCGTAATTGCACCCTGGCAGGCCTCGCGCGCACTGCTGAAGCCCAGATTTGATCTGGTGTTCTCACACAGCGTTGCTCAATACCTACCCGACCTGTCCTTCTTCTTCTCGGCCTGCGCGGCGCTGTTGCGCCCGGGCGGTTGGACGACGCATCAGATCGATCTGAGCTCGATGGACATCACTCGACACGTCAACGGGCACTTGGCCTATCCGAACGCTGCCTGGCGCCTTGTCACGGCGCACCGGCCCTTCTTCCCGAATCGCAAGCTGTTGTCCGACTACCTCAGTTCGATCGAAGCATCGGGTCTTGAACTCGTGCACGTGGATGAGTTCACGAGCGACGACGCCCTGCCCCCGGAAGCGCTGGCGCGCAACTTCCAAGGTTTCAGCGCTCGCGATGTCAAATGCATCGGCGCCTTCGTCGTTGCCCGAAAGCCAGGGGTCAAGTCGCGGACTTGAGCGCGGCATCAACCGACGGAATGCGCACGACAACCTCGTTCCGCCGAGCCGCGTCCAGCTCTCGCACCGGCGGCGCCCACAGCGGCTGTGGAAAGCGGCTGTCCCACTCGAACCGGGCCACCACATGCCAATGCAGGTGCGGCACCACGTTGCCCAGCGAGGCGAGGTTGATCTTCGTCGGCGCCAGTTGCTGCCGCAGCACTCGCTCGACGGTGGCCACGGCCTCCATGCAATGGGCCCGGTCGGCGGCGTCGAGGTCGGAGAATTCCGCTACGTGCGCGTTCCAGATCACGCGGTAGAACGCCGGAAACTCCGGCGCGTCGTCGACCCGCACCACGCGCAGCCGCTCGCTGCTCCACAGCAGCACGCCGCCGTCGGAAGCGCACAACGGGCAGACCGCACTCACACCAGCACCCGCTCGATGCCGCCCGCATTGGCGCGCGCCACGAACTCGGGCAGCCACTGCTCGCCGAGCATCCGGCGCGCCATCTCCACGACGATGTAGTCGGCTTCGAGCAGACCGTTGTCGAGATCCTGGCCGTACCGGCTCAAGCCCTGCAGGCAGCTCGGGCAGCTGGTCAGGATCTTCACGTCGGCCTTCTCTGCCACCGCACCCGACGCACGCAAGGCGGCCTCGCCCTTGCGCAGCTCCTCCTCCTTGCGGAATCGGATCTGGGTGGAGATGTCGGGACGCGTGACGCCGAGCGTGCCGCTCTCGCCGCAACAGCGCTCGCTCTTGAGCACCTGCGGTCCGACCAGCGCCTTCACGGTCTTCATCGGATCCTGCTGCTTCATCGGGCTGTGGCAGGGGTCGTGGTACAGGTACGCGCCGTTGCGTGCATCCAGCACGATGCCCTTCTCGAGCAGGTATTCGTGGATGTCGATGATGCGGCAGCCCGGAAAGATCTTCTCGAACTCGTAGCCCTGCAGCTGGTCGTAGCAGGTGCCGCAGCTCACCACCACCGTCTTGATGTCGAGGTAGTTCAGCGTGTTGGCCACGCGATGGAACA
>CAMLIZ010000029.1 GCA_946480245.1 uncultured Pseudomonadota bacterium
TGCCGAAGCGCTTGAGCGTGTAGTGCAGCAGGTTGTGCGAGCCGCCATACAGCGCCGAGGCGCTCACGATGTGCGAGCCGGCACCCGCCAGCGTGGCGACCGCCAGGTGCAGCGCCGCCTGCCCGCTGGCGGTGGCAACGGCGCCGATGCCGCCTTCGAGCGCCGCCACCCGCTCCTCCAGCACCGCATTGGTGGGGTTGGAGATGCGGCTGTACACATGGCCCGCGCGCTCCATGTTGAACAGCGATGCCGCGTGTTCGGTGCTCTCGAACACGAACGAGGTTGTGAGGTGGATGGGCACCGCGCGCGCGCCGGTGGCGGGGTCGGGGGCCGCGCCGGCATGCAGCGCGAGCGTGTCGAAACCGGGGTCGTTGTAGCCAGCCATGGCAGTGTGTTTCCGGGGGCTGTGAGTGCTCGGGATTGTGTGCTATGTTGGTCGCCACCCTGCTGTACAGCCCGCTCCTAGGAGACCCCCGATGAAAGTCAGCGACATCCTGCGTGTGAAGGGTGGCACCCTGTTCACCGTCTCGCCCGACCAGCCGCTGGCCCAGGCCGTCACCACGATGGCAGAGCACGACATCGGCTCGCTGGTGGTCATGGAATACGGCCACCTCGTGGGCATGCTCACGTTCCGCGAGGTTATCCAGGCCGTGGTGCGCAACGGCGGTACCGTGGGCACCACGATCGTGCGCACGGTGATGGACGACGCGCCGCTCACCTGCACGCCTGAGACCGAGATCGACGAGGTGCGCCGCATGATGCTGGGCCGCCACGCGCGCTACTTGCCCGTGATGGACGGCAGCACGCTGATGGGCGTGATCTCGTTCTACGACGTGGCCAAGGCGGTGGTCGACAGCCAGGATTTCGAGAACCGCATGCTCAAGGCCTACATCCGCGACTGGCCCGCCGAAGAGGACGCCGAGCCGCGCGTGCAGCTCTAGCGCGCGAGCGTCCGGTATGCGGCCGATAGAATCCGCCGCATGTCCGGCAGCACCTTCGGTCTTCTCTTTCGCGTCACCAACTTCGGTGAGAGCCATGGGCCGGCCATCGGTTGCGTGATCGACGGCTGCCCACCGGGCATGGAGTTGTCGGAAGCCGACATCCAGCCCGATCTCGACCGGCGCCGCCCGGGAACCTCGCGGCACGTGACGCAGCGCAACGAGCCCGACGCCGTGGAGATCCTTTCCGGCGTGTACGAAGGGCGCACCACCGGCACTCCCATCTGCCTGCTGATCCGCAACACCGACCAGCGCAGCAAGGACTACGGCAACATCCTCGACACCTTCCGCCCGGGCCACGCCGACTACACCTACTGGCGCAAATACGGGCTGCGCGATCCGCGCGGCGGCGGGCGTTCGTCGGCGCGTCTCACCGCGCCGATGGTGGCCGCCGGTGCGGTGGCCAAGAAGTGGCTGAAAGCGCAGCATGGCACGAGCTTCGTCGCCTACATGAGCGCGCTCGGCGAGATCGAGATCCCGTTTGACAGCGCCGAGCACATCCCGCACAACCCGTTCTTCGCGCCCAACGCCGCGATCGTGCCGCAGCTGGAGGCGCACATGGATGCGCTGCGCAAGGCCGGCGACTCCTGCGGCGCACGCATCGAGGTGCTGGCCCAAGGCATGCCGGTGGGGCTGGGCGAGCCGCTGTTCGACAAGCTCGACGCCGACATCGCCTACGCGATGATGGGCATCAACGCCGTCAAGGGCGTGGAAATCGGCGACGGCTTCGGCGTCGTGGCACAGCGCGGCAGCGTGCACGGCGACGAGCTGAGCCCGCAAGGCTTTCGCAGCAACCATGCCGGGGGCGTGCTCGGTGGCCTTTCCACCGGGCAGGACCTGCGCGTGTCGATCGCGATCAAGCCCACCAGCTCGATCCGCACGCCCAAGGCGTCCGTCGACCGCACGGGCGCGCCCACCACCGTGGAAACGCATGGTCGGCACGACCCGTGTGTGGGCATCCGCGCCGCTCCGATCGCCGAAGCCATGCTCGCGCTGGTGGTGATGGACCACGCGCTGCGCCACCGTGCGCAGTGCGGTGATGTGCAGCTGCCGCTGCCGCCGATTCCCGGCGCCGCCTGAGCTCGCGCTGCCGGCGTCAGCTCCGCCGGTCTTCGCTGCCTGCAGTTCGTCGCCAGGAAGGCGCGCTCTGTCGCACGACCGCTTGTGGATTGCCCGGCGCGGCACCACACTGCGGCCGCTTCACAAGGGCGGACAACGAGCGAAAGGACGCGACATGCGCAAGGCCTTGATCATCGGGGGAGTGGGTGCGGTGCTGGCTATCGGCATCGCCACGGCGATGGCGGTCAACGGGAACGCCAAGCCCACGGAACCGAAAGGCGGCAAGGCCGACGCCGCGCTCGAGTTCACACCGGCCGAGGTGGTGAAGCCGGTGGTCGGCGCCATGCCCCGGCGCGTCGAGTTCTCCGGCCCACTGGTGGCGCCTTCCACCGCCGTGGTGCGGGCCAAGGCGGCCGGGACGCTGCTGGCACTGAACGTCAACGAAGGCAGCCGGGTGCAGGCCGGCCAGCTGCTCGGTCGGGTGGATCTGTCCGAACTCGACAGCCGCGTCGCCGAGCGCAATGCGATGCTCGAGTCGGCACGGGCCCAGCTGTCCCAGGCCGAACGCACGCACCAATCCAACCTGCGCCTGGCGGACGAGAAGTTCATCTCCCCCAACGCGCTGGAGTCGTCCCGCTCGGCGCTCGAAACGGCGCGTGCACAGTGGCAGGCCGCGCAGGCGCAGCTGGCCACCACGCGCGTCAGCCTGCGTGACGCGGCGCTGGTGGCGCCGATCTCCGGCGTGGTGGCCAAGCGCCACGTGGTGCCTGGCGAGAAGCTGAGCGCCGAGCAGCAGGTGGTCACCATCGTCGACCTGCGCACGCTCGAGCTGGCCGGTACCGTGGGCACGCACGAGGTGTCGATGCTGGCGCCCGGCATGCCGGTGGAGATTCATGTCGAGGGCGTGGACCAGCCGGTGCGCGGCAAGATCGCCCGCATCGCGCCGGCGGCCGAGCCGGGCACGCGGTCGATCGGCGTGACCATAGCGCTGGCTAACCCGAAGGAGACGTTCCGCGCCGGCCAGTACGCCGTGGCGGCGGTGTCGCTGCCGGACAGCGGCAGCCACCTGACCGTGCCGATCGCAGCCGTGGGCAGCACCTCAGGCCAGGACCACGTGTGGGTGATCGAAAAAGGCGCGCTGATCCGCCGCGCCGTCACCACCGGGCGGCGCGACGAGGCCACCGGACGCATCGAGGTGCTGCAGGGCTTGGCGCCGAATGCGCAGGTGCTGGCGGCGCGCTTCGACAACCTGCGCGAAGGCAGCAAGGCGGTGGTGGCCGACAACGCGGCCGCCGTCGCCTCGGCAGCCTCTGCCGCCAACCTCAGGTAAGCGGAGCCGGCCATGTGGATCACCCGCGTCTCGATCAACAACCCGGTCTTCGCCACGATGGTGATGGTGGCGCTGTGCGTGCTGGGGCTGTTTGCCTACAGCCGCCTGGGCGTGGAGCAGATGCCGGACATCACCTTCCCCGGCGCCTTCGTCGACATCGCCTACCCCGGCGCCTCGCCGGAGGCGGTGGAGCGCGGGGTCACCAAGACGGTGGAGGAGGCGCTGAACAGCATCGCCGGCGTGCGCAAGATCACCTCGCGCAGCTTCGAGGGCCGCAGCCAGACCAGCGTGGAGTTCGGCCTGGACGCCAACATGACGCGCGCGATGGAGGATCTGCGCGACCGCCTGGCGGCGATCCAGCCCGCCTTCCCGAAGGACGCGAAAGCGCCCACGATCAGCCGCTTCAACAACGACAACGCCAGCCCGATCGTGGTGATGGCGTTGATCTCCAAGACACGCAGCGCGCGCGAGCTGTCCATCGTGGCCGACCAGACCATCGGCCGGCGCCTGCAGCGCGTGGAGGGCGTGGCGCGAGTGGACGTCGGCGGCCTGGCCACGCGCGAGGTGCGCATCGACCTCGACCCCACACGCTTGCGCGCCTACGGCATCACGCCGGCCGAGATCAGCGCCACCTTGGCGCAAGCCAATGCCGACCAACCGGTGGGCCTGCTGTCCGACGCGCGCCAGGACGCGATGCTGCGCGTCGAGGGCCGCGTGCGTGACCCGAAGCGCTTTGCCGACGTGGTGGTAGCGCACAAGGGCGGCCTGCCGCTGACGCTGGGTGACCTGGGCACCTTGAGCGAGCGCGAGAAGGAGCCCGATTCGGTGGCCCGCATCAACGGCCAGCGCGGCATCACCTTCAACGTGTTCAAGCAGCAGGATGCCAACATCGTGGCCACCGGCGAGGCGGTGAAGGCCGCGGCCGACGAACTGCGCAAGACGCTGCCGGCCGACATGGAGCTGCAAACCATCTATGCCAACAGCGACTTCGTGAAGAGCTCGCTCACCGGGCTGAAGCACACGCTGGTGGAGGGCGCGCTGCTTACCGTGGCCATCGTGTTCCTGTTCCTGCACTCCTGGCGCTCGACCATCATCACCGGGCTCACCTTGCCCATTGCGGTGATCTCCAGCTTCATCGCGGTGTATGCGTTCGGCTTCACGCTGAACTTCATGACGATGATGGCGCTCAGCCTGTGCATCGGGCTGCTGATCGACGACGCGATCGTCGTGCGCGAGAACATCGTGCGCCACGTGCACATGGGCAAGGACCATCATCGCGCCGCGCGCGAGGGCACCGACGAGATCGGGCTGGCGGTGATGGCCACCACCTTCGCGATCGTCGCGGTGTTCACGCCGGTGGCGTTCATGGGCGGGATCATCGGCAAGTTCTTCTACCCGTTCGGCATCACCGTGGCGGTGGCCGTGCTGGTGAGCCTGTTCGTCAGCTTCACGCTCGATCCGATGCTGTCGTCGATCTGGCGCGACCCGCCGGGGCAGCGCGTGCGCCACTGGCCGGTGATCGGCCCGCTGACGCGTGGCACCGACCGCGTGCTCGACGCGATGCACGCGCTGTACGAGAAGCTGATCCGCTGGGCCTTCTCGAGCCGGCGCTATCGCCTGTGGGTGCCGCCGCTGCCGGTGTATGCACGGCCCTTCGACGCCGCCAACCGGCGCGACAAGGCAGCGCCGCGGCGCCTGCGCCTGGCCACCATCACGCCGCGCGGCATCATCCTCTTGGTGGGCGTGGCCAGCTTCGTGGTGGCGCTGATGCTGGCGCCGCTGGTGGGCAGCGAGTTCGTGCCGCAGACCGACCAGGGCTTCACGCAGTTGTCCCTGCGCATGCCCGTGGGCTCCAGCCTCGAGCGCAGCGACGCCAAGGTGCGGCAGGTGGAGGACATCGTGGCGCGCTTCCCCGAGGTGAAGACGATCTCCACCGACGTGGGCGGGCAGGGCAACGGCTTTGCGGTGGGCCGGTCGCAGGCCACCTTGAACATCGGCCTGGTCGACCGCAAGGACCGCAAGCGCACGCAAGGCGAGGTGGAGGATGCGATCCGCCAGGCCATCGCGCACATTCCTGGCATCGAGGTCTCGGTGGGCTTCAACCGGCCGATCTACGTGGCGATCCTCGGCAACGACCCCGAGGGCCTGATCCGCATCACGAAGGACTTTGCCGAGAAGATGAAGAAGATCCCCGGCGTCGTGGATGTGGACGTGTCGGCCAAGCCCGGCGTGCCGGCCTTTGCGGTCAAGCTGAAGCCGGGCGCGGTGCGCGAGCTCGGCCTGACCACGCAGCAGGTCGCTGCGTCGATGCGCGCCTACGTGAACGGCGATGTGGCCACCTACTGGACCACGCCCGACGGCGAACAGGTCGAGGTGCTGCTGCGCCTGCCGCAGGCGCAGCGCGAACGCGTGGAGCAGATGCGCAATCTGCCGGTGGCCTTTGCCGCCGACGGCACGCCGATCCCGCTGTCGTCCGTGGCCACGATCGAGCCGGTGGACAACCCGGACGTGATCCGGCGCCAGAACCTGCAGCGCCGCGAGGGCATCTTCGCCGGCGTGAAGGACCGGCCGATCGGCGACGTGGGTGCCGACGTGCAGAAGCTGGTGAAGAACACCAACCTGCCGCCGGGCTACAGCTTCGACGTGGGCGGCGACACGCAGCAGCAGGCCGAGGCGATGAACGGCATGGTGGGCGCGATGGCACTGGCGGTGATCTTCATCTACATCGTGCTGGCCAGCCAGTTCGGCAGCTTCGTGCAGCCGATCGCGATCATGGCGTCGCTGCCGCTGAGCCTGATCGGGGTGATGCTGGCGCTGCTGTTGTGGCACAGCACCTTGAACGTGTTCTCGATGATCGGCCTGGTGATGCTGATGGGCCTGGTGACCAAGAACGCGATCCTGCTGGTGGACTTTGCCAACCATGCGCGCAAGGCCGGCGCCAGCGTGGCCGACGCCGTGCTGCAGGCGGGGCTGATCCGCATGCGGCCGATCCTGATGACCACCGCGGCCATGGTGTTCGGCATGCTCCCGCTGGCGCTGGCGTTCAACGATGGTGGCGAGATCCAGGCCCCGATGGGCCGGGCGATCATCGGCGGGGTGATCACCTCCACCTTGCTCACGCTGGTGGTGGTGCCGGTGCTCTACAGCTACCTGGTGCGCGAGCGCAAGCCGCGCGCCGCGCCGGCACCGCAAGCGGCACCGGCAGGACCGGCCCTCGGCGGCGCGGTGGCCGCCGAGTAGCAGGTGCGCGCGCCGCTGCTCAGCGGGCGGCGCCGACCGCGCCGGGCAGGCGCTGGCTCCAGTCCTGCCAGTCGCGCCAGCCGGCGCGTGCGGCATCCATCATCTGGCGCGTGGCCTCCTGCATCGGCATGAACCACGGCGAGGCCGCCAGCGGATTGCTCAGGTGCTCCACTTCGGCCTCGGCGATGTCGCCGCGGCTGGCGGCAAGCGTTTGCGAGCGGCTCCATTCGAGCCAGCCGTTCCAGGCGTTGGCGCTCACGCGCGCCCAGCCGTCGGCCGATTCCTGCATCGCCTGCAGCAGCCCCTGCGAGGCGGCTTCGCCAACGCGTGTCCAGTACTGCAGCGCATCTTCGAAGGTGGTGCGCATCAGCTCGAACTGCACCTCGGCGACCTGGCCCGCGTCTCGGGCCTGCAGCAACTGCTCGGCCGCCTGCATGTGCGTGGTCTCGGCGCGCTCGGCGGCCTGCAACTGTGTCTCGCGCACGGCCCGTGCGTTGCGGAACAGCGCGCGCCAGGCTGCGATCTCCCAAGCCAGCTGCTCGCGGCCGGTGCGCACGGTCCAGTCCTCCAGTGCGGCCTCGAGACTTGCGGACGCGGTGGGCGCAGCGTTGTCTTCCCCGGCCGTTGCGGGCTCCGCCGAAGACGGCGTGTCCGGTGTCGGGACGGCGCGCTTGCGCGCGCCTTCGCGGACGGGCGTGGATCGAGTGGCCATGAAATATCCTCCTTGTGACAGCGATTGAAGCGCACAGACGATAGAGGCTGTATTGATGCGCGGCAAGTGCGCTGCCGCCGATCTGCTTGCAGCGCGCGCGTACCCGGCCGCCGGACAGCGCAACCCGCCTCAGCTGCTGCCGCGCACCAACAGTTGGTAGCCCACGTCCACCGACGCATGCTCCACCGACTGGCCGCGCATCAGCGCCAGCAGCATGCGTGCGGCCTCGGCGCCAATCTCGCTGCGTGGCGTGTGCACGGTGGTCAGCGGCGGCAGCATCTGTGCGCTGCCGGCGAGGTCGTTGAAGCCGGCGATGGCCACCTGCCCGGGCACCGCGACGCCCAGGCGCAACGCGGCCAGGGCACCACCTTGAGCCAGGTCGTCGTTGCAGAAGAACACGGCATCCGGTTGCAACTGCAACGCCTGCTCGAACAATTGCGCGCCCAGCGCGATCGACGAGCGCGCGTGGTTCAGCAGCTCGAGCTTCGGGTCATACAGGCCCGCCGCACGCAGCGCACGGCGGTAGCCCTGAGCGCGCTGCATCACGCGCGGATCGAGCTGGGCGGCCGCGAACACGATGCGCCGGCGCCCGCGTGACACCAGATGCTCGGTGATGGCCTGGCCGGCGTCAGCCTGCGAGAAACCCACGCTGAACACGCCGGGTGCCTGCGTGGTCTCCATCAGGTGCACGCAGGGCACGCCACTGGCTTGAATGATGCGGCGTGCCGCCTCGGTGCGATCGAAGCCGGTCACCAGCAGGCCGGCAGGCCGGTGCGCCATGTAGCTACGCAGCAGCTGCTCTTCCTCGAGCGGGTCGTAGTGAGTCACGCCGATCAGCGTTTGGTAGCCGGCCGGCAGCAGCGTGGCCTGCACCGCCTCGAGCAGGTCGACGAACAGCGCGTTCGACAGCAGCGGGATCAGCACCGCCACGTGCGAGCTGCGGCTGGAGGCGAGTGCGCGCGCCGCCGGGTCGGGCACATAGCCCAGACGCTCAACCGCCGCCTGCACGCGCGCCACGAGGGTGCTGTCCACGCCGCGCTGGCCACGCAATGCGCGCGACACGGTGATAGGGCTCACGCCGGCCTCGCGGGCCACGTCCTGCAAGGTCACGCGGCCGCTGGCACGCGCGCGGGAGGGGCGGGGGACGCTCATCTGCTCGTAAACCCGGATCGTTGTTGGAAGAAGCACGGCTAGGATAGCGCTATCCAGTATGAGGTACCTGCAATTTTCAGCGGGCACCGTTAACAACCGAAGGCGAGAACGGTCTCGCCATGTTTTTGTTCCTAAAAGATAGCGCTATCCAAAGCATGCCTGCGCCATTGATCGTCATGGGCGTCGCCGGTTGCGGCAAGTCCAGCCTCGGTGCCGCCATGGCGCAGGCGCTGGGGCGGCCCCTCGTGGAGGGAGACGACTTTCACACCCCGGCCAGCCGCGACAAGATGCGCAACGGCGTGCCGCTGGACGATGCCGACCGCGAGAGCTGGCTCGATCGCCTGGGCGTGCAGGCGCAGCGCGATCCGCGCGGCGTGGTGCTCACCTGCTCGGCGCTGAAGCGCAAGTACCGCGACCGCCTTCGCGCTGCGCTGCCGGGGGTGCGTTTCGCGTACCTGCGCATCGACGAAGCGCTGGCGCGGCAGCGCGTCGCCGCGCGCGCAGCGGAGCACCTGTTCCCGCCCAGCCTCGTGCCCAGCCAGTTCGCTGCACTCGAGTCGCCCGAGGGTGAAGCCGGCGTGTTGACACTGGACGCGGCGCTGCCCGTGTCCGCGCTGGTCGCGCAAACGTTCGGCTGGCTGAAGGACGCGCGAGCATGAGCAGGGAGTCGCCGTCGCGCCCGCCGATCGCGCAGCGCATTGCCGAAGCGCTGATGGCCTTGTGCCTGGCCGTGATGGCCGGGGCCGTGTTCATCAACGTGGTGCTGCGCTACGGCTTCGGCAGCGGCATCGCCGCGTCGGAAGAGTTGTCGCGCCTGCTGTTCGTGTGGATGGTGTTCATCGGCGCCACCGCGGCCTATCCGCGCGGTGACCACATGGCTTTCACCAGCCTGCTGCTGGCCTTGCACGGCCGCGGCTCTCGGCTGCGCCTGGGCGCGCTGACGCGGCTGATCCATGCGCTGGTGCTCGGCGCCTGCGTGCTCGTCGGCTGGGGCGCATGGCAGCAGGTGCTGGTGGGCTGGGGCAGCAAGAGCGTGGTGGTGGGCTACCCCGCGGCGCTGCTGCCGCTGCCGGCCTTTCTGGCGGCATTGGCGATCGGCGTGATGGCGCTGGTGAAGCTGGTGCGCGGCACGCCGATCGACAGCGGCCACGCCGCCGAACTGGAGTAGCGGGTCCATGAGTCAGGGCGGCGTCGCCGGGATCTTCATCGTGAGCATGCTCGTCTTCATGGGCCTGGGCATGCCGATGGCGTTTGCGCTGGTGCTCACCGGCGCGGCGATGGCCTGGGGCCTGGGCTTCTGGGACACGCAACTGCTCGCACAGAACCTGATCGCAGGGGTCGACAGCTTTCCGCTGCTGGCGGTGCCGTTCTTCGTGCTCGCCGGCGAGCTGATGAACGCCGGCGGCATCAGCCGTCGCATCATCGGGATGGCGCAGGCCTGGGTGGGGCACATTCGCGGCGGCCTGGGCTTCGTGGCGATCGGCGCAGCGATCATGATGGCCAGCATGAGCGGCTCGGCCCTCGCGGATACGGCCGCCTTGGCCACCATCCTGCTGCCGATGATGCGCGAGCACGGCTACCCGATGCACACCTCGGCCGGGCTGATGGCCTCGGGCGGCATCATCGCGCCGATCATTCCGCCGTCGATGCCGTTCGTGATCTACGGCGTCACCACCAACACTTCGATCTCGGCGCTGTTCATCGCCGGCATCGTGCCGGGCCTGATCATGGGCGTGGGGCTGGTGGGCGCATGGAAGCTCGAGCTGCGCAAGATCACGCTGCCGCGCGGCGAGCCGATGCCGATGCCGGAGCGCCTGAAGGTGACGGCGAGCGCGTTCTGGGCCTTGCTGATGCCGGTGATCATCATCGGCGGCATGAAAAGCGGCGTGTTCACGCCCACCGAGGCAGCCGTGGTGGCCGCGGTGTATGCGCTGGTGATCGCGCTGTTCGTCCACCGCGAGATGGGCCTCGGTGCCTTGCACGGCGTGCTGGTGCGCGCCGCGCGCACCACCGCGATCGTGATGTTCCTGTGCGGCGGCGCCCAGGTGGCGAGCTACTTCGTCACGCTGGCGGACCTGCCGTCCACGCTGTCGAGCTGGCTCGGCCCGCTGGTGACCAGCCCGCGCCTGCTGATGGCCGTGATGATGGTGCTGCTGGTGGTGATCGGCACCACCCTCGACCTCACGCCGACGATCCTGATCTTCGGCCCCGTGATGCTGCCGATCGCCCAGAAGGCCGGCATCGACCCGGTCTACTTCGGGCTGATGTTCGTGCTCAACGGCGCCATCGGCCTGATCACGCCGCCGGTGGGCACGGTGCTCAACGTGGTGGCCGGCGTGGGCCGCATGCCGATGTCGCAGGTCATCAGGGGCGTGAACCCGTTCCTGCTCACCTACCTCGTGGTGCTGGCCCTGTTCACCGTGTTCCCGCAGATCGTCACGCAGCCGGTGCACTGGATGCACTGAACGCTTCACTTGACAGGAGACTCTCATGCAACGACGTACCCTCTGTTCCATCGCCTGCGCGCTCGCGCTCGGCCTGGGCGCCGCCGCGCAGGCGCAGGACATCAAGCCGCGCCTGATCCGCTTCGGCTACGGCTTGAACGAGCAATCCAACCAGGGCCGCGCCGCGAAGGTGTTCGCCGACGAGGTGGAAAAGCTCTCGGGCGGCAAGATGAAAGTGCGCGCCATCGGCGGCGGTGCGCTCGGCCCCGACGTGCAGCAGCAGCAGGCGTTGATCGGCGGCGCGCAGGAGATGATGGTGGGCTCCACCGCCACGCTGGTGGGCATCACCAAGGAGATGGCGTTGTGGGACACGCCGTTCCTCTTCAACTCGGGTGACGAGGCCGACGCCGTGCTCGACGGGCCGGTGGGCAAGAAGGTGATGGACACGCTGCCGGCCAAGGGCCTGGTGGGCCTGGCCTACTGGGAGAACGGCTTTCGCAACACCACCAACAGCAAGCGCCCGATCCAGAAGGCCGAGGATTTCGACGGCATCAAGCTGCGCGTGATGCAGAACCCGGTGTATCTCGATGCGTTCAAGACGCTGGGCGCCAACCCGGTGCCGATGGCGTTCTCCGAACTCTTCAGCGCGCTCGAGACGCATGCGGTGGACGGGCAGGAGAATCCGTACAACACGATCCTGTCGAGCAAGTTCTATGAGGTGCAGAAGTACGTGACCGCCACCAACCACGTGTACAGCCCTTGGATCGTGCTGGTCAGCAAGAAGTACTGGGACGGCCTGTCCAAGGACGAGCAGCAGGTGCTGCAGAAGGCGGCCGTGAAGAGCCGCGACTTCGAGCGCAAGGACACGCGCGAGGAGGCGGCCCGGGCGCTGGCCGAGCTGCAGGCCAAGGGCATGCAGTTCAACAAACTGCCGCCCGCCGAGACCGCCAAGCTGCGTGCCAAGCTGGCGCAGGTGAACGAGAGCATCGCTGCCGATGTTGGCAAGGACCTGTGGCAGCAGACGCAGGCCCAACTGGCCAGGCTGCGCGCGGGCAAGTAGGGAACGGCGATTGCCCCACGCTCCTGCGGCACCTCAACCAGGAGCGATACTGCCCGCATGTCTCGATTGCTGTTGCCTGAATCACGATCCGTCCACTCGCCGGCCACCGAGTCGGGTGGCGGCGGCAGCGCAGCCGCGCGTCGCGTGCTGGTGGTCGACGACAACCACGACGCGGCGGATACGCTGGCGCTGCTGCTCGAGCTGATGGGTCACCAGACCCGCACCGCGCACGACGGGCCCGCCGCGCTCGACGCCGGTGCCGACTTCGAGCCCGAGATCGTGCTTCTGGACATCGGCCTGCCGCAGATGAACGGCTACGAGGTGTGCCGGCGCCTGCGCAGCCTGCCCTGGGGACGCTCCGCCTTCGTGGTGGCGCTCACCGGCTGGGGCCAGCTCGAAGACCAGCGCCACGCCGGCGAAGCGGGCTTCGACCGCCACCTGGTGAAGCCGGTGGAAGAAGAGCTTCTGCAGAAGGTGCTGAGCGAAGCGCCTTGAAGGCGTGCTCTCATGCGCCCGCCGCGACCAGGCGCGCGATCAGGTAGCGGTCGAGCGCGACGATGCGAAACGCCATGAAGGGCGCGGCGCGCAGGTTCCGCAGCAGGCGCTGTGCGGTGGCGGCACCCTGCGGCTCGGCCTGCGCCATCGCCTGATCGAAAGCCTGCACGCCGGCGATCGGGCTGTGGGCGCGCAAGCGCAGCAGTGCCTGCGCGCTGCCGGGCTTGAGCCACGCACCGAACAGCGGCCCGCCGAACAGCGGCGCGTCGCGGCGCGCGCCGGCGCGGCACAGCCAGCCTTGCGCCTGCGCGCCGAGCTCGAAGATCAGCAGCGCGTCGTCACTGCTGTTGGTGAGCTCCTCGGCCATCGCGCCATCGGCCGGCTCCTCCACGCTGAAGTAGCTGGCCACGTGTTCGCGCAGCACGGGCGCGGCCGGGTAGTGCTGCAAGGTGACGGGGGTCGGAATGCGCGCGGGTGCCGCGCTGCGGACGGGGTTCATGGTGGCCGTGTGCATGCGAGTCCTTCGTGGTGGAGCAGCGGCGCCTCAGCGCAGCATCGGGGTCTGTCGCTTCCATGCGGCGTCCTGCCAGCGATAGAAGGTGGAAAGCGATTCGGGCTTGTCGGCCTGCTTCTCGGCCACGAGGGTGTCCAGCCGCACCACCTCGAAGCTGCGGCGGAAGCGGCCGTCGACGCGCGCTTCGCGTGCGGCCAGCAGGCGCTTGCCGCCCGGCACCCAGCCCGCGAACTCGACGACGCCGAGCTGCACGTTGCCGGTGGCCGGCGGCAGCACGTCCACCACCCAGCGGCCGCGTGCGCGATGGAACACCCACAGCTCGCGCCAGCTGGGCAGGGGCTGCACCGCCAGCGCCAGCGCGCTGCCATTGGCGTTCACGTTCACCGACTGCGGCCACACCGTGCCGTAGGTGCAGCGCTGCAGAAGCGGATGGGCCGCGTCATGCCTGGCATCGACGAGCGCCACGCAGGTCTGCCCCGGCTCGCCGGCGCGGGTGGCGATGCCGAGCCCGCTGGGCCGCGCCGTGGCCTGCGGCAACGCAGCCCAGCGCGACGCGTTGGCGCGCACGGCGGCCTCGCTGTAGGTGCGCTGGTCCTCGTCGACCAGTGCTGCGCGGTTCACGCCGGCCAGCGCGTCGAGCGCCTGCTGTGCGGCGCCGGCGGCATCACCGCCCTCGTGCCGGCTGCGCTCATAGGCCAGGGCCGCCCACACGCCGGCGCGGCGCAGGCGCAGCCGGTTGCGCAGCACCTCGGGCAGTGCCGCGGGGTCGATGCTGGCCAGCAGCTTGGCGCGGGCTTCGTCCAGCTGTTCACGCTGCTGCGGCGGCAGCGCAGGGTCGATGCAGTCGTCGCGCGTCAAGGCCAATGCCGCGTGCGCGCGCTGCTGCGGCGACGCCGCCATGGCCAGCACCTGGTGGAAGGCATCGCCGGCGTAGCACAGCTGCATGCGGCCGTCATGCTCCACGCCGATCAGCGTGACGCCGTAGGCGGCCACGCTCTCCAGGTGGGCCGCCAGCACCGCCGCATCGGCACGGGTGTGGTGCTGCGACGCGCGCGCAGCAAGACGCTCGGCCATGGCGCCCAGCGCGTCGAAGGGCTCGGCGGTGAGTTGCTCCACCGGCGCCGCACGCAGGTAGGCGGCGGCGTAGGCAATGCCCAGCGCCTCCTGCCCCGGCGTGTCACGCAGGAAGCGCATCACCGCCAGCAGCTGCGGCGCGTCGGCCTCGGTCAGCGAGAGGCGGCGTACCTGCGCAGCGCGCACGTAGCCGGCGCGTTCGCGCCGGTGGTCGTACACCTGCAGGTGCTCCAGGCGCTGGCCGCGCAGCTCGAGCAGGTCGCCCTGCCACAGCACGGCCTGTTGCGCGGCGGAATCGCGTGCGGCTGCGCGCAGCGGCACCTGGTCCTGCACCACCACGGCGAGTTCTGGCTGCGGTTCTTCCGTGGCGACGCTGGCCGTGGCGGCGCGCGCTGGCGGGCAACACAGCACCAGCACCAGCGCGGCGGCGATCGCGCACAGCATCGTGAGCCCGGTGTCGAAGAGGGGATCGCGCTCCATCATTGCGCTCCCTGCGCAGACGCCTGCGCACCGCCCAGAAGGCCGCTGCCGATGAAGCTGTTGCCCGCTCCCGGGGGCGCGATGATCACCTGCACCTTGTCGGAGAGCTTGTCGGCCAGCGTCTTCTGGATCAGCAGCGGATGCTTGCTGATCAGTTCGCCTTCGCGCACCATCTGCTCGCTGTTCACCTTGCCCAGGCGATCCAGCCGATAGACCTCGGCGTCGGCCAGCTTGCGGCGCGAATCGGCCTCGCCCGCGGCCTCGATCCGGCGCGCCTGGGCCGAGGCCTGCGCCTGCTGCACGCGCGTCAGCTTGTCGGCCTCGGCCTCGAGCTTGCGCTGCTCGATCTGCTTCTGCTTGAACGGCAGCACGTGCTTCATCGCCTCCTCCTGCGCTCGGGCGGCGATCACCTGCTCGCGTGCAGAAGCCTCGGCCGCGCGCTCGCGCCGCACCTTGTCGGCCTCGGCCTCCAAAGCGCTCTGCACCACCTGCTTGTTCTTCAGCTCCAGCGTGTAGCGCATGCGCTCGGTCTCCAGCTCCTCGGCGAGCAGCCGGTCCATGCCGCGCTTGAAGTCGGCGGGCAGGTCCACCTTGCCCATCTGCACCGAGCGCAGCAGCACGCCGTCGGCCGCCAGCTTGCTGCGCAGCTCGCTCTCGATGGCCTGCTGGATCTCGACGCGCTTGGTCGAGAAGATTTCGCGCACCGTGTAGCGCGTGAAGACCTTGTAGATCACGCCCTGCACCGCGGGATCGACGAGCTGGCTTTCCACGTCGTCGGGCAGCGCGCCGTTGCTTGCCAGGCGGGCCGGATCCGGGGCATAGCGCACCGCCAGGTCGACGCCGATCGACAGCCCCTCGGCCGACTGCAGCGGGGCGGCGCCATCGGCGCGCGCAATGCCGGCCGGCCGGAAGATGCGGTCGTGCAGCGGGTACACATGCATCTCGTGCACGCCGGGCAGCACCAGCACGCTGCCGTCGCGGAACAGCGCCACCTCGCCGGTGAGGCGGTTGCTGCGCACGCCCACGTCGCCGTGCGACACGGTCTGCACGGGCGGATGGCGCAGCAGCTCGAACGCCGCGATGCCCGCGAGCGTGGCACCGATCCACCAGCCGCGCGAATCGAACGCGCGTTGCCCGAGCGTGCGCAAGGCGCCGCCCACCGCCCTCAGGCCGCCGCCCACCGCGCCGGCCACCGCATCCCACCGCTCCGTCATGCCCGTTCTCCCGTAATTCGAGGTGAGGCCATTCTGGAAATCACCGGGGCGAGCGAGCAAAGGCGTCGCGGGGCGACTTTGGTAGCGCTTGTGAAGAAACCTTCACGCGGGGCGCGCGGGTGCGGCCGGGATAATCGGCGCCGCGAACACAGCGTGGAGGCGGGCAGTGGCGATGGCCAAAGTGGCACTGATCGAGGACGACGTGCCCACCAGCAACCAGCTGCGGCGCTGGATCGAATCCGCGCGGCCGGGCATCGCCGTGGACCAGTGGTTCACGCGTGACGACGCCGAGGCCGCGATCGCGCGCGAGCGCTACGACGTGGTGGTGCTGGACATCGAGCTCGGACGCGAGCGCCACGCCGGCGTGGCCATCATCAATGCGATCAACAAGCGCCACGGCACGCCGGTGCTGGTGGTGTCGGCAATGCCGGCCACCATCTACCGCAGCATCATGAAGGCGCTGGACGCGTGGGATTACCTGCAGAAGACCACCTTCGAGGAGTCCGAGTTCATCGAGACCCTGCTCGAGATGCTGCGTGCGGCCAAGGACGCGCGCAGCGTGCCGGCTGCCGGCGAGGAACTCTCGCTCGACCCGCTGTGGCAGCAAAGCCCGATGTGGCGCGACCAGCGCCTGAACTTGCCGCTCACGGCCCAGCGCATCCTGGCCACGCTGTACCAGCGGCGAGGCCAGGTGGTGAGCTACGAGGATCTGTTCCAGGTGGTCAAGAGCGGGCGCAACCGCGACAACATCCGCAAACACGTGAGCACGATCCGAGACGCGTTCCGCGAGATCGACCCCGGCTTCGACGGCATCGAGAACGTGCCGATGCGCGGCTTCCGGTGGGTGGATGCGCGGTAGGTCCGTACTGCGGCCGTTGCGGGCCGCGTGGCGCTGGCTGGCGTCGTTCCGGCGCCGCATCTTCGTGCGCAGCGTGTTCCTGCTGCTGGCGGTGGCCACCGTGACGCTGGCGCTGGCGGTGCTGCGCCAGGAGAAACGCCTCAGCTACGCCAACTACCGCCGCAGCGTGGCCAAGACCGAGGCCCAGGTGCTGGCCCGGCTGCACCATCCGTCGGGCCAGCTGGCGCTGATGAACCCGCAGGTGTTCGCCGAGGGCGCGGTCACGCCGCTGCGCCCGCTGCTGCTGCCGTATTCGGCCATCGACTTCGACGACCCGGACAAGGTGCAGCAGGCGGTGGAACTGGCCGGCTGCCTGGTGCAGTACCCCGACCACGCGTCGCTGTGCGTGGCGGTGGCACGCAACGCCTGGGCGGGAGGCTTCCTGTACATCGCGGGCAGCTTTGCCAGCCCCGGCCCGCTGGTGCCGCGTGAGCGAGGCGAGCGCGACGTGAGCCGCGCGCACCGGGTGCGCGTGAGCGTGTCGCTGCCCGGCGGCACCGAGCGCTGGATCGCGCCGTTCGAGCTGCCCGTCAGCAGCCGCTCGCCGCGGCGCGGGCGGCTCACCGGTTTCAGCGGCACCGGCCCGGTGCTGGCCAACACGCGGCCGGTGCGGGACTTCCGCGGCTGGCTGTGGCAGGAGCGCTATTGCCTGGAGGGCAGCGAGCCCTGCCTGCACCGCTCGTTCTTCTCGATCCGGCTGCCGGTGGAGGCCTTCCGCGAGGCGCTGTTCGACACCTCGCGTCCGCTCGTGTGGCCGCCGCCGGAGCTGGACCGCATCGTTGTCGGCCTGCAGGTGCTCGCGCCGGGCGACGACACCCCGCTGTTCGACAGCAACGACCCGCGCGCCACGCCGCCGTTTTCGCTCGCCGAGCTGAAGGCCTTCCTGCTGCCGGGTGAGACGCTTCAGGTGCTGCGACGCGTGCCCAACCAAGCGTCGGTGCCGCTGCTCACGCTCACCGGCGACAAGGCCGTCACGCGGGCCTGGCTGAGCCGGCTCGTGCACAAGCTGCCGGTGGAGGACGACAACACGCCGATCGAGGCGCGCGAGGAGATCGCCACGCCGCTGGGCAGCTACGAGATCGTGCTGACGGGCGACGTGCGCACGGTGGACGAAACGCTGGCCGCGGTGGCCACCCGCCTCACGGTCTTCGCGGCAGCGATGCTGCTCGCGGTGGGGGTGGCGTGGCTGGTGATCGAGCTCGGCCTGATCCGGCGCATCACCGTGCTCACGCACCGTGCGCGTGCCGTGTCGCGCGACATGCAGGGCAGCCGCGGGCCGGGCGAGCTGCAGGTGGCGGACCTGCGCAGCACCGACGAGCTGGGCATCCTGGCCGGTGCCCTGGCCGACCTGCTGCAGCGGGTGAAGGAGGACATGCGGCGCGAGCGCCTGCGCGCCGAGCAGGAGAAGGACCTGTGGCACGCGGTGGGCCACGAGATCATGTCGCCGCTGCAAAGCCTGATCGCCTTGCACGGCGGGCCGGACGACCCGAGCGCGCGCTACATCGAGCGCATGCAGCAGGCGCTGCGCGTGCTGTATGGCAGTGCCTCACCGAGCGAGGCCTTCGAGACCACTGCGCTGCAGCTGCAGCCGCTCGACCTGCAGGCCTTTGCGCAGCACGTGGCCGGCAACGCGCCGCATGCCGGCATCGAGCAGGTGGTGTTCGAGCCGGCCACGCGCGAGCCGGTGATGGTGCGCGCCGACGAGTACCGGCTGGAGGACGTGGTGACCCACGTGCTGCGCAATGCCGAGCGCTACCGCACGCCCGGCACGCCGATCACGCTGCGGCTGGCGGTGCGCGATGGCAATGCCGAACTGCGCATCCACAACCACGGCCCGTCGATCGCACCCGAGCTGATCGACAAGATCTTCGAGTACGGCGTGTCCGACCCGGCCCACGCCGAAGCGGGTGAGCGCCGCGGGCAGGGCTTGTTCGTGGCCAAGACCTACATGGCCAAGATGGGCGGCACGATCCACGCGCTCAACGCCGACGGCGGCGTCGCGCTGGTGCTGGCGCTGCCGCTCGTAAACGGGTAGAAACGCACTCCTTTGGAGGCAGGAGAAGAAGAATGCTGGCCCTTGTGCTCGTTGCCGTGGTGGCGCTGATCCACCTGTACATCGTGCTGCTCGAGATGTGGCTGTGGGACACGCCGCGCGGGCGCAAGGCCTTCGGCACCACGCCGGAGTTCTCGGCCGCCACCAAGGTGCTGGCGATGAACCAGGGCCTGTACAACGGCTTTCTCGCCGCCGGGCTGGTCTGGGGCCTGCTGCTCGGCGCCGCGGGCCGGCCGGTGCTCGTGTTCTTTCTCGGCTGCGTGATCGTGGCGGGTGTGTTCGGCGCCGCCACTGCGTCGCGCCGCATCCTGTGGGTGCAGGCGTTTCCCGCTGCGCTGGCGCTCGCCGCGGTACTGCTGAGCTAGGCCGCCTTGCTGCCCAGCTTGCGCAGCTTGGCCTGCCAATCGATGCGCTGCGCGTCGCTCATGCTGTCGACCGTACCGATCAGTGTTTCGTGGATCGGGGCGATGCCCACGAAGCCGAGAATGTTGCGCTCGAGGGCCTTCAGGCTGTGCGCGCGAAAGTACCAGCGGTAGGCCAACGCGGGCATCCCCATCGTGACGACGACGCGTGCCGAGCGGCCCTTCAGCAGCTTGGTGGGCAGCCCGTGCTCGCCGCTCGGCGCACCGAGTGCAAAGCCGGGCCGCGCCACCTGCTCGAGGAAGCCCTTCATCAGCGCCGGCATGCCGCCCAGCCAGAGCGGAAAGAACAGCACCAGGTGTTCGGCCCACAGGATGTCCTGCTGGGCTGCCACCAGCGCGCGCGGCAGGCTGCCGCCTTCCCACTCCTGCTTGCTGCGCAGCAGGGGGAAGTCGAGCTTGGCGATCTCGATCGTGCGCGTCTCGTGGCCCGCTTGTGCGGCGCCATCGGCATAGGCATGGGCCAGGGCATGGCCGAAGTGGGGCTGGCCCGCATCCGGGTGGCCCTGCAGCAGGAGGATGTGTCGAGGCATGGCCGGCATGCTCGCGCGCCCCGCGCCGGACACGCTTGACCCAACGCAAGCGCGTGGTCAGCAGGGTAGCGTGCCGTCGATCACCGTGCGCACCAGGTGCGCGGCCGCGCCGGTGAGCGCGGGCAGCTGCTCCACGGTGTTCTGCTCGATCGCCTGCAGGATCAGCTCGTTGATGCCGCCGACGATCGCCATCGCCATCGCGGGCAGCAGCGGTGCCGGCAAGGCGGCGCGGCTGCCGACCACGCCGACGATGAAATCGGCGATGTCCTGGTTCACGCGGCGCCGCACGCGCAGGCCCTCCGGGCCGAGGTGCAGGATTTCGATGAACAGCGTGCGCAGCAGCGGCGGGTTGCAGGCCAGCGTGGCCAGGTAGGCCTGAACCGCGCGCTCCACCTGCGCATGCCAGTCCTGCGCGGGGTCGATGGCCTGCTGCAACGCCTCCAGCGCCTGCCGGCTGGCGGCCACGTACAGCGCGAACAGGCATTCCGCCTTGCCCGCGAACTGCTCGTAGAAGGTGCGCTTGGACACGCGTGCTTCGGCCGCGATGTCGGCGATGGTGGTGTCGGCGTAGCCCTTGCGGGCGACGACGGCGGACATGGCATCGAGCAGGCGGCGGCGGTGGTCGGCCAGGTCGGCCGGGCGGGGAGAGGGCATCACGCGAGTGTCCATCGGGAGGCCAATGGTACTTGACAGTACCAAGCGCGACCGGCACATTCGCCTGCGTTGGTACCAACGAGTACCGTGCCTTTCCGGAGTTGCCGATGACCGATCTCGTGGTGCGCCGCCTGCTGATCGACCTGGACCGACCGATCGAGCGCCATTGGTGCGCGGGTGACGCCTTCCGAACGGCCTACCTGAACGCGCTGTCGATGAGCTTCCCGATCGGCGAGCAGTTCTTCATCGACTCGGTGCGCAACGGGGTGAAGGCGCTGCCGCCGCAGCAGCGTGCGCGCTTCGAGGCCGAGGTGCAGGGTTTCGTGGGGCAGGAGGCCACGCATCGGCGCATCCATGGGCTGTTCAACGCGCACCTGGAGCGGCAAGGCCTGGTGAACCGCTGGCAGGAACGTGCCGCCAGGCGCATTGCCCGTCTGGCGACGCTGGAGGTGCGCCATCACCTCGCGGCCACCGCGGCTTACGAGCATTTCACGGCGATCCTGGCCGAGCACCTGCTGGCGCGGCCATGGCAGTTCGAGGGCACCGAGCCACGCCTGCAGACCATGTGGCTGTGGCATGCGGCCGAAGAGTCGGAGCACAAGAGCACGGCGTTCGACCTGTACCAGGCGCTGGGCGGCGACCATCGCTGGCGCCTGCGCTGGTTCCGCCTGGCCACCACCTATTTCATCGTCGACTCCCTGCGGCAGACGGTGAACAACCTCTGGCATGACCGCACGCTCTGGCGTCCGAGCACCTGGGTGGGCGCCGCCCGCTTCTTCTTCGGCAAGGGCGGACTGGTGCGCGAGTGCTTCAAGCCCTGGCGCGCCTACCTGCGTCGCGACTTTCATCCGGCGCAACTGGGTACGCAGCGCTCGGCAGAGTGGCTGCGGGCGCATCGCGGCGACTACAAGGTGGTGGGCACCTGAGGCGGCACGCCGCTCAAGTCAGCTGCCTTCGGCGAACGCCTTCAGCTTGCCCAGCGCCACGTCCCATTCGCGGCCGATCACCTCCAGCGATCGGCGCGCCTCCTCGATCTGCCCGGGCTCCAGTTGCCACAGGCGCTCGCGCCCCAGTTTCACGTCGCGCACCACGCCCGCGTCCGCCAGCACCTGCAGGTGCTTGGTCACCGCCTGTCGGCTGATGTCGGTGTTGGCCGTGAGTTGCGCGATCGAGAAGGTGCCTCCTGCACACAGCACTGCCACCAGCTTCAGACGCGTGGCGTCGCCGAGCGCCGCGAACACGCCGGCGAGCGTGTCGCTGGCCTGCACCAGCCCGGGCAGGCCGGCGGCGCGCGCCGCCGGCGCACGGCGCCTTGCGCTAGGCGCCGACATGGCGCGCGATGTTGTCCATCTGGCTGTCCCAGCCGCGGCTGTTCATGCGGAACGCCTCCAGCCGCCGCTGCGGCGGCACTTGATCGAAGCCGCTTTCCACGACCGTCAACCGTGTGCCTTGGCCCGGCGCTTCTTCGAGGGTGAAGCTCACCAGCGTGGGCGTCTCGTGCGTGTAGTCCACTGCCGGATCCATGGGATACGGATGCCAGCGGAACGCCATGCGGGTGGGGGGATCCAGGGTCTCCACGACCACGTCGAACCACAGATGCTCGTAGCCCGGATAGGTGATGTGCCCGCGGGTGCGCTGGCCGGGCGCGAAGGTCTGGCCTTTCAGGTCCACGCCGAACCAGCTGCCGAATTCTTCGGCGTTCGTCAGCGCGCGCCAGACGCGCTCGCGCGACGCCTGGATCAGGATGCTGCGTTCGATGCGGTCGGTGTCGGAGGGAGTGTTCATGTCATCGTCTCCTTTATGCAACCATAAAGTTGCGTATCCGGATTGTGAGCCTGTGCACCTCGATTTGCAACCGAACGGTTGCATGTAAGGTGGCCTGGCCGCGACTCCGTATAGTCCGCGCCCATGATCGTCTTCTATTGGGTGATGGGGGTGCTCATCGTCGGCACCTTCCTGCCCTCCGTGCTGTACCTGCTGCTGTATGCGCTCACCGGGCGCGACGAGGCTGGACGGCGCGCCCGCAAGCTGTGGTCGTTCACGCGCATGTTCGCGCTGCTCGCGTTCAACATCCTCGTGTGGGGGCACGTGGCGGTGGGGCTGTGGCACGTCTGGCGCGGCTGAGGCCGCGCGCCTCGCCCGTCAATGCGCGCGGTCCGGTGCCAGTGGCGAGTGCTCGGTGGGCAATGCGGCCAGCCCGCCCGACAAGGTGTCGCCGTCGCGCCGCAGCGTGACGGTGAAGGCGCTGCCCTGACCCTCCACGCTTTCCACGTCGATGCGGCCTTCCATCTGTTCGACGAGATGGCGCACCAGGACCAGCCCGATCCCGGTGCCGGGGATGCCCTGACGCTCGCGGCCGAGCCGGTTGAAGGGCTGGAACAGCTGCGACAGCTGTGCCGCGGACATGCCCAGCCCGGTGTCCCGCACCTCGATGCGCACTTCGTCGTCGACCGCTTCGGGCAGCAGGCGCACACGCACTTCGCCGCCCGGACGGTTGAACTTGGTGGCATTGCTCAGCAGGTTGGTCATCACCTGGATCAGCCGCGTGCGGTCCGCGCGCACGGGCGGCATGTGCTGCGGCAGCTCGCTGATCAGCGTCACCTGCTGCTCGGCGGCCTGCGGCTGCACCATGGCGGCGGCTTCGGCCACCACCGGCCCCAGATCCACGGCGCCCATGGTGAAGTTCTGGCGGCCTTGCTCGATGCGCGAGATGTCGAGGATGTCGTCGATCATCCGCACCAGGTGCCAGCCGCCGTCCTCGATGTGGCGCAGGTAGCCGTGCGCGCGTTCGGCATCGCCGTCGGCCAGCGCGCGGTCCGACAGCTGTGCGAAGCCGAGCACCGCGTTCAGCGGCGTGCGCAGCTCATGGCTCATGCGCGACAGGAACTCGCTCTTTGCGCTGCTGGCCAGCTCGGCCGCCTGGCGCGCGCGGTCGGCATCCTGCAGCCGCTGCCGCTCGGCCACCTCGCGCTCCAGCGCTTGCGTGCGCTCCTGGATGCGCGCCTCGAGCTCGGCGTTCATGCGCGCCAGGCCGGCTTCGGCACGGCGCCGCTCCACCGCCTGCGTCTCCAGGCGGGCGATCGCCGCCTGCAGCTGGTTCACCGAAGGCAGGCGCAACAGCTTGGGCACCATCGGCCACACCAGGACGGCGGTGGCCAGCGACGCGATGCCGGTGAGCACCTTCACGGCCGCCTGCAGTGCATATGCCGGCTCCCACACCGTGAGCAGCTGCGCGAGATGCGTGAAGCCGGACAGCAGGAAGAAGGCGCACGAAACGTGCATCGCCCAGTTGAAACGCAGGTCCGCCCGTTGCCGCACGAGGCGCAGCAGCGCAAGGGGGATCGAGAGAAATGCCAACGCCATCAGCGCGTCTCCGGCCATCAGCGGCCACAACAGCGCGCGACTCCACGCAAGACACTCGCCGAGCGAGGGCAATGACGACGACATGCCTAGCAGGCGGGCGATGGCTTCTGCCAAGAACTGGTCTCCGATCGGCGCCTTGCATGCGGGGCGCCCGATGCCATTGAACCTTCCAACGAAGCAAACCTGATGCCATCCCCCGACGGGGGGTACTGCTATCGTCTCGACCGTGAACAAACGCACATCGACATCGCCAAGGCCGCGCTTCGACCGGCTGGATGCATTGCGCGGGGTGGCCATCGTGTGGATGGCTGCCTTTCATTTTTGCTTCGACCTCGATCACTTTGGCCTGATCCATCAGGATTTCCATCGCGATCCGCTGTGGACGGTGCAGCGCGCCTGCATCGTCTCGCTGTTCCTCTTCTCGGCCGGTCTCAGCCAAGCCGTGGCGCTGCACCAGGGTCAGGGCTGGCCGCGCTTCTGGCGCCGCTGGGCGCAGATCGCGGGCTGCGCACTGCTGGTGAGTGCCGGCTCGTGGCTGATGTTTCCGCGCAGCTTCATCTACTTCGGCGTGTTGCACGGCATTGCCGCGATGCTGCTGCTGGTGCGGCCCGCCGCCCGGCTCGGGCGCTGGCTGTGGCCGCTGGGCGCGGTGGCGATCGCGCTGCCGCGCTTCGTGAAGCTGCCCTTCTTCGACACGCGCTTGACCGACTGGGTGGGACTGGTCACACACCCGCCGGTCACCGAGGACTACGTGCCGCTGCTGCCGTGGATAGGCGTGATGCTGTGGGGGCTCGCCGCTGGCCGGTGGGTGCTGCGTGAACGCCCGCACTGGCTCACCGGCACGCTGGCGCGGGCGCTGGGGCCGCTGGCCGCGTTGGGGCGCTGGTCGCTCACCTTCTACATGCTGCACCAGCCGCTGCTGATCGGCCTGCTGCTGCTGAACACCGGCGTGATCATGCCGCGCCTGTGACGCGCGCCACTACCATCGTGCGATGAGCAACAAGATCCTGTTCGGCTTCCATGCGGTGACGGTGCGCCTGAAGACCGCGCCGCAGTCGATCACCGAAATCCACGTGGACGCCACGCGGCGCGACCAACGCATGCGCCAATTCATGGAGCGCGCGCGCGAGGCCGGCATGCGCCTGATCGACAGCGATGACGAGCGCCTGGCGCGCCTGGCCGGCACGCCGCGCCACCAGGGCGTGGTGGCGCGCGTGCAGCCGCTGCCGCAAAGCCATTCACTCGATGACGTGCTCGACGCCGTGCAGGGCACGCCGCTGCTGCTGGTGCTCGACGGGGTGACCGACCCGCACAACCTCGGTGCCTGCCTGCGCGTGGCCGACGGTGCCGGCGCGCACGCGGTGGTGGCGCCCAAGGACCACGCGGTGGGCCTGAACGCCACCGTGGCCAAAGTGGCCAGTGGCGCCGCCGAGACCGTGCCCTACTTGATGGTGACCAACCTGGCGCGCAGCCTCAACGAGCTGAAGGAGCGCGACATCCTCGTCGTCGGCACCAGCGACGAGGCCACGCAGACCTTGTACGAAGTGGACCTGGCGCGTCCGGTGGCGCTGGTGCTCGGCGCCGAAGGCAGCGGCATGCGCCAGCTCACCGCAAAAACCTGCGACCTGCTGGTGCGCATCCCGATGAAGGGTGCGGTGGAAAGCCTCAACGTGTCGGTGGCCGCGGGCATCTGCCTGTACGAGGCCTTGCGCCAACGCGGCGGCTGAGCAGGCGCGCCGTACACTGCGGCGGCCCTCGCCATTTGAATCCTCCCATGCCCGTCATCGCCGTTGCGCATCCACTGGTCAAGCACAAGGTCGGCCTGCTGCGCGAGGCCGACATCTCGACCAAGAAATTCCGCGAACTTACCGGCGAGCTGGCCCGCCTGCTGGCCTACGAGGCCACCGCCGACTTCCCGCTCGAGAAAGCCACGGTCGACTGCTGGAGCGGCCCGACGCAGGTGGATCGCATCAGCGGCAAGAAGGTCACCGTGGTGCCGATCCTGCGCGCTGGCCTGGGCATGCTGGATGGTGTGCTCGACATGATTCCGAATGCCAAGGTGAGCGTGGTGGGCCTGAGCCGCAACCACGAAACGCTGCAGCCCGAGCACTACTTCGAGAAGTTCGTCGGTCACCTGAGTGAACGCACGGCGCTGATCGTCGATCCGATGTTGGCCACCGCCGGCTCGATGATCGCCACCATCGACCTGCTGAAGCGTCGCGGTTGCAGGGACATTCGCGCGCTCGTGCTCGTGGCCGCGCCAGAGGGCGTGCGCGCGCTGGATGCGGCCCACCCCGACGTGCGCTGCTGGACGGCGGCCGTGGACAGCCACCTCAACGAGCTGGGCTACATCATCCCGGGGCTCGGCGACGCCGGCGACAAGATCTTCGGTACCAAGGAGAGCCCGTGATGCGTGCGATCGCCATCCTTGCCGCGCTGCTCGCGCTGGCCGCCTGCACCCAGGAGCGCCAGAACGAGATTCGCCGCGGCATCCAGAACTGGACCGGCACCAACGGCGTGCTCGAGGTGTATGGCGGGGACAAGGTGGTCAAGCGATTCCTCAAGGTGGACAAGCTGAGCACTGCCTACGGCACCGACGACAAGATGCCGCGCAACTACCGCTATGGCTACGGGGTGCTCGACGAGAACCTCAACGGCACGGTCGACACGGACGAGAAGCGGGTGTATTTCGAGGTCGGCGGCTTCGACCACTACGTGTTCTTCGAGAACCCGCGCTGAGCTACGCGCCCGCGCGTTCCCCGGGCGTGCTCCACATGACCTCCAGCTCATAGCCGATCGACCGCGCCAGGCCGTCGAGGTCGGGAAACAGCGTCGAGTAGGTGATGTTCATGCGGTACAGCATGCGCATGGCCTGCTCGCGCAGCCCCGGCGGCAGCACGATCTTCATCAGCAGTTCGCCGCTGGCGTCGTAGCCGGCGAGCAGTTGGTCCAGCGTGAGCTGCAGCATGCCCGGCACCACGAACAGGCCCGACTGCGACACCAGCCGGCGGTCCATCTCGGCCGGCTCGCCCACCCAGATCACCGGGAGGTCGTTGGGTGCGAAGAAGCGTTCGAAGTTGTCGTCGATGCGCGGGTCGATCAGCTCTCGCGTGAGGCTGGCGTCGAACATCGGCGCCATGCTCCACAGGCGCGGCGTGTCGAGCGCGAACACCGCTGCTTCATCGCGCGCGGCCTCCAGCGCGAAGAAGGTGGCCACAAAGGGCGACTTGGTGAAGTCGAGCAGCCGCGTCGGAGCGCCGTGGTGCTGCATCAGCGCCAGGCAGCGCAGGCCGTCCTCGAGCGCATGCGGATCAGCGAGGTAGTTGTGCGCCTTGCGCTGGAAGATGCGCATGCCGCGTGCCTCGCGCTCTGGCCAGCCGGCGGGGTGAGGGCAGTACTGCATCAGCCGCCGCGACAGTGTGCTCAGCAGATCCCATCCAGCCTCGCGCTCACCGCGGAAGGCCCAACCGTCGAGCGTGTCGAAGGTGCGGGTCAGTTCGTCCCAGGTGTTCACGACGATCTGCCTCATGCGCGCGCCCCTTTGCGTCAGGCCCAGCCCAAGGCGCCGACCAGGGCGCCCAGCGCGATCATCCACATCGGGCTCAGTCGCGTGCACAGCATCACCAGCACCGTGGCGGCGATCAGCGCCATCGCTGCCGGCTGCCGCAGGGAGGGCTCGCTCAGCACCCAGCCGCTGGCCAGCACGAGGCCGAGCGTGAGCGGCGCCATGCCGTGCGTGAAGGCGCGCACGCCGATGGCCTGCTGCCGCGTTCGGCCCCAGCGCGTGGCGGCGAACGCCAGCGTGGTTGACGGCAGCAGGATGCCCGTCATCGTGGCCAGCATGCCGGGCAGGCCGGCGGTGTTCCAGCCCAGCACGGCCACGAAGAGCACGTTGGGCCCGGGCGCCGCCTGCGCCAGCGCCACCGACGCAGTGAACTGCGCGTCGCCCAGCCAGCCGTGCTCCTGGACGATGTAGCGGTGCATGCCGGGTGCGGTGGCGATGGCGCCGCCCACCGCCAGCAGCGACAGCACCAGGAAGTGCCCGAACAGGCCCGCCAGATCGAGCACCGAGAGGCCGTGCGCCAGGCCAAGCGGCACGTGCGCCCAGTTCATCGCCGCAACCTCCACCAGGCGCCGGCCATTGCCAGCGCACCCAGCCCCAGCACAACGCGCACCAGCGGCCAGTGCAGCAGGCTCACTCCCACCAGCGTGAGGCCCGTGAACGCAGCGCAGGCCCAGGGGCCGAGCACGTTGGCCTTCAACGCCGGGATCAGGCGCAAGCCGGTGGCGAGCACCAGGCCGGCGGCCACCGCGCTCATGCCGCGCAGTGCGCCGGCCACCACCGGCACGTCGGCCAGATGGCCGTACAGCGCCGCGAGCGCGAGCACCAGCACCAGCGGCAGCAGCAGCAGGCCGCCGATGGCGGCCATGGCGCCGCGCCAGCCGAAGAAGCGGTCACCGAGCATCAGTGCGAGGTTCACGATGTTGGCGCCGGGCAGCACCTGGCCGATCGACAGCAGTTCCACGAACTCGGCCTTGCTGAGCCAGCATTCGCGTTCCACGAGCACGTGCTGAGCCACCGGCAGCACGCCGCCAAAGCCCTGCATGGCCAGCCGGTTGAACACGCGAAACACTTCGCCGCACGACGCCGGGCGCCGGGTGCCACCCGCAAAGCCGGGGGTCGGTTCGTTCATCGCGCTGGCGCGGGCGCCGCGGCCGCGCGAGTCACCGCAAGACCTTCAAGGCCTCGGGGTTGATGATGTTCTGCGGCGTGTTGTTCACGAAGTTCACCACGTTGTCGAACGCGGCGCCGAAGTACAGCTCGTAGCTGTCTTGCTCCACATAGCCGATGTGCGGCGTGCACACGGCGTTCTCCAGGCGCAGCAGCGGGTGGCCTTGCAGGATGGGCTCGCTCTCGAACACGTCCACCGCCGCCATGCCGGGGCGACCGCGGTTGAGCGCCGAGACCAGCGCGTTGTCCTCCAGCAGTTCGGCACGCGAGGTGTTCACGAACAGCGCCGTCGGCTTCATGCGCGACATGTCGTCCAGGCTCACGGCAGCGCGCGTGCTGTCGCTCAGGCGCAGGTGCAGGCTGAGCACGTCGGCTTGTTCGAACAGCGCCTGCTTGCTGTCGGCCGTGTCGTAGCCAGCCTGGCGCGCACGGTCGCGCGCGGCCTCGCTGCCCCACACCAGCACTTTCATGCCGAAAGCCTGCCCGTAGCCGGCCACCAGCGCGCCGATCCTGCCGAAGCCCCAGATGCCCAGCGTGCGGCCCTTCAACACCATGCCGATGCCGAAGTTGGGCGGCATCGACGCCGCCTTCAGCCCCGACTGCTGCCAGGCACCGTGCTTCAGGTTGCCGATGTACTGCGGCAGGCGGCGCATGGCCGCCATGATCAGCGCCCAGGTCAGCTCGGCCGGCGCCACCGGCGAGCCGGTGCCCTCGGCCACCGCGATGCCCAGGCGGGTGCAGGCCTCCACGTCGATGTGCGAACCCGCCCGGCCCGTTTGCGAGATCAGCTTGAGCTTGGGCAGCTTCTCCAGCAGCTGGCGCGGAAAGTGGGTGCGCTCGCGGATCAGCACCAGCACGTCGGCGTCGCGCAGCCGCACCGACAGCTGGCCGATGCCCTTGACCGTGTTGGTGAACACCTTGGCGTTCAGGTGCTCCAGCTTGGCGGCGCATTTGAGCTTGCGCACCGCATCCTGGTAGTCGTCGAGGATGATGATGTTCACCCGGCCGATTTTGCACTGCGGCGTGCCTGCCCGCGCTTCAGCACATCTGGCCGTGCGGCGATAGCATGCGCGGCGTTCCCATCCAACCCGTTCAGGAGACAGGACATGGCCCTCACGATGCAATCCGCCAGCGTGCCGGTGTTCGCGCAGATGCTGCGCAACATCAACCGCTGGCTCGACAAGGCGGTCGCCCACGCCGAGGCGAAGAAGTTCGACCCCGCGGTCTACATGGCCGCGCGCCTGGCGCCGGACATGCTGCCGTTCCCCAAGCAGGTGCAGATCGCCAGCGACAACGCCAAGGGCTGCGTGGCGCGCCTGGGCGGCGTGGACATCCCGAAGTTCGAGGACACCGAAAGCAGCGTGGCCGAGCTGCGCCAGCGCGTGGAGAAGACGCTGGCGTTCATCGAATCGGTGCCCGCGGCAGGCTTCGAAGGCGCCGAAACGCGCGCGATCGAGTTGCCGACGCGCCACGGGGAGCCGCTACGCTTCAACGGCGAGGATTACCTGAAGCACTTCGCGCTGCCCAACTTCTTCTTCCACACCACGATGACGTACGCGCTGCTGCGCCACTACGGCGTGGACCTGGGCAAGAGCGACTACCTGGCGCGCTGAAGGCGCGCGGCGCTTCAAGGCTCGAGCGGCGCGAAGCCCGAGCGCGGCGAGCGCGTGGGGAAGTGGCGGTTCAGCGGCGCGATGCGGCGCTCGGCCTCGGCCTCGCTGTGCTCGCGCGCGATCAGGTAGAACACCTCCGAGCGAAGGTGCCATAGCTCCATCATCGAGCGGCAGTGCAGCAGCCGGTGTTGCACGAAGTGCGCATGCTGGCTCTCGATGTCGTCCAGCGTGCGCGCGAACTCCTCGCGTACCTGCTGCACCCGCTGCGCCACGGTGGGCGGAGCGTGGTCGTCGCCGGTTGACACCAGGCGCCACCAGCGTCGCAGGAACGACTCGTCCTCCCCGAACAGGTCGGGCGGGCACACTTCCAGGCGCAAGGGGCGGGCGAAGCGAAGTGAGGACATGGCTCTGTGAATTTCGGCCGGATTGCCAGGAACTTGAGACATTCTTGGCGCCCGGCTCCTGGCCCGATCGCCGGAATACGCCCGTGAAATCCGCACACTTCTGGAGGAAAGCGCATGAGATGGATTCGGCGTGGGCTGCTCAGCCTGCTGGCGTTGCTGGCGCTGCTCGGGCTGGCGCTGTTTCTCTACGAGCGCGCGGCGTCGCCCGCGGTCGACGGCGCGCTGGCCTTGCCCGGCCTGCACGGCGAGGTGCGCATCGAGCGCGACGCGCAAGGCATCCCGACGATCCGCGCCACCAACCTCGACGACCTGATGTTCGGCCTCGGCGTGGCGCACGCACAAGACCGCCTTTGGCAGCTGGAGACGCATCGCCGCATCGGCGCGGGGCGGCTGGCCGAGGCGTTCGGCGAGGCCGCCTTGCCCACCGACCGCTTCTTGCGCGCGCTGGGCGTGCGCCGCGCCGCCGCGGCGCAGTGGGCGCGCGTGCAGGGCGAGCCGCGCAGCGCATTGCAGGCCTATGCCGCCGGCATCAACGCGGTGTTGCACAAGGGCCTGAAGGCGCGCCCGCCGGAGTTCCTGATCCTCGGCCTGCAGCCACAGGACTGGGATCCGGTGGACAGCCTGGCCTGGAGCGTGATGATGGCCTGGGACCTGGGCGGCAACTGGTCCAGCGAACTGCTGAGGCTGCGCCTGGCGCTCCAGATGCCGGTGCAGCGCATCGACGAGCTGCTGCCGCCGTACCCCGGCGACAAGCCCTTGCCCACGGCCGACTACGCTGCGCTGTTCCGCGGCCTGAAGCTCGACGAGCGCCTCGGGCAGCAGGCGCTGGCGGCAGCGCCGCCCTCCGGCATCGAGGGTGCGGGCTCCAACAACTGGGTGGTCGCCGGCACGCGCACGCAAAGCGGCAAGCCGCTGCTGGCCAACGATCCGCACCTGCACCTCAGCGCCCCGGCACTGTGGTACTTCGCGCGGCTGGAGGCCCCCGGCATCCACGTGGCAGGCGCCACGATGCCCGGCCTGCCGCTGGTGGTGCTGGGGCAGAACGCGCACCTGGCCTGGGGCTTCACCAACACCGGCCCCGACGTGCAGGACCTGTACCTCGAGCGCATCAACCCCGACGACGCAGCGCAGTACCAGACGCCCGAAGGCTGGGCGCGTTTCGAGATCCACGCCGAGACGATCAAGGTCAAGGGCCGGCCCGACGTGAAGATGATGGTGCGCAGCTCGCGCCACGGGCCGGTGATCTCCGACTCGGGTGTCAGCGACGATGTGCTGGGCGCCGGTGGCGGCGCGCGCTACGCGATCGCGATGCGCTGGACTGCGCTCGATCCCGATGTCGAGGGCGTCAGCGCGGCGCTGCGCATGACCCAGGCCACCAGCGTGACCGACTTCATCGGTGCCGCCGAACATTGGGCGGCGCCGATGCAGAACATGGTGGTGGCCGACGACGCAGGCCACATCGGTTTCGTGGCCGCCGGCCGCGTGCCACTGCGCAAGCCGGAGAACGACTTGCACGGGCTGGTGCCGGCGCCTGGATGGGACGCGCGCTACGACTGGGCCGGCTTCATACCGGCCGAGGCCACGCCGCGCGAGGTGGACCCGGCGCGCGGCTTCATCGCCACCGCCAACCAGCGCATCCATGCCGCTGACTATCCGTATTTCCTGACCAGCGAATGGGCCACGCCGTACCGGCACCAGCGCATCGAGCAGCTGCTGCAGGCGCGCGAGCGGCACACGCCGGAGACCTTTGCCGCCATGCAGGCCGACGTGCTGTCGTTGGCGGCACGACCGCTGCTGCCCTGGCTGCAGAAAGCGCGGTCAGCACATCCGCTCGCGGCGGCGGCCCGGCAGGCCTTGCAGGGCTTCGACGGCACGATGGACGCCGATCGTGCTGCCCCTTTGATCTTCTGGGCCTGGACGCGCCACCTCACGGAGCGCGTGTTCGCCGACGAGATCGGCGAGACGCAATGGCGCCGCGTGTTCGCAGGGCGCAGCTTCCGCGAGGCACTGGAGGGCGTGCTGGCACGCAATGACGGCTGGTGGTGCGACGACAAGCGCACTCCCGCGGCGGAGAGCTGCGAGCAGCAGGTGGACGCAGCCTTCACCGACGCGCTGCAGGAGCTGCAGGCCGCGCACGGCGCGGACGTGGCACGCTGGCGTTGGGGCGACGCGCACATCGCGCGCTCCGAGCACCGTCCGTTCAGCCATGTGAAGGCGCTGGCCCGCTTCTTCGAGTTGCGCACCCCCGTGGGCGGCGACACCTACACGCTCAACGTGTCGCGCGTAGGCCTGGTGCCCGATGCGACCACGGGCGAGCTGTACCTCGACGAGCACGGCCCGTCGCTGCGCGCGATCTACGACCTGGACGATCCGGCGCGCTCGCGCGTGATGCATTCGAGCGGGCAGTCGGGCCTGCCGTGGTCACCGCTGTATCGCAGCTTTGTGGCGCCGTGGCGCCAGGTGCAGTACGTACCGCTGTGGCCGGCCGAGCCACCGCAGCACACGCTGCTGTTGCGGCCGCAGTGATGTGCGCGGCAGGCCGGGCCGCTCAGATCTGGCCGTACAGCGCCTTGCGCTGCGCGGTGTACGCCCACCAGGGCGCCGGCGCCGCACCGCGCATGAAATCGGTGACGGCCATAAAGGTGTCGAGCACGCAGGGGTCGTGCCGCTGGCCGGTCTTGGCGCACAAGGACTGGTACAGCACGAACGCGTCGCGCCCGGCCAGCTCACGCGGATGCGCGATGCCCAGCAGCCGCAGGTCCGCGGCCAACGCCGGGCCGACGTTGGGCAACTGTTCCAGCACGTTGCACTCGTCGGCGCAGCTCGCCTTCGGGCGCTTCAGTGCGGTCTTGCGGGCGACCTTCATCACATCAGCATGGTGTTGCGGATCAGGCCCACGGCAACGCCTTCGAGCTCGAAGCTCGGCTCGTCGGGCGTGACGGTGAGGGTGGGGTAGTCGGGGTTCTCGGGGATCAGCTCGATGCCGTGCTTGGTGCGCCGAAAGCGCTTGACCGTGACCTCGTCGCCAAGGCGCGCGACGACGATCTGGCCGTTCTTGGCATCGTGCGCCTTCTGCACCGCGAGCAGGTCGCCGTCGAGGATGCCGGCGTCGCGCATGCTCATGCCTCGTACCTTGAGCAGGTAGTCGGGCCGGCGCGCGAACATGGTGGCTTCCATCAGGTAGGTCTGGTCCACGTGCTCCTGCGCGAGGATCGGGCTGCCGGCCGCCACCCGGCCCACCAGCGGCAGGCTCAGCTGCGCGAGGCTGGGCAGCGGCAGGCTGAACTGCTTGCCGCGCGCCTCGTTGAGGGCGCGTAAAGTCTCGGCCTTCAGACGGATGCCTCGCGAAGTGCCGCCCACCAGTTCGATCACGCCTTTGCGGGCCAGCGCCTGCAAGTGCTCCTCGGCGGCGTTGGCGGAGCGGAAGCCGAGTTCGGCGGCGATCTCGGCCCGCGTGGGCGGGGCGCCGGTGCGCTCGATCGCGCTTTGCACCAGATCGAGAATCTGCTGCTGGCGCTCGGTGAGTTTGGGGCGTTCGTCCATCGGGTCCCTCGGTGTGCCACGGGCCGGCTGGTGCCGGTCACTGGTGGTTCATCCAGTGGCTGTATTTTTATCCAGAATCGTTCACAAATGCAAAGCAGGCCTTCCACCCTCGTGATCCTCGGCACCGGCGGCACGATCGCCGGCACGGCGGCACGCGCACTCGACAACGTCGGCTACACCGCGGCGCAGCTGGGCGTGGCGCAGCTGGTGGCGGCCGTGCCGGCACTCGCGGGCCAGCCGCTCGAGGCCGAGCAGGTGGCCCAGCTCGACAGCAAGGACATGGACAACGCCACCTGGCTGGCGCTGGCACGGCGCGTGGCGCACCATCTGGCGCGGTCCGACGTGCAGGGCGTGCTGGTGACGCACGGCACCGATACGCTCGAGGAGACGGCGTACTTCCTGCAGCGCGTGCTGGCGCCTGCCAAGCCGGTGGTGCTGGTGGCGGCCATGCGGCCGGCCACGGCCTTGATGGCCGATGGCCCGCAGAACCTGCTCGATGGCGTCAGCGTGGCGCGCACCGAAGGCGCGTGCGGCGTGGTGGCCGTGCTCGGCGGACAGGTTCATGCGGCACAGGACGTGCGCAAGGTGCACAGCTACCGTGTCGACGCGTTCGGCGACGGCGACGCCGGCCCGCTGGGGGTGGTGGAAGAGGGTGCGCTGCGCCGCTTCCGCGAATGGCCGCAGGGCGATGCGTTCGGGCTCGAGCGGTTGCCGGCCGATCCCGCGCAGTGGCCGCGGGTGGCGCTTGTCACCAGCCACGCGGGCGCCGATGGCGCGTGGGTGGATGCGCTCGCCGCGAGCGGCGTGCAAGGCATCGTGGTGGCGGGCACCGGCAACGGCACGGTGCATTGCAGTCTGCAAGCGGCGCTTCAGCGCGCCCGCGATGCCGGGGTCACCGTGTGGCGCAGCACGCGCTGCGCTCAGGGTGCGGTGGTGGGCGAAGGCGCCTGGCCGTCGGCCGGCGCCTTGCCCGCGCTGAAGGCGCGCATCGAGCTGATGCTGCAGCTGATGCGGTAGGGCTCAGGCGGCGACGTTCAGCTTGACGTCGATGTTGCCGCGCGTGGCGTTCGAGTACGGGCACACCTGGTGTGCCGCCTGCACCAGCTGCTCGGCCTGCGCGCGCTCCAGCCCGGGCACCTTGATGTTCATTTCCACCGCGATGCCGTAGCCCACTGCGCCGCCAGCCAGCGGACCGAAGCTGACGGCCGCGTCGATGCTCACGTCGTTGGGCACCTTGACGCCCATCTTGCCGGCCACCGCCTTCAGCGCGCCGATGAAGCAGGCCGAGTAGCCCGCGGCGAACAGCTGCTCGGGGTTGGTGCCGGCGCCCCCCGCGCCGCCCATTTCCTTCGGGGTGGCGAGTTGCACATCGAGCGCCCCGTCAGAGGTGCGCGAGGTGCCCTGGCGTCCGCCGGTGGAGGTGGCGTGGGCGGTGTACAGCACTTTCTCGAGAGCCATGTGAGTCCTTTCAGGGGTGGTGGATGCGGCGTTCAGGCCGCGGAGGAAGAGGGTGCGCCGACCAGCTGCTCGCGCAGTGATTTGAGGCGCGCCGTGAGGGCGGCCAGTTCGTCGAGCGAGCAGCCGGCGGCACAGGCCACCTGCGGCGGCACGCGCGCGGCGCGCGCCTTCAGCGCCCGGCCGGCGGGGGTGAGCTTGAGCAGCACGCGGCGTTCGTCGGCCGCGTCGCGCAGCCGTTGCACCAGCCCTGCGCCTTCCAGCCGCTTCAGCAGCGGCGTGAGGGTGCCCGAGTCGAGCATCAGGCGCTCGCCGAGCGCGGAGACGGACACGCCATCGCCTTCCCACAGCACCAGCATGACGAGGTATTGCGGATAGGTGAGGCCCAGCGGGTCGAGCAGGGGTTTGTAGAGCTTGGTCATCGCCAATGACGATGAATAGAGCGCGAAGCACAGCTGGTGGTCCAGACGCAGCCATTCGTCGGCGTGCGATTTGGGGGCGGCGTGAGGCTTGGCCATGCGGCGAATTGTATTGCTCACAATTAAATTGTGCACAACCACAATGCAGGCAGGGGCTTCGCCCACGGGTATGCAGGTTGCTCGGAACCGTCCATGATCCGCCCGATCCCCGCCGCGGTGCAGCGTTCGCTGCGCGAAACATTTGGCCTGCACGAGCTGCGCGAGGGCCAGCACGAGGTGATCACCCGCGTGCTCGCCGGCCACGACACGTTGGCCATCATGCCCACCGGTGCTGGCAAGTCGCTGTGCTATCAGCTGCCGGCGCTGCACCTCGATGGCACGACGGTGGTGGTGTCGCCGCTGATCTCGCTGATGAAGGACCAAGCCGAGAAGCTGGAGGACGCCGGCGTGGCTGCCGAGCAGCTGAACAGCGCGCTGCCGCGTCGCCAGCAGGGCGCGTCGATGGAGCGCATCGCCGGTGCCGAAAGCGAGATCGTGTTCGCCACGCCAGAGCGGCTTGCCGACCCGGAGTTCCTCGCCGCGCTGACGCAGCAGCGTGTGTCCTTGCTGGTGGTGGACGAAGCGCACTGCATCTCGCAATGGGGGCATGACTTCCGGCCGGCCTACCTGGAGATCGGCGCCGCGCTGGAGACGCTGGGCCACCCGCCGGTGCTCGCGCTCACCGCGACCGCCACGCCGGATGTGGTGGCGGACATCCGCGACAAGCTGCATCGCCCGCAGATGCATGTGGTGAACACCGGCATCTACCGCGCCAACCTGCGGCTGCAGGTGGTGCAGGTGACGAACGAGGCGGAAAAGCTCGACCGCGTGCTGCAAGCCCTGCGCAAGGCCGAGGGCAGCGGGATCGTCTACACGGCCACGGTGAAGGCCTGCACCGAACTGCACGAGAAACTGCAGGCCGCGGGCGAGTCGGTGGCGCTTTACCACGGCCGCCTGCGGGCCGCGGAGCGCCATGACAACCAGGACCGCTTCATGCGGGGCGACGTGCGCGTGATGGTGGCCACCAACGCATTCGGCATGGGCATCGACAAGCCCGACATCCGCTTTGTGCTGCACTGGCAGATGCCGGGCAGCCCCGAGGCCTACTACCAGGAGGCCGGCCGCGCCGGTCGCGACGGTCTGCCGGCCGATTGCGCCCTGGTGTTCTACCGCAAGGACCGCCAGGTGCAGCAGTTCTTCCTCGCGCGCCGCTATCCCACGGTGGACGAACTGGCGCAGGTAATGGACCTGCTGGCCTCGGCGCCGCAGGGCCTGTCCGCCCGGGAGATCGATGAGCGGCTGCCGGCGCTGCCCGGCACGCGCGTGGCCGTGGCGCTGAACCTGCTGCGCGACGGCGGGCTGGCCAGCAGCGACCGCGAGCGCGTCTGGCACCAGCGCAACGAGCGCGCGGCCTCGCGAGCCGCACAGCGTGCCGCGTTGGAGCAACTGGCCCATGCCTATGTGGACAAGGCCGAGCGCGACCATGAGGCGCTGGAGCGCATGGTGTTCTACGCGCAGACGGGCTTCTGTCGCTGGCGTGTGCTGCTGGAGTACTTCGACGAGCCCCTGCCGTTCGACCAGCGCTGCGGGCACTGCGACAACTGCCTGCGCCCGCCCGTGCAGGCAGCACCGGTGCGGGAGGACCACAGCCTGCACCGGCGGCGTGCGCCCGAACCGCCTTCGCCCTTCAAGCCGGGCGACAGCGTGCGCGTGCCGCGCTATGGCGACGGCCAGGTGGTGCAGGTGGCGGGCGAGGAGGTGACGGTGGCGTTTCCCGATCGCAGCAAGCGCAGTTTCCTCACGGCCTACGTGCGCGGCGCCTGAGGCCGCTTCCGCTGCGGCGCCGCGGAGGCGTCAGCCCAACTGCTCGAGCGCTTCGCCGAGCTCCAGCCAGCGCAGCTCCAGCGCCTCGATCTCGTCGTCCAGCGCCTTCAGTCGCTTGCCTTGCTCGGCGCGCTGCACGGGCGTGGCCTCGGGTGCCGCCAACGCTGCCAGTGCGGCCTCGCGTTCGCTGCCGGCTGCTGCCATGCGCTGCTCCACCTTCTTCAGCTCGCTCTTCAAAGGCTTGGCCTGCTCGGCCAGCTTCTGCCGCTGCGCGGCCTGTGCCTTGCGATCCTCGCGCCGGCCGCTGCTGTCCGCCGGTGGGGCGGCGGCCTCGCGCACGGCAGCGGCTTCGCGTGCTGCTGCCCGCGCCATCTCGCGGCTTTGCTCGAGCAGCCAGCGCTGGTAGTCGTCGAGGTCGCCATCGAAGGGTTCCACCGCGCCGTGCGCGACCAGCCAGAACTCGTCGCACACCTCGCGCAGCAGCGCGCGGTCGTGGCTGACCAGCATCACGGTGCCTTCGAACTCGTTGAGCGCCATCGACAGCGCCTCGCGGGTGTTGAGGTCGAGGTGGTTGGTGGGCTCGTCCAGCAGCAGCAGGTTGGGGCGCTGCCACACGATGGTGGCCAGCACCAGCCGCGCCTTCTCGCCGCCCGACAGCGAGCCGATGGGCTGGTGCACCATGTCGCCCACGAAGCGGAACTGCCCGAGGAAGTCGCGCAGTTCCTGCTCGCGTGCCTGCGGGCTCACCTCGCGCGCCAGCCGCACCATCTGCTGCAGCGGTGTGTCGTCGCCGTGCAGCACGTCCATCTCCTGCTGCGCGAAGTAGCCGATCGCCAGGCCCTTGCCCTCGGTCAGCGTGCCGGCCAGCGGCGGCAGGCTGCGGGCAATGGTTTTCACCAAGGTGGACTTGCCCTGGCCGTTGGCACCCAGGATGCCGATGCGCTGGCCGGCCAGCACGGTGCGGTTGATGTCGCGCACGA
>CAMLIZ010000030.1 GCA_946480245.1 uncultured Pseudomonadota bacterium
GCACCGCGGCGCTGCCGTTGCCGTCGGTCCAGCTGAGCATCAACAGTGCGCCGTCCGGCCCGGCGGCCAGCGCCAGCGGCGTCTCCATTGCCGGCAGCGCGGGCGTGGCCATCAGCGTGAGCACCGGCGCGCAGGCGTTCTCTGGCGTGGGGCGGAACACGCGTGGGTCGTAGTCGCCGGGCTGCGGCGTTTCGGTGCGCAGGGGGCGGCCGGTGAGGCGCGCCAGGCGGCCGCTGTTGCGCTCCAGCGCCCACACGCCGCCGTCGGCCGCGGGCGCCAGCCGCCATGGTGTGAAGCCGGCCAGCGACACGGTGGCGTCGGCCCAGCGGCCACGCAGGTCGTGCAGGCGCACGGCCGGCGGCACGGCGGCCGGCAGCGCGATGTACAGCACGCCGTCGGGGCCGGCGCACAGGTCGGAGGGCGTGCTGTCGAGCGTGAGCAGCGTGGCTTCGTCGGGCAGCAGGCTCTTCACGCGCACGCTGCCCGAGGCTGCGTCCCAGCGCGCCACGCATTCGAGCGCGTCGATCGCGCGCGGCACGCTTTCCAGCGCGCCCTGTGCCACTGCAAACGCATCGGCGGCGGCCAGCACCGGCACCAGCGTGCGTTCGGAGGCCAGGCGCAGCACACGGCAGCCGTCGTCCCACAGCGCGTGCTGCACGGCGGGGAAGTGCGCGGCTTCGCCGAGCATCCAGAAGCGCAGGCCGTTGGCGTCCATCAGCACAGCTCCGGTACCACCGGCACCGCCACCGCATTGGCGTCGGCAAACGGATTGGGCAGCGCGCGCAGGTCGGTGGGCGCGTCGGGCCCGTCCACCGCCACCACCGACAGCAGCTCGGGCAACTGCCACGGCTGCAGCGTGAGCACCTGTGCGCCGTCGGCCGCCACGCTGGGCAGCGCCTGCCAGTCGTCGCCGCTGCGCTGGAACAGGCGCAGCCCGTGCAGCTCGTCCACCCCGGGCACGCGCGACACCTCCACCTCCAGCTCGCGGCTGCGCACCGCACGGCCCAGCGGCCAGCCTTGCGCGTCCAGCCCGCCGGGCGACAGCGGCCACAGCAGGCGGCGCAGGGCCTCGCGCACGTCGAGCAGCACCTGGTCGCGCGCAAAGCCGTCGCGCAGGGCCACCGCCACCGACACGCCGATGGCCACGTAGTCGCAGCCGATCACGTACAGCTCGGTGGCCAATGGCGTGCGCGCGCTCAGGTACGCATGCAGGCGCTCGATGAACGGCCGGTCGGGCCGCGGGTTGGGCGCCGGCGCCAGCGCCGCGGCGGGCAGCGCGAGCACGCTCACGACGCCGGGCACGTTGAAGCGCCGGTCACGTGGCTTGAAGCGCGGCAGCACCTCCACGCGGCCCACCTCCACTGCGGGCGCGTCGAGCGCGAGGCGGCGGTAGTCCTCCTCGGTGACGGCGCGGTCGCGGTGGCGCAGCAGTGCGGGGATGCGCCGCTCGGCGGCGGGCAGGGTCTCGGCGTCTTCGCCGCCGGCCAGGGCCAGCGGCTGCAGCACCTTCAGTGCCGGCGCGGGCAGGCCGTCGATGCGGCGTGCGTTCAACTCGGCCAGCGCGTCGGGCGGCAGGTTGCCGGCGCGGCCGCCGCCGAAGCGGCCCTGTGCCAGGCGCACGCGCATGCCGGGCTCGGGCACTTTGCCGCGCACGCCGTCGCCGAAGCGCAGCGTGCCGGCTTCGGCATCGAGCTCGAACGCGGTGGCGTCGCGCGCCACGTTGGGGTCGGCGCTGATCGCGGCCAGGTCGTCCACCCAGCTCCACGGCTGGTAGCCGCGGCCGGGCGACTCCACCTCGATGCGCAGCGTGCCGGGCTCCACCGAGCCCTGCGGCAGCGTGAACTGCTGGTCCGCCGCGCCATTGGACACGCCGAGCACGCGGCCCGCGAGCGTGATGCGCTGGTCGATCTGCACCGCGTTCAACCCGAGCCACGCGAGCGGCAGGTGCTGCACCAGCTGCCCCGGTTGCGGGCGCAGGCGCAGCCAGGCCACGAGGCGGGCCGCGCGATCGGGGTCGTCCAGCCGCGGCGGTGCGTCGCCCACGCCGGCATGCGGGTTCTCGCCTACGTCGTTGCTGGGGGCCCAGATCAGGCTTTCGTCGGGCAGCTGCAGGCGCAGCGTGCCGGCGCGCGCCAGCCCGTTGCTGCTGTCGGTGCCGGGCTGCACGGGCAGCGTGAGGTAGTCGGTGTCGAAGGCCGTCTTGCCGCGCGTGGTGATCTCCCACAGCACCGGCACCGGCGTGGGGTTGCTCACGTCCTCGAACAGTGCGGGCGGCTTCAATGCGGGCACCACGCCCATCGACAGCAGCGGCGGCAGGCCGGCGTCGCCGCCGCCGAGCGCCGAGCGCACCGCGTCGTTGGTGGCCGGCTGCTGCTCCGGCTTGGGTGCGCGCGGTGCCAGCAGCGCGATCCACAGCGCGCGGTCTGCGCTTTGCGCGAACACGTCCACGCCCTCGGGCACGGCGCGCCCTTGCGCGAACACCGGCGTGGTCTCGTAGGCCTTGAGCGCACCGCTGATGCGATGGATGCGCGCCAGCCCTTGCAGCATGTCGCTGCGCTTGGCCGCTTCGGCGCTGGCCAGGCTGCGCTTGATGTAGGCCTCGCCGGTCACCGGCAGCACCGTGGTCTCGGCCAGGGTCTCGAACGGCAGCGCCGCCTTCACGCTGCCGTAGGGCGCCAGCGTGTGCGCGGCCAGCTCGGTGTCCTGCGCAAAGGCCAGGCTCACGATGCCGCGCGCCGGCAGCGCGGGCTTGAGCCCCATGCCGAGCAACTTGAGGAACACGAGGCGCTGCCGTTCGGGCACGAGGTTGGCGCGGTACAGCAGCGCGTCGCCGAGCCACGCGAACAGCTCGATCAGCGTGCGGCCGGGGTCGCCCAGGCGCGGGTTGGTCCACTCCGGCGTGTGCGCCGGAATGCGTGCGATCAGCTCCTCCACCAGGTCGTCGAAGCGCCGGTCGTCGAGGGAGGGGGGCAGGAGCGGCATGGCGTTCAGCCTTCCAGGTCAACCGTGACGTTCATCGCGCCGGGCTCGCCGGTGCGCGCAAGGCGATAGGCGATCTCCACGCGCACCTGGCTGGCCGCGCCCGCCACCTCCCACACCTCCACCGCGTCGAGCAGGATGCGGCGCTCCCAGCGCGTGAGCGAATCGCGCACGAGGTCGCGCATCTCGCGCCGCGTGGCCACGGTGTTGGGCTCGTGGAGCAGCCGGTCCAGCCCGCCGCCGAACTCGGGGCGCATCAGCTGCTCCGCGGGGCGCGTGCTGAGGATGATGCGGATGCCGTCACGCACGCTGGTGGCGAGATCGGGCCAGGCGATGGCGCCGTGCGCGTCGGGCAGGGGGAGCAGGGGCCAGCCGAGGAGCGGGCGGGTCATGTCGGCTCCTTCCTTGTTGAGGCGTGGAGCGGCAAGGCCGGGGCGGGCACTCGCGGCGGCTCCACTGCGGCGGCCTCGGCTGCGCCGAGGCTTCCCTGCGCTGCTCGCTCCGCGAGGGCGGCCGCGGTGGCTTCGGCTCCGGGCCTGAACGGCCCGGCCCATAAATCCTCCTCGCCGGTCCGGCTGCGCCGGACTGCCCCTCGCTGCACTGTGCTGCTCGGCGCTCGCACAGGCGCCCCCACGAGTGCCCGCCCCCGCCTTGCAACACCGCCAGTGGCATGCGGAGGTTTGAATTCACCCGTGCCACACCACCGACCGCAGCCTTGCTCACACCAACCGTCGAGCTTCATCACGCCATCACTCCTTGGGTGGAACCTTCGGGAACGGCAGGCAGATCTTCATGAAGAAGAGCCAGCCGAACGCGAGGTTGAACAGCGTGAGAAAGATGTTCAGCACGATGAACGCGCAGATCGTGATGATCGGAATGTTGAAACCGCAGATCCACGTGAGGCCCAGGTTGCTGCTCTTGCCCTTGCCGTCCATCAGGTCCTTGGTGGCGCCGGACAACAGGCTCTGCAGCGACGGCGGCACCACGAACGCGACGTTCGGCTTCAAGGCCTTGAGCAGGTTCTTGTCGCCCGGGTCGGGCAGCGGTATCTGCACCGGCGGCGCGCCCGCGCCCTCGTACCAGGCCGCGATCACGAAGGGGTCGCTGGGCTCGCTCCACACGATGCGCGCCGGGCAGGCAGCTTCGGGCTTCAGGCGCACGAACGCGCGCAGCTGGTAGTGCGCGTCGGGCTCGTCGAAGCGGCCGGCCTTGCCCTTCATCGTGGCGAAGCGCGACTGCATCGCGGTGTGCAATGCAGCGGCCAGGCGTTGCGCGTCGCTGGCGTTCATCGCCGGCCAGGACTCGGGCATCTCCACGCCGCCGCTGACGCTGCCTTGTGCGATGAGCACGGTGTTGGCCTGCGTGACGAATTCGTCGGCACGCACCGTGCGGTGCTGCGTTTCACCGCTGCGCAGCTTCAGCGGCAGCTGCAATGCATGCAGCGCCTGCAGGATGGCGCCGCCTTGCGGCCCGAAGGCATCGAACTCGCTGGCCAGCTGGCGCAGCAGCAGCACGAAGCGGCGCAGCGTGGTGTCGGTGCCGGGGTTCTCGCTCTCGGTCAGCCAGCTGGCGCTCAGCGTCTGCCCGGCGCGCGGCAGCGCCATGGCCTCGCCGCGCAGGCCTTCCACCAGGTGATCGCGAAACGCGCTGGAGTGCGGCCCGAAATCCACGCCGTCGGCGATGCCGAAGCTGGCGTCCTGCTCGCTCAGCTCGCTGCTCACCGTCGGCACGACGCCGTAGTACAGCGTCTGCTGCGCGGCGGCGCACACATCCGGTGGCGCGATGTACAGCGGGATCACGTGCTCCTCGAGCAGGCTGTCCGAGTTCTCGCGCACGAAGCCGACCAACTGCCGGTCGATGCTGGCCACGCCGCTCAGCACACGCCCGGTGCGCAGTGCGGGCGCCGGGTCGGCGTCGGGCCCGCCCACGCGCGCCAGCGGCACCCATCCGCGGATGCGGCCGTTCGAGCGCATCCAGCCTTCGGCCTGGCCGGTGGCTCCCACGCGCCGCAGCACGAGGCCCGCGGCCTGCACGCGCGCGGGGTCGATGCGCGGCTCGCCGGCGATGTCGCACCAGGCCTCGATCAGCGCCACATGGAACTGGCGCTGGATCGGCTGGAACAGCTTCAGCGTGCCGTGCGCGTCGCTGGCCTGCGCGCGCAGGCTGCGCAGCCGCGCGGCGCCCGGCGTGCTGCTGCGCAGGTCGTCCAGTGTGGCGGCGATGAAATCGTCGTCACTGCGCTGCAACAGCCAGGGCTGGCGCAGGCGGCCCAGCGCGCGCGGGGCGCTGATGACGACGGGGTGATGCGTGCTCATGCCGGCCTCACCAGACGTTGCCCGCGCCGGGCGTGTAGCTGCTGCTGATCACGGCGTTGGTCTGCAGCACCGCGCACTTCACGATGCCGGAGAAATCCGCGATCGCGGAATCCACCTTCACCATGCCGGCCTGCACCTCCACGTTGGCCGCCTGCACGCTCACCTTGGCGGCGGCTTGCACGGTGATGCCGGCGCTGGCCAGCGTGATGCTGTTGCCGTTGCTGTCCTGCAGCGTCACCTCGCCCGGGCCGTCCTTCAACGTGAGCTTGCAGCCACCGGGCGTTTCGAGCTGCAGCGTCTCCTGGCCGCTCTGGTCGTCCAGCGTGATCACGATGCCGTTCTTCGAGGTGATGCGCTTGTAGCGGTTGACGCCACCACTTTCGATGGCCGCCGGCGGCGTGGCCGCGCCGTTCCACAGGCCACCCACGATCAGCGGGTGGCGCGGGTCGCCCTGCACGAACACCACCAGCACCTCGTCGCCCACGTCGGGCAGGAAGAAGGTGCCGCGGTTGTCGCCGGCAAACGGCGCCACCACGCGCGCCCACATCGGCGCGTCCTGCTGCGCCACGTCGTCGAACGCCGCCAGACGCACCTGCACGCGGCTGCGCTGCTCGGGGTCGTCCAGCGACACCACGGTGGCCAGCAGACCGCCTTGGGCCCAGGCTGGCGGTGCGGCGGGGAAGACGAGGTCGCGCTTCATCCCTGCCCCAGGTAGGCGCACTCGGCGCTGAACTCGGTGCGGTAGCCCTGCTGCATGTCGAACAGGTGGCAGGCCCGCACCACGTAGTAGGTGTTGTCGAACTGCGGCGAGATGCCGGCCAGGCGCACGTTGCTGCCCACGCGCAATTGCGCATTGCCTTCGGCCAGCCCGTCGGCGCGCACGAAGCGGCGCGCACGCTGGTCGAACGCGGCTTCGGCCACGGCCTGTGCCTCGTCGTTGGAGAACACGGCGGGCCCCGCCAGATGCTCGCTGCGTTCGCCGAACACCTGCTGCGCCCAGGCCGTGCCGCTTCGGCCCTGGCCGGGCCCCGCATGCGCGATCGCGCTGGCCTCGCCCTTCACGGCCGAGCCGTCCTTGGCGTTCCAGCCGGCCACCGTGACGGCGGTGGCCTGGTGTGCCAGGTCGGCGCTCAGCCGCACGCGCGCCAGCTGGCTGTACAGCGTGAGATCGATGGTGCCGCGTTGCACGTCCTTGCGCGGCGACACCTGCAGCTGCGTGCCCACCACCTGCAGGTCGGCGTCGAAGCGCGCGAGCAGGCGGCGCAGGAAGCCGAGGTCGGTCTCGTCCAGCTGCGCCCAGGTGGCGCTCGGGCTGGCGAGGCCGCTCACGCTGGCGGTGAGGCCGAGGCCCTGGGCCACCGCGTTCACCACGTCGGCCGGCGTCATGTCGGTGTACACGGCGCTGCGCCGTGCGCGGCGCGCGGCGGTGAGCTTGTCTTCGGCCAGCACCACGAGCTCGGGCGGGGCACCGTAGCGGCACACCATCTCGAGCGCGCTCACCTGGCCCTTGAAGATCTCGCGCGGCGCGGCCTCGTCGCCCGCGTACACGCCGAGCTCGGCGCCGAGCGTGAGGCTGGAGCTGCTGTCGAAGGCCATCTCGGCGCGGCCGCCGCCGGTGGCCACCCAGTTGGTGACATGCAGCTCCAGCGTGCTCAGGCCGCCCTCGCTCTCCTCCATCTTCATCGCGGTGAGCAAGGTGGACAGGCGTTCGTCCTCCTGCCCGGCAATGCGCAGGCTGGGGCGGGCGCTGAAGATCGCGGAGCGGCTGACGCTGGTTTCGGGCATGGCGTGTCGGTGGGCTGGCTCAGCGGTCGCTCACGCGCTCGTCGCGCGCGGCCTTCAGTTGCAGCGCCTCGTCGAGCTGGGCGGCCAGGTTCTGCGCCGGCGCTTGCGGCGGCTGCGGCGCCGCGCCGTCGGCACGCGGTTCGCGGTCGATGTCGGCAGTGACTTCCTCGAACGTGATCGGCATGGTTCAACTCCCGAAATTGATGCGGCCGTGCAGGTCGGCGCCTGCGCCCACGTCGGCGCTCAAGCTGCCGCCGGCCTGCACCACCGCGCGCCCGCCGGGCCCGAAGCTGGCAGCGCCCGCCACGCGCGGTGCGGGCAGCAGGCTGGCACGCGCTTCGACCACGCTCACGCCGGCCACCGGCGGGCTGATGCGCAGGGCGGCGAACGACGGCCCGGCAGTGGCGGTGAGCGCAGCGCCGAGGCTGAAGCCCGCGCCGGCCGACGCACCCGCGCCGGCCGAGAAATCGGCCGCGGCGGCGAGGCTCACGCTGCCGCCCACCGACAGCGACGCACCGGCCGCAAAGCGCAAGCTGGCCGCGCCGTTGAAGCTGGCGATCGAGCGCGCCGCGCGCGGGTCGCCCAGCGCATTGGCCACGTCGGCCGCGCCGGCGCCGGGCGCGGCGGCCACCGGTTCGGCCTGCGCGCTGCGGTCCACCGCTGGCGCGGGGCTCTTGTTGCTCTGGAACTCCACCTCCTGGCTGGCCAGCGTGAGGTTGATGCTGGAGCGCAGCGGCACGCCGGTGGCGGAGAAGAAGTCGATCGTCTCCTTGAACTGCTCGACCACGCCCTTGAAGCTGTAGGTGCCCCAGCCGAACTCCACCTTCGGCGCGAACTTCTTCGTGCCGTCGCGCGCGGGCTCCAGCAATGCGGTGATGTTGGCCGTCACGTCGCGCACCGAGTTGCCGGTCTCGGTGGTGTCGAACACCAGCGTCATCGTCAGCTTGGCGCTGCTCTTCTTGACGAACTGGCGCGCGCCGTTGTTGCCGTTGCGGTCGTCGAACTCGTTGCTGATCGTGTAGTCGAGCGACGCGGGGTTGAACTGCACCGCGAAGGGCGCACCGCCCGCGCCGTTGCCGTCCAGGATCTTGAAGGTGGCCGAGGCCACGGTGGGTGCGTCGGGCAGCCAGGCCATGCGCGTCAGCCCAGGTCCAGAAGGCGCAGGCCTTCGTGTGCGAGGTGCAGCTCCTCGATGCCGATGTCGGTGCCCTTGGCATTGAGGTCGGCCGCCTTGAACTTCACCGGCAGGCAACGGTCCAGCCCCCAGGTGACGGTGGGCTCGCCGAGCCCGTTCTGCATCACGATCTCGGCCGACAGCCGATATGCGTAGCCGCCGCCGCCCACCAGCTGGAACCAGTGGAAGAGGTCGCGCGTACGGGTCATGCCGCGCTTGAGCACCACGGTGGCGAAGCTCACGGCGCCGGCGCGCTGCGTGGCACCGTAATTGGCGCCGCCGGCCTTGATCAGCTTGGGCTCCATCGTGGCCTCCAGGCCGGTGCATTCGGCGAACGCGCCGCTGCACACGTCCACCGGGCCGGCGCCGCTGCCCACGCGCTTGAAGCGCACCTCGAAGCGGAACACGTGCAGCGGCGGCAGCAGGGTCTCGGCGCTCATGCGGTTGCCTCCGCGGTGGCCGTGGCCGCGTTGCCCAGCTTGAGCACGACGGTGATGCGCTCGATCGCCATGGCCGGGCGCACGCTGACCACGGCGATGAGCCGGCCGGCGTCGATGTCGTTTTGCGTCATCGTGCTGGCGTCGCAGCGCACGCTGAAGGCCTGCTGCATCGTGTCGCCGCCGAACGCGCCCTCGGCCCAGAAGCCGGCGAGCAGGTCTTCGATGGCGCTGCGCAGCTGTGCCCACAGGCGCGGGCCGTTGGGGTCGAACACCACGCTGTCGCCCGCAGTGCGTGCCGCGCGCAGCACGGTGCCGATGAGCCGGCTCGCGCCGCCGAAGCGCCACGGCTCCTGCGCGCTCGTGGTCACGTCGGACTGCAGCGCCCAGCCATCGCAGGTGGGCGCGAACACGCATACGCGCTGCGCCAGGCGGCCGCTGGGGCTGTCGTCGTCCAGGCCCCAGGCCGGCACCGGCTCGGCGCCGCCCACGTCGCGCAGCAGCGCCAGCGAGCGGTCGCCGGCCGCCGAGCGGAAGGTGCCGCGCTGCAGCGCCGTGCTGGCGATCAGGCCGGCCAGTGCGCCATCGGGCGGCTCCAGGCCTTCGGGCAGGTCGGCCTGGGCAGCACGCGTGCGCAGCCACGGCCACGTGAGCTGGCTCAGCGCTTCGGCGGGGCGGCCGTGCTGCGTGTCCTCTGTGCTCGCGTCACGCAGCACCTGTGCGGCCTGCAGGTAGGCCGCCAGGTCGGCTTGCGCGTGCACGCTGCCGAGCTGCGTGTCGGCCTGTGGCAAGGGCAGGGCGGCCACCAGCATCGTCGCGCGCTGCAGCCCCGCGAGGAAGGCGCGCGCCGCATCTAGCGCGATGCGCCACTGCGCAAAGCCGACGGCGTCGAGGCGCGGCGCAGGCACGTGATGCAGCGCGTTGTCGGGTTCGGCAGGCAGCTCGTCGTCGCAGGGGCCAAAGCCTTCGGGCAGGGGTTGCAGCGGCAAGGTTTCCGCTGCAGGCGGAGGCACCAGCGCGCAGCAATCGGCCAGGTCGGGCAGCAGCAGCAGGCTGTCGTCGGACAGGCCGTGCAGGTGCTGCACGCCCTGCCAGCTGGCCGGATCGTGCGGCGCCGGCGGTGCCACCAGCGAGGGCAGCAGCAACGCCAAGCGGCCTGCGCGCTGGGCCGCACGCTGCGCCGCGCTTTCGAGATAGGGCCAGGGGTCGCCCATGCGCACGACGATCGCGCGCCGGCCGCCGCGCGCAAAGAAGCTGCGCACCGCCGCACCCAGGTAGCTGGCGCAGCGCCGCGTGCCGGCGCCGTCGAGCGGCCGCTCGTCCCAGGCGTAGTAGCGATCGAAGAGGTGCCAGCTGTCCAGCGCCAGCGGCAGGTTGAACAGGCTGTCGATCTGCTGCGGCGTGCGCCGCCACGGGCCGTGCACCCAGCCGGCCGCGTCGAGTTGCGCGAGCAGCGCATCGGGCAGCGGGCGCCCTGCGCGCCGGCCCACGAAGCCCACGAAGCAGGCCACGTCGGCGCGTTGCAGCACGGCGGGCGTGCTGGGCGCGGCGGGTTCGAACACGAGGCTCATGGGCGGCGCGCGGCGGGGGTCAGACCGACAGCTCCATCGCTTCGGCGGAGAGCACCACCTCCTCCATCGCCACGTCGCCGCCGCCCTTGCCGGCGAGGGTGGGGCCGGTGTATTTCATCGGCACCACGCCGCGCAGCACCCAGCTCTGCACCGGTTTCTGCGATTCGTCGAGCAAGGTGATGGTGACGCTCTTCTGCGCGTCCGGGCCCTTGGTGCGCGCGGCGCCGATCCAGTCAAACAGCGTCTTGGAATTGAGGATGCCGCGCTTCAAGGTCACGTCGCTCACCTTGTGAACGCCGGCCACCTTGCGCACGTGGTTCTCCTTGTCGTTGCCGAAGCGGTACTCGGCCATCGTGAGCTCGGTGCCGATGCCGGACACGTCGGAGAAGCCGCCGAAGAGTTCGCCGCCATCGAAGTTGACGATGAAGTTGAAGGCGCCGTAGGGCGTGGTGCGGTTGGCCATGGGTTGCTCCTAGGTGCGGGCTCAGGCGGCGTCGGCGGTCTTCTGGCCGATGCGGAAGATCACGAACTCGGCCGGCTTGATGATGGCCACGCCGATCAGGCACACGAGGCGGCCGTTGTCCAGGTCGTTCTGGGTCATCGTGCTGCGGTCGCAGCGCACGAAGAACGCCTGCTCCACCGAGCTGCCGAGCAGCGCGCCGTTGCGCCATTCGTTGTAGAGAAAGTCGGAGATGGTCTGGCGCACGTTGGCCCACAGGCGCTCGCCGTTGGGCTCGAACACGGCCCATTGCGTGCCGCGGTCGATCGACGCCTCCAGGTAGTTGAAGTAGCGCCGGTCGGACACGTACTTCCATTCCGGATCGCTGGAGACCAGGCGCGCGCCCCACACGCGGTAGCCGCGGCCGCTGAGGTAGCGCAGGCAGTTCACGCCGAGCGGGTTCAGCAGCTCCTGCTGCGCGAAGTTGATGTCCACCTCGAAGCGCAGCGCGCCGGCCACCACCTCGTTGGCGGGCGCCTTGTACACGCCGCGCTGCACGTCGTTGCGGGCGTAGATGCCGCAGACGAAGCCCGAGGGCGGCAGCGAGATCTCCTTCGGGATGTCGTCGCGGCCCGGGCGCGCCAGCGGGTTGGAGGTGACGACCCACGGGTAGTACAGCGCGGCGTACTTGGAGTCGACCGCGCCACGCGCGATGCGCATCTGCCCGGGCGTCTGGTGCGGTGCGCAGTCGAGCACCGCGATGCGGTACGCGCGGCGCCGCTCGGCATGCGTGATCAACGCGTTCTGCACGGCCTGCGCATCGGCGTAGGCGCTGCTGCCGGGCGCAGCGACGATCGCCACGTCCTCCAGGCCGGCCAGCGCGGCCAGGGCCGCGGCGTAGCTGCCGGCGGTGGTCTCCACGCCGAGCGCGGGCGCGTGGCCGTCGCTGCCGGCCGTGCTGCCGGCGCCGCTGCCCAGCGCGAGCACGCGCCGGCCTTCGCTGTCGCCGCTCACGGCCGGCAGGGCGCGCACGGCGGCGAGCAGCATGAACGGGTCGACTGCTTCACCGAGATCGGCCCACACCAGGTTGGCCAGCGCGTCGTCGCGGTTGTGAGGCGTCTGCGCGAGCACGGTGCCCAGGTAGCGCGGATGGGCGGATGCGATGCCGAGATCCTCGCGCGTCTGCGCGTAGCCGTCGGCGTCGATCACGTCCACGGCCAGTGTCACCAGGTTGGCGGTGGCACCGTCGGGGCCGGGGGTGGCTTCGGGAGCGAGGCCGTCGAGGGCGAGGGCGGTGTCGGCGCTGTCGGCCCAGGTGGCGCCGCTGCCCACGTACAGCGTCTCGGTGCCGGCGCTCACGATGCTGAGCACGCTGCCGGCGGGCGCGGTGCTCAGCGTGCGTACTGTTGCCGGCCGGTGCGCCTCGCGGAACAGCACCTGCCCGTTGTAGGCCGCACCAGGGAAGCGCGCGCGGATGAACGCGCCTTGCGTGTCGTTGCCGCCGCCGTCGCGCAGCCGGCCGCTGGCGATGGCGCCCTCGTTGTCGGTGCGCACCACGTACAGGCGCGAGCCGCCGTTGTCGAAATACGCGCGCACCGCATGAGCCAGGAAGTTGAGCTGGAGCTCGGCGTTGGTCACGTCGTCGAACGCGAGGTTCTGCAGGCTGCCGTAGATGCGCTCGAAGTCCGGCAGGCTGGTCAGCAGCTCCGGCACGCCCTCCACCGGCCCACGCCGCGTGGGGCCCACGAAGGCGGTGGTGCTGGTGCCCACGCCCTCGATCGATTTGGCGCGGAAGCTGGTCTCTTCGACATAGACGCCGGGCGCCAGGTATTCGGGCATGGCCTATCTCCTTTGCATGAAGGCGGGTTCGCCGTGACGAGGGACTCGCGAGGCCTTCATGGCAGTGCGAGCGTGAAGGAAAGCGATTGCGTGCGGCCGGCGGCCAGCTGCACGGCCTGCGTGACATGCGGCAGCGCGTTGTGCTGCGCCTCGAGTGCGTCCGGGTCCACCAGCGGCATGGCGACCGGCGCGCGGCCATTGCGCACCTGTGTTGCGGGCACGCGCGTGCCGGCGGCGGGGTCGAACACCAGCTCCACCTGCGCGCCGATCTCGCTCACCACCACCGCGTGCGGGTCGTCCGACCAGGTGGTCACCGGCACACCGGGCACCGGCACCAGCGCTTCGCCGCGCCAGTCGCTCAAGGCACGGGCCAGCACCTGAGCGCCGGCGCGCACGATCAGCAGGGCGCCGCCCAGCGCGTCGCCGCTGTTGCTGTCGTGCACGCTGGCGCGCAGCACCGCCCAATTGACGCCGGTGGGCGCGGTGGCAGCCGGGTACAGCGGCAGCTCGATTGCCCGGAACAGAGAGTCGGCGTTGGCCGCATGCGCGGGCGCCGGGTCGCGCGGCAACGCGAGCGCTGCGCGGCGCGGCAGGTAGCGGCCGCTGGCGTCGCTCACGGTGGCCTGCAGGGCGACGCTGCCGATCGCCGGCGCGGCCGGCGGCGCTTCGAAGGCGGCTTCGTGCGTGGGCAGGGCGTCGGCCTGCACGATCACGTACAGCCCGCTGCGGTTGCGTCGAACCGTTGCGCCCGCGATCAGCACTTGCAGTGGTGCCTCCACCTGCACGCGCGTGCTCGCGTCCACGCAGCGCAGCGCGCCCAGCACCCGCGCCTCCACGCGCTCCAGCTCGCGCAACAGCAGCGTCATGGCGCGCTCCCCGCCGGCGTGGCGCTGCCGTAGCCAAAGCGCGTGGCGACCACGGGCGCGCTGTCGGCGATCAGGTCGGGGTCGATCCGCACGCGGCGCGCGATGTACGACACCGACAGCCGGTAGGCCGGCTCCAGCGCGTCCCAGATGCGCATCATGTCCTCGGTGGACAGCTCGGACGGGATGATCTGGATCACCTCGTCGGTGCTCCATGCGGCCTCCGGCGACAGCGCCGAAGCGTCGAGGATTGGATGCTGGTACAGCTGCCGCATCGCCCAGGCCAGCGGCAACAGTTCGTCCTGCGCGTTGTGCGCCCACGCGGTGAGCAGGAAGTGCAGGTCCAGGCCCAGCGGCGCCTGTTGCTCGGCCGACATGCGGTCGGGCCGCAGCTGTCGCAGGTGCTCGTTGACCGTCACGCGGTACAGGTACAGCGTGAGCCGCGTGGTGTCGTCCGGCGCATCGGCCAGTTCGCCCGAGGACAGCAGAGCGAAGCTGCATTCGGGCATCGCCTGGCCCCCCACGTCGGCCGGGTAGGTGTTGCGCAGGAAGGTCACGATCGAGTGCCCTACCGAATGAACCGCCTGGATGTTTGCCATGCACGCCGTCGAGTCCGCGTCGAATCCGATGTCCGCTGCCTGCCGCGGCGGTTGCGCTCAGGGCGACGGTGCGCGATAGATCGCGCTGCCGTCGGGCAAGGCCGTGCGTTCGATCAGGCCGCGCTGCACCAGCGCCTGCAGCGCCAGTTGCACGTCGATCAGCGGCAGGTCCGCACCCATCCGAGGCAACCACCATTGCGCGATGCCGTGCTCGCTGTCCGCGGCGCGCGGATAACGCGCGAGGTAGGCCAGGATGGCCGCCTCCGCACGTTGTTTCCTCGCCTGCGCGTCATCGAGCAACGACCTCTCCGGCAACGTTGGCGTGCATCAATGCCAGACGCGTGCCAACGCGGCCTGCGTGGCAAGTGCTTGATTTGCAAGGGGCCGCGCAGGGCGCGGTGGTGCGGGTGGGTGAGGGCGCACCCGGCGCGGCCGGCGCACCGGGGCGATCCCGACCCGCTATGCCGGCAGGTCGAACGCAGCGCGCTCGATGCCGTGCTTCTTCAGCAGCTTGCCGAGCGCGCGCCGCTCCTTGCCCGCCAGCCGAGCGGCATGCGTGACGTTGCCGCCGGTGGCCTGCATCAGCCGCTCCAGGTACTGGCGCTCGAAGTGATTCACGGCATGGTCGCGCGCCACGTTGAACTCCTGCGGGGGCTCGCCGGCCGAGACCGGCGACGTTGGGGCAGCGGTGGCGTAAGCCGGCGCATGCGCAGCAGGCTCGAGATGAAGCACTGCGTCGTCCGACAGCAGCAGCGCGCGCTGCACACGGTTGTCGAGCTCGCGCACGTTGCCAGGCCAGGCATAGCCGGCCATCCACGCCACGCAGCCCGGTGCCAGCCCGCGCAGCGGCAGCGCGTAGTGGCGCGCGTGGCGCTCGATGAAGTGCTCGGCCAGCACTTGCGCGTCGCCCGGTCGGTCGCGCAGCGGCGGCATCTCGAGCAGCAGCACCGTGAGGCGGAACGCGAGGTCGTCACGGAACGCGCCGCTGTGCAGGAGGCCGTCGAGCCGCGGACTGGCCGCCGCGATGATGCGCACATTGCCGCTGCATTCGCGCGTGCCGCCGACCGGGCGATAGCGCAGGTCCTGCAGGAAGCGCAGCAGCGACACCTGCGCGCGCGGCGGCAGCGAGTCGAGCTCGTCGAGGAACAAGGTGCCGCCCTCGGCCGCCGCGATCAAGCCCCTGCGCGCTTGGCGCGCGTCGGTGAAGGCACCGCGCTCGCAACCGAAGAGCTCGCTTTCGATCAGCGCTTCGGGCACGGCGCCGCAATTGAGCGGCACGAACGGCGCGTCGCGCCGCGCCGACTGGTAGTGGATGGCGCGCGCCGCCAGTTCCTTGCCGGTGCCGGTTTCGCCCTGGATCAGCACCGGCGCGTCATAGCGGGCCATGCGCTCGATGAGCGCGAGCACGTGCAGGAACGCCGGCGATCGGCCGATCAGGCCGGTGCAGTTGGTCTGTTGTTTCCACATAGGCCCTCCCCCATGCGCACGCCTCTGCCCGAGCGGCAGGGAGCGAAAAACCAGCGTAGGAGTCGAACCCCCGGGGGTCAAGCCTACCGATTAGGGATGTTGCAAGCGTGCACACACAAACTTCCGTGCTCACCTAACACTTTCACAGGTCGCGCCAAGTCCTTATTTCGCAAACGAAATTTCGCTTTCGCACCGTGAATATTCGTCCCTAAGTGCTTGATTTCATTGATTTTTCCTTACGAATTCCGTTGACCCTCCCGAAACGCTCCGCTAAAGTGGCGGAAAGTGCACTTTTGTGGGGCTCAGTGGCCCCTGCGGGGTTTGGGTGTCGACATTTGTCTTTCAGGGTGCCTCGGCGCTCGCGCTGGACGGAAAGGGGCGGATCACCGTCCCGGTCCGTCATCGCGACGTGCTGGTTGCGCTCGCGCAAGGACAGCTCACGATCACCAAGCACCCTGACGGCTGCCTGCTGGTCTTCCCCCGCCCGGCCTGGGAGCATTTCCGCGATCGCCTGATGCAGCTGCCGATGTCCGCCGAGGGCTGGCGCCGCATCTTCCTGGGCAATGCGATGGACGTGGAGATAGACGGCTCCTCCCGGGTGCTGATCTCCCCCGAACTGCGCGCCGCCGCCGGCTTGAGCAAGGACGTGATGCTGCTCGGCATGGGCCAACGCCTGGAGCTGTGGGACGCCACCCGCTACGCCGAGCACGAGGCCCGCGTGATGGCCGGCGGCCTGCCGGACGCACTGAAGGATTTCGTCTTCTGATGGGCGCCACTGCCGCCTTCAGCCACACCACCGTGCTGCTCGGCGAGGCGGTGCAGGCGCTCGTGTGGGACGAGCACGGCGTGTACGTCGACGGCACCTACGGCCGCGGCGGGCATTCGCGGGCGATCCTGGCGCAGCTCTCGCCGCGCGGCAGGCTGATCGCCTTCGACAAGGATCCGGACGCGATAGCGGCGGCAACCACCGACGTGACATCGCGGGTCGACGACCCGCGTTTTTCCATCTGCCACGCCTCGTTTGCCCACATGCGCTCCGAGCTGGCGGCGCGGGGCGTGCTGCAGGTGCACGGCGTGCTGCTGGACCTGGGGGTGTCGTCGCCGCAGATCGACAACCCCGCGCGCGGCTTCAGCTTCCGCTTCGACGGCCCGCTGGACATGCGCATGGATCCGACCCGCGGCGAAAGCGCCGCGGATTTCCTGGCCCGCGCCGATGAGCGCCAGATTGCAAAGGTGATACGCGACTATGGGGAAGAACGGTTTGCTGTGCCGATTGCAAAGGCGCTTGTGGCTCGCCGGGAAGGCGGGCGTCCTGTTCGAACCACAGGGGAGCTTTCCGAAGTCGTGGCTCGTTCGGTCAAAACCCGCGAGCCGGGTCAGGATCCTGCAACGCGCACATTTCAGGCTCTTCGGATTCAAGTCAACGCCGAGCTTGAGGAGCTCGAGCAAGGTCTGAGCGAGGCGCTTGCGCTGCTGCTGCCGCGCGGGCGCTTGGCCGTGATCAGCTTCCACTCGCTGGAAGATCGCATCGTCAAGCGCTTCATCGCCAGCGAGAGCAAGAGCGTGGTGGACCGGCGCGCGCCGTTTGCCGAGCCGGCACCCACGCGGCTGGCAACGGTAGCGCGCGTGATGCCGGGCGAAACCGAGGTGCGCGCCAACCCGCGCGCACGCTCGGCCGTGCTGCGCGTGGCCGAGCGCACGGAGGCGCTGCTGTGACGCGCCTGAATGCCGTGCTGCTGCTGGTGCTGGTGATCAGCGGCCTGTACCTCGTGCAGACCTCGCACGAGTCGCGCCGCCTCTTCGCCGAGCTGGACCGGCTGCAGGTGGAGCAGCGCCGGCTCGAGGTGGACTACCAGCGCCTGCTCACCGAGCGCCAGGCCGAGGCCACCAACCTGCGCGTGGAGCGGGTGGCGCGCGAGAAGCTGCACATGCGCCCGGCCACGCCGGCCGTGACGCAGTACGTGACCGACGGAGGTGCGCGGTGATCGGCCGCTGGCGCCAGGGCAAGGCGCAGCAGCGTGGCCACGCGATGGCCAGCGTGCGCAGCCTGAACTACGCCACCAGCCCGCTGCTGGCCTCGAAGACGCCGCCCTGGCGCTCCAAGTTCCTGGTGGCGTTGGTCGCCGCCGGCTTCGTGCTGCTGCTGGGCCGCGCGGCCTACGTGCAGATCGTGAGCACCGCCTTCTACCAGAAGGAAGGCGAGAAGCGCTACGCGCACACGCTGGAGCTGCCGGCCAGTCGCGGCCGCATCCTCGACCGCAACGGGCAGATCCTGGCGGCCAGCGTGCGCGTTCCCTCCGTGTGGGCGATCCCGAAGGATTTCGAGGCCACGCGCGAGCAGCGCAAGGCGCTGGCGCGCCAGCTGGGCCTGAGCCCCAAGGAGCTCGATGCCAAGCTCGACGACAACCCGAACTTCGTGTGGCTGAAGCGCCAGGTCGAAGACGAGCGCTGGGAGGCCATCAAGGCGCTCGGCATCAAAGGCGTTTACCAGGTGCCCGAATACAAGCGCAAGTACCCCGAGGGTGAATCGGCCGCGCACGTGGTGGGCTTCACCAACGTGGAGGACAAGGGCCAGGAGGGCGTGGAGCTGGCATTCCAGCAACTGCTGCAGGGCCGCGACGGCTCGCGCAGCGTGGTGCGCGACCGCCTCGGCCACGTGGTGGAGGACATCGGCGACCAGAACGAGCCGGTCGACGGGCGCGACGTGGAGCTGTCGGTCGATTCCAAGGTGCAGTTCTTCGCCTACCAGCGGGTGCGCGACGCGGTGCTGGCCAACAAGGCACGTTCCGGCAGCGTGGTGGTGCTCGACGCCCAGACCGGCGAGGTGCTGGCCCTGGCCAACTACCCGAGCTACGACCCGGCCGACCGCAGCACCATGCAGGGCGCGCAACTGCGCAACCGCGCGATTACCGACACCTTCGAGCCCGGCTCGACGATGAAGCCCTTCATCATCGGCCATGCGCTGGACACCGGCCGTGTCACGCCCGACACCACCATCGTCACCGCACCGGGCAGCCTGGTGATCTCCGGCTTCGCGATCAAGGACGCGCATCCGCATGACGCGCTCACCGTGCGCCAGGTGATCCAGAAGTCGAGCAACGTGGGCGCGGCGCGCATCGCGATGCAGATGACGCCGCGCGAGATGTGGGAGATGTATTCGAGCGTGGGCTTCGGCCAGAAGCCGCAGCTGCACTTCCCCGGCGCGGTCACCGGCCGGTTGCGCCCCTACAAGACCTGGCGCCCGATCGAGCAGGCCACCATGGCCTACGGCTATGGGTTGTCGGCCTCGCTGCTGCAGATCGCGCAGGCCTACACCGCCTTCGCCCGCAACGGCGAGGTGATCAGCGCCAGCCTGATGAAGCAGGACTCGCCGCCGCAGGGCGTGCGCGTGATGTCCGCCGCCAGCGCCCAGGAGGTACGCAAGATGCTGCAGATGGCCGCGGGGCCGGGCGGCACCGGCCCCAAGGCGCAGACGCTGGGGTATTCGGTGGGCGGCAAGAGCGGCACGGCGTACAAGCAGGAAGGCAAGGGCTATGCGAGCCACAAGTACCGCTCGTGGTTCGTCGGCCTGTCGCCGGTGGACAAGCCGAGGGTGATCGTGGCGGTGATGGTGGACGAGCCCAGCGCAGGCAAGTACTTCGGCGGCGACGTGGCCGCGCCGGTGTTCAGCCAGGTGGTGCAGCAGACGCTGCGCATGATGGGCGTGCCGCCGGACATCGACGTGAAGCCCGGCATCGTGGAAACCGAGCCTGCGGAAGAGGAAAGCTTCTGATGCCGACCGTCCTGCTCAAGTCGCCCGACGCCGCGGCCCGTTGGCTCAAGGAGTGGGTCACCGGAACCCTGCGCACCGACAGCCGCGAGGTGCAGCCGGGCGACGCCTTCATCGCCTGGCCGGGCTATGCCAACGACGGCCGTCGTTTCGTGCCCGCCGCGCTGCAAGCCGGCGCCACCACCTGCCTGGTGGAGCGCGAAGGCGTCGAGGCCTTCGGCTTCAAGGATGCGCGCGTGGCATCGCTGCCCGCGCTGAAGGCGGCCACCGGCCCGATCGCGCACGAGTTCTATGGCCGGCCCAGCGACCGACTGCGCGTGATCGCCACCACCGGCACCAATGGCAAGACCTCCACCGCGTGGTGGACGGCGCAGGCCAGCACCTTGCTCGGCCAGCGCTGCGGCGTGGTGGGCACGCTGGGCATAGGTGAGCCGCCGCGCGGCGACGTCGCGGGGGGTGAGCCCGCGCAGGTGCAGTTCACCGGCCTGACGACCCCCGATCCGGTGCTGCTGCAAGCCGCCTTTCGCCGCTTCGTCGACCAGGGCTTCGCCGCCTGCGCGATCGAGGCGTCGTCGATCGGCATCGTCGAGCACCGGCTGGCCGGCACGCGCATCGAAGTCGCGCTGTTCACCAATTTCACGCAGGACCATCTCGACTACCACGGCAGCATGGCCGCCTACTGGGCCGCCAAGCGCCAGTTGTTCGGCTGGCCCGGCCTGAAGGCAGCGGTGCTCAACATCGACGACGCGCAGGGCGCGGCGCTGGCGCGGGAACTCGACGCCGCCGCACTCGACCTGTGGACCTACTCGGTGCGCGCCCCTGCGCGCCTGCACGCCGAAGGCCTGGGCTATGTGGACGGCGGGCTCGCGTTCACCTTGTGCGAAGGCGCGCAGCGCGTGCCGGTGCGCAGCACGTTGATCGGCGACTACAACGCGAGCAACCTGCTCGCCGTGCTGGGCGGGCTGCGCGCGTGTGGCGTGCCGTTGCAAGAGGCGGCGGCGGTGGTGCCGCAGCTCACGCCGGTGCCCGGGCGCATGCAACGCGTCGCAGCCAACGAGGCCGGCGTGCCGGAAGTGGTGGTGGACTACGCGCACACGCCGGACGCGCTCGAGAAAGCCTTGCTTGCATTGCAGCCGCTGGCGGCCGCCCGGGGCGGGGCGCTGGTGTGCGTGTTCGGCTGTGGCGGCAATCGCGACGCCGGCAAGCGGCCGCAGATGGGCGCGATCGCCGAGCGCCTGGCCGCACGCGTGCTGATCACCAGCGACAACCCGCGCCATGAGCCGCCGGCTCAGATCCTGCGGCAGATCCGCGCCGGCCTGCAGCGGCCGGAGGCGGCCGCGGTGATCGAGGACAGGCGCGAGGCGATTGCGCGCGCCGTGCGCGAGGCGGATGCTCGCGACGTGGTGCTGATCGCCGGCAAGGGCCATGAGGACTACCAGGAGATCGCCGGCGTCAAGCAGCCGTTCTCCGACGTCAGCGAGGCCGCGCAGGCTCTCGCGGGAAGAAGGCGGTGAACGCGATGATGATGACGCTCGCCGATGCGCTGGCCCTGGTGCCCGGCGCCACCCTCGTGGGGGACGAGGCCACGCCGCTGGAGCGCGTGAGCTCCGACACGCGCGCTCTGCAGCAAGGCGACCTGTTCGTGGCGTTGAAGGGCGAGCGCTTCGATGCGCACAGCTTCCTGGCGCAGGCCAGGGCGCAGGGCGCGGCCGCTGCCATCGCCGAGCGCGGCCTGGCCGAGGCCGGCCTGCCCGGCCTGCTGGTGCCCGACACGCTGGCGGCGCTGCAGGTGCTGGCGGCCGGCTGGCGCCGTCGCTTCGTGCTGCCGCTGATCGCCGTCACGGGCAGCAACGGCAAGACCACGGTGACGCAGATGATCGCCAGCATCCTGCGCGCATGGCTGCCTGGTCACTCGTTGGCCACCGAGGGCAACCTGAACAACCACATCGGCGTGCCGCTGATGCTGCTGAAGCTGCGCCAGGACGAGCACGCCTGGCACAAGGCCGCGGTGATCGAGCTGGGCATGAACCACGTCGGCGAGATCGCCGAGCTCAGCCGCCTGGCCCAACCGACGGTGGCGCTGGTGAACAACGCGCAGCGCGAGCACCAGGAGTTCATGGCCAGCGTGGAAGCCGTGGCGCGCGAGAACGGCAGCGTGATCGAGGCCCTGGCCGCCACCGGCGTGGCGGTGTTTCCGGCCGACGACGCGTTCGCGCCGCTGTGGCATGCGCTGGCCGGGCAGCGGCCGCAGCTCACGTTCGCGTTGCAGGGCGCGGCCGACGTCACGGGCACCGCGGCCTGGGAGCAGGGCGCCTGGGCGCTCACCTTGCATACGCCGGCCGGCACCACGCTCGCGCACCTGCGCATCGCCGGGCGCCACAACCTGAAGAACGCGCTGGCCGCCGCCACCTGCGCGCTGGCCGCCGGCGCACCGCTGGAGGCGATCGCGCAGGGGCTGGAGGCCTTCGAGCCGGTGAAGGGGCGCTCGCAGCTGAAAGCCTTCGAGCGCGGCGGCCGCAATGTGGTGCTGGTGGACGACACCTACAACGCCAACCCCGACTCGGTGCGCGCGGCGATCGACGTGCTGGCCGAGCTGCCCGCGCCGCAGTGGCTGCTGCTGGGCGACATGGGTGAGGTGGGCACGCAAGGCCCGCAGTTCCACGCCGAAGTGGGCGCCTATGCGCGCGAGCGCGGCATCGCCGAGTTGTGGACGGCCGGCGCGCTGTGCGCCGACGCGGCACGAGCCTTCGGCCCCGCAGCGCGCCACTTTGCCGAGGTGCCGGCGCTGATCGCCGCCTTGCCGCAGGCGCCCGAAGCCGCCGCCGTGCTCGTGAAGGGCTCGCGCTTCATGAAGATGGAGCGCGTGGTGCAGGCGCTTGTAACCCCGGCAGAACAACAAACGAAGGGAAGCGCCTGATGCTGCTCAGCCTGTCGCAATGGCTGCAACTGCACTACCCGGAGCAGCTGGGTTTCCTGCGCGTGTTCCAGTACCTCACGTTCCGCGCCGTGATGGCCGCGCTCACGTCGCTGCTGATCGGGCTGGCCTTCGGGCCATGGGTGATCAACCGCCTGACCGAGCTGAAGATCGGCCAGCCGATCCGCGAATACGGCGTGAAGGCGCACCTGGCCAAGGCCGGCACGCCCACGATGGGCGGCGTGCTCATCCTCATCGGCATCGGCATCTCCACCGTGCTGTGGTTCGACTGGACCAACCGCTTCGTGTGGGTGGTGATGCTGGTCACCTTCGGTTTCGGTGCCGTGGGCTGGGCCGACGACTGGCGCAAGGTGGTGCACAAGAACCCCGAGGGCATGTCGTCGAGGGAGAAGTACTTCTGGCAGTCGCTGATCGGGCTGGTGGCGGCGCTGTACCTCGCGTTCAGCGTGTCGGAAACCTCGAACCTGCGCGTGCTCGAGCTCTTCATTCGCTGGGTGCAAAGCGGCTTCAGCAACGAGCTGCCGCCCAAGGCCGACCTGATGGTGCCGTTCTTCAAGACCATCAGCTATCCGCTGGGCGTGTTCGGTTTCATCATCCTCACGTACGTGGTGATCGTGGGCTCCAGCAATGCGGTGAACTTCACCGACGGGCTCGACGGCCTGGCGATCATGCCGGTGGTGCTGGTGGGCTCGGCGCTGGGCGTGTTCGCCTACGTGGTGGGCAGCTCGGTCTTCTCGCGCTACCTGCTGTTCCCGTACATCCCCGGCGCCGGCGAGCTGCTGGTGTTCTGCGCGGCGCTGGCCGGCGCGGGCCTGGCCTTCCTTTGGTACAACGCCCACCCCGCGCAGATCTTCATGGGCGACGTGGGCGCGCTGGCACTCGGTGGCGCGCTCGGCACCATCGCCGTGATCGTGCGCCAGGAGATCGTGCTCGCCATCATGGGCGGCATCTTCGTGGTGGAGGTGCTGTCGGTGATGCTGCAGGTGAGCTGGTTCAAGTTCACCAAGGCGCGCACCGGCACCGGCCGGCGCATCTTCAAGATGGCGCCGCTGCACCACCACTTCGAGAAGAGCGGCTGGAACGAGACGCAGGTCGTCGTGCGCTTCTGGATCATCACGATGCTGCTGTGCCTGGTCGGCCTGGCCAGCCTGAAGCTGAGGTAGCGCGATGAAGTACCTCGAAGGCCTCACCATCCTCATCCTCGGCCTCGGCGACTCGGGTCTCGCGATGGCACGCTGGTGCGCACGCTGCGGCGCCGCGCAGATCCGTGTGTGGGATTCGCGCGAAACGCCGCCGCAACTGGCCGCGCTGCGCGAGCACCTGCCGCAGGCCGGCTTCCATACCGGCGCCATCGACGTGCCCGCGCTGCTCGACGGCGTGCGCGTGGTGCTCAAGAGCCCGGGGCTGGCGCCGCACGACGAGCGCATCGCCCCGCTGCTCAATGCAGCGCTCGACAACGGCGCGCTGGTGCAAGGCGAGCTCGATCTGTTCAATCGCGCGCTGGCCGACCTGAAGGCCGAGCGCCGCTACGCGCCGAAGGTGCTGGCGATCACCGGCACCAACGGCAAGACCACCACCACGGCGCTCACCGCGCTGATGATCGAGCGCTGCGGCCGCCGCGTGGCGAGCGCCGGCAACATCGGCCCGACGATGCTGGACACGCTGGCCGCGGCGCTGGACCTGGAGCCCTTCGAGGCCGAAGCGGTGCCCGAAGACCCGGTGATGGCCGACAGCGAAGCACAGGAGATCGGCCAGGCGCCGGAAGACGACGCGGCGCTGGCCGACAGCGATGCCTTCGCGCAAGCCGAGGTGCTGTCCACCGAGCGTGACGAGAACGAGCCCGAGGCGCTGGCGCCGGCCCTCGATTCGCCGCACCTGGCCGACAGCGACGCGTTTGCCACCGCGCCGGTGGAAAGCACCGAGGAAGAGGCGCCGCTGCAGCTCGCGCCGCCGCCGCCCGCCGCGCCGGTGTTCGAGCACCTGCCCGAGGTCTGGGTGCTGGAGCTCAGCAGCTTCCAGCTCGACGAGGTCAAGGGTTTCGAGCCGGCGGCTGCGGCCGTGCTCAACCTGAGCCAGGACCATCTCGACTGGCACGGCGACATGCGCGCCTACGCCGCGGCCAAGGCGCGCATCTTCGGACAGCACGCGGTGATGGTGATCAACCGCGACGATCCGCGGGTGGAGGCGATGATCCCCGAGCCGGTGCTCGTGAAGGGCGCGCGCGGCAAGCCGGCGAAGGCCATCGCGCGCAAGGTGGTGCGCTTCGGCCTCGACGCACCCCAGCACCCCGGCGACTTCGGCCTGGTGGTGCAAAACGGCATGGCCTGGCTGGTGCGTGCGATGGAATCGGACGAGACGATCAAGCGACGCAAAGGCGAGGAAGAAGAGATCATCCTGCAGCGCCTGATGCCCGCCGACGCGCTGCGCATCCGCGGCCGCCACAACGCCGCCAACGCGCTGGCTGCGCTGGCGCTGGCCACCGCCATCGGCTGCCCGCTCGGCCTGCTGCTGCACGGGCTGCGCGAATACCGTGGCGAGCCGCATCGCGTGGAATACCTGGGCACGGTGGGCCGCGTCGAGGCCTTCGACGACAGCAAGGGCACCAACGTGGGTGCCACGGTGGCCGCGCTCAGCGGCCTGGGCGCCGACAAGTCGCCGGCCAAGCTGGTGGTGATCCTCGGCGGCGACGGCAAGGGGCAGGATTTCTCCCCGCTGGCCGACGGCGTGGCGCGCCATGCGCGCGCCGTGGCACTGATCGGCCGCGACGCCGGCGCCATCGAAGCCATGCTGACAGGCACCGGCGTGCCCGTGCAGCGCCACGACACGCTGCAGGCGGCCACGCGCTGGTGCTTCGAGCAGGCGCAGCCGGGCGATGCGGTGCTGCTCAGCCCGGCCTGCGCCAGCCTGGACATGTTCCGCAACTACAAGCACCGCGCTGAAGTGTTCGCGGCCGAGGTGCAGGCGATCGCGGCCGACCGCGGGGAGGCGCTGGCATGACGATGGCTCGCGCATTCGCCCTCGTGTCGCCGGCGGCGCTGCTGCAGCGCGCCGCGGCCGTGATCGGCCGCAAGGCCCCGAGTGCCAAGGCCGACGCGGATGCGGTGCCGGTGCGCGACTGGGTCAGCGTGTCGGCCGGCCAGCCGGCGCGCCTGCTCGGCTTCGACCAGACCTTGCTGTGGGTCACCGTGGCGCTGCTCGCGCTGGGCCTGGTGATGGTGTATTCGGCCTCGGTGGCGCTGCCCGACAGCCCGCGCTTTGCGCGCTATGCGCCCACGCACTTCCTGACGCGCCAGCTGATGTTCATTGCAGTGGGCTCGGTGGCCGCGCTGGTGACGGTGCAACTGCCGATCAGCGTGTGGGAGAAGTGGGCGCCGTGGCTGTTCGTCACCGCGCTGCTGTCGCTGGTGGTGGTGCTGGTGCCGCACGTGGGCAAGGGAGTGAACGGCGCGCGCCGTTGGCTGCCGCTGGGCCTGCTCAACTTCCAGCCCAGCGAGTGGACCAAGCTGGCGATGGCCATGTACGCCGCCAGCTACATGGTGCGCAAGATGGAGGTGAAGGAAAACTTCTTCCGCGCCGTCACGCCGATGGCGGTGGCGCTGGGCGTGGTGGGCCTGCTGCTGCTGGCCGAGCCCGACATGGGCGCCTTCATGGTGATCGCCGCCATCGCGCTGGGCATCCTGTTCCTCGGCGGCGTGAACGGCCGCATGTTCTTGCTCAGCGTGGCGGTGCTGGTGGGCGTGTTCGTGCTGATGATCGTGTTCAGCGAGTTCCGGCGCCAGCGCATCTTTGCGTACCTCGATCCCTGGAACCCGGCCTATGCGCAGGGCAAGGCCTACCAGCTCACGCACTCGCTGATCGCGTTCGGCCGGGGCGAGATCTTCGGCCAGGGGCTGGGGGGGTCGCTCGAGAAGCTGCACTACCTGCCGGAGGCGCACACCGACTTCCTGCTGGCCGTGGTGGGCGAGGAGCTGGGCTTCGTGGGCGTGGCCTGCGTGATCGCAGCCTTCTTCTGGCTCACGCGCCGCATCTTCCACATCGGCCGCCAGGCGATCGCGCTGGATCGCGTGTTCGCCGGGCTGATGACGCAGGGCATCGGCATCTGGATGGGCGGGCAGGCCTTCATCAACATGGGCGTCAACCTCGGCGTGCTGCCCACCAAGGGCCTGACCTTGCCGCTGATGAGCTACGGCGGCTCGGGCGTGCTGCTGAACCTGATCGCGCTGGCGATCGTGCTGCGCGCCGACATCGAGAACCGGCAGCTCATGCGGGGAGGGCGGGCATGAACGCCGCACGGCCGCTCCGCAGGCGATCGCTTCCCCTTGGGGGGACGGCGCGCAGCGCCAAGGGGGCACGATGAGCCGACACCTCGTGATCATGGCGGCCGGCACCGGCGGGCACATCATCCCCGGCCTCGCGGTGGCGCAGGAGATGCAGCAGCGCGGCTGGACCGTGAGCTGGCTCGGCACGGCCAGCGGGATGGAGAACAAGCTGGTGCCGCCCAGCGGCATCCCGATGGACACCATCGGCTTTGCCGGCCTGCGCGGCAAGGGCGCCCTGCACAGCCTCACCGGTGCGCTCAAGCTCGCCAAGGCCTTCGGCGAAACCTGGCGCATCCTGCGCCGGCGCAGCGCGGATGCCGTGCTCGGCATGGGCGGCTACGTGTGCTTCCCCGGCGGGTTGATGGCGGCGCTGCGGCGCGTGCCGCTGATGGTGGTGAACGCCGACGCGTCGCTGCTGATGAGCAACCGCGCGCTGCTGCCTGTGGCGCGCAAGGTGGGCTTCGGCTTCGACGGCGAAGCGGCCACGCGCGTCAACCATGCCGTGGTCACCGGCAATCCGGTGCGCGCCGAGATCGAGGCGATGCCCGAGCCGGCGCAGCGCTTCGCCGGCCGCAGCGGCCCGCTGCGCGTGCTGGTGGTGGGCGGCAGCCTGGGCGCACGCGCACTCAACGAGGTGTTGCCCAACGCGCTGGCACTGATGGACGCGAGCGCGCGCCCGATCGTCACGCATCAGACCGGCAGCGCCAACCTCGAATCCGTGCGCAAGGCCTACGAGCTGGTGGGCGTGCCGGTGGAGCTGCTGCCCTTCATCGACGACATGGCGCAACGCATGGCCGACTGCGACTTGATGATCTGCCGCGCGGGCGCCGTCACGGTGAGCGAACTGTGCGCCGGCGGCGTGGCCAGCGCGCTGGTGCCGCTGGTCGTGAGCACCACCGCGCACCAGCGCGACAACGCCAAGTTCATGGCGCAGCACGGAGCCGCCATCCACCTGCCGCAGCCCGAGCTGTCGCCGCAAAGCCTGGCCGACCTGCTGCGCACGCTCGACCGCCCCACCTTGCAGGCCATGGCCGACAAGGCACGTCACCTGGGTCGCCCGCGCGCCGCCGCGCGCGTGGCCGACGAGATCGAAGGGATGGTGCAAGCCAAATGAAGCACGCGGTCAAGCACATCCACTTCGTCGGCATCGGTGGCGCCGGCATGAGCGGCATCGCCGAGATCCTGCACAACCTCGGCTACACCGTGTCGGGCTCGGACCAGAGCGACAGCGCCACCACGCGCCGCCTGGCCGAGTTGGGCATCACGGTGCACATCGGGCACGAGGCCGCGCACATCGGCGACGCACAGGCGGTGGTCACCTCCACCGCGGTAAAGGGCGACAACCCGGAGGTGATCGCCGCGCGCGCCCGGCGCGTGCCGGTGGTGCCGCGCGCGGTGATGCTGGCCGAGCTGATGCGGCTGAAGAGCGGCATCGCGATCGCCGGCACGCACGGCAAGACCACCACCACCTCGCTCGTCACCAGCGTGCTGGCCGAGGCCGGCGTGGACCCGACCTTCGTGATCGGCGGCAAGCTCAACAGCGCCGGCGCCAATTCACGCCTGGGCTCGGGCGACTACATCGTGGTGGAGGCCGACGAGTCGGATGCATCGTTCCTGAACCTGAACCCGGTGCTGGCCGTCGTCACCAACATCGACGCCGACCACATGGACACCTACGGCCACGACTTCGCGAAGCTGAAGCACGCGTTCGTGGACTTCCTGCACCGCATGCCGTTTTACGGCGCGGCCATCCTGTGTGCCGACGATCCCGGCGTGCGCTCGATCATCCCGTTCGTGTCGCGCCCGGTGGTCAGCTACGGCCTGGGCGAGGACGTGCAGGTGCGCGCGGTCGACGTGCAGGCGCTGCCCGGCGGGCAGATGCGCTTCACCGCGCAGCGGCGCAACGGCGTGGTGATGCCCGACCTCGACATCACGCTCAACCTGCCCGGCGAGCACAACGTGCGCAACGCGCTGGCGGCGATCGCCGTGGCCACGGAGCTGCAACTGCCCGACGCCCCCATCGTCAAGGCGCTGGCCGAGTTCACCGGCGTGGGCCGGCGCTTCCAGCGCTACGGCGAGCTGCCGGCGCAGGCCGGCGGCAACTTCACGCTGATCGACGACTACGGCCATCACCCGGTGGAGATGGCTGCGGTGATCGCCGCCGCGCGCGGTGCGTTTCCGGATCGGCGCCTCGTGCTGGCGTTCCAGCCGCACCGCTACACCCGCACGCGGGATTGCTTCGAGGATTTCGTGAAGGTGATGGGCAGCGCCGACGCGGTGCTGCTCACCGAGGTGTATGCCGCCGGCGAGGCGCCGATCGTCGCGGCCGACGGCCGCAGCCTGGCGCGCGCACTGCGCGTGGCGGGCAAGGTGGACCCGGTGTTCGTGGACGACGTCAACGCGCTGCCCGAAACCATCGTGCAGCAGGCACGCGCCGGCGACGTGGTGATCGCGATGGGCGCCGGCTCGATCGGCGCGGTGCCGGCCAGGGTGGTCGAACAGGCCAAGGGGCAACAAGCATGAACGAGCAAGCTGCGATCGACGTGAAGGCGTTCGGCAAGGTCGCCGTGCTGATGGGCGGCGACTCCGCCGAGCGCGAGATCTCGCTGCTGTCGGGCAACGGCGTGCTGGGCGCGCTGCGCTCGCAAGGGGTGGACGCGCATGCGTTCGACCCGGCGCAGCAGGAACTCGGCGAGCTGAAGCGGCAGGGCTTCCAGCGCTGCTTCATCGCGCTGCACGGCCGCCATGGCGAGGACGGTAGCGTGCAGGGCGCGCTCGAGCTGCTCGGCATTCCGTACACCGGCTCGGGCGTCATGGCCTCGGCGATCGCGATGGACAAGGTGATGACCAAGCGCGTGTGGATCGCCGAAGGCCTGCCGACCCCGCGCTACGTGTGGCTGGCGCCCGACGAGCAGACGCACGAGCGCGTGCGCACGGTGCCCGACGAGCTGAACCTGCCGCTGATCGTGAAGCCGCCGCGCGAAGGCTCGTCGATCGGCGTCACCAAGGTCCAGGGCTACTCCGACATGGCCGAGGCGGTGCGCCTGAGCGCGCAGTACGACCCCGACGTGCTGTGCGAGGAGTTCATCGAAGGCGACGAGGTCACGTGCCCGGTGCTCGGTGCCGGCGCCGCAGCGCATGCGCTGCCGGTGATCCGCATCGTGGCGCCCGAGGGCGACTACGACTACCAGAACAAGTACTTCACCGACGACACGGTGTATCTGTGCCCGAGCGGCCTGCCCGAAGCCGAGGAGCGCGAGATCCAGCGCCTGGTGGTGCTGGCCTACCGCGCACTCGGCTGCCGCGGCTGGGGCCGCGCCGACCTGATGATTCGCGCCAGCGACCGCAAGCCGTTCCTGCTCGAGATGAACACCTCGCCCGGCATGACCGGCCATTCGCTGGTGCCCAAGTCGGCGCAGGCGGTGGGCATCAGCTACGAGCGGCTGTGCCTGATGCTGCTGGCCGATGCCGCACTCGACACGTCGCACAGGAAGAGCGCCTGAGCATGGCCAACGCCGCCACCTTGCCCACGCTGCCGCCCGACGTGCGGCTGATGAACGGCCTTGCGAACGCCTTGTTCGCGCTGGCCGGCGTGGCGCTGGCCGTGGCGGCGGTGTGGTGGGTCGTGCGGCTGCCGGTGTTCGCGTTCCGCGTGGTGCGGCTCGAAGGCGAGATCGAGCGCAACAGCGTGAGCACCATCCGCGCCAACGCGATGCCGCACCTGAAGGGCAACTTCTTCACGATGGATCTCGACAAGGCGCGCGCCGCTTTCGAAGGGGTGCCGTGGGTGCGTCGCGCGGTCGTGCACCGCGTGTGGCCCAACGTGCTGCGCGTGCAGCTGCAGGAGCACCACCCGGTGGCGCTGTGGGAAGACGCCAGCGGCAACGAGGAGCTGGTGAACGCGCACGGCGAGGTGTTCGAGGCCAACGTGGGCGACGTCGAGGACATGGCGCTGCCCACCTTCGCCGGCCCCGACGGCAGCTCGGCCCACATGCTGGCCATGTTCGGCCAGCTGCAGCCGGTGTTCGCCAAGCTGGACACGGCCATCGACGCCGTCAGCTTGTCGGGCCGCGGCTCCTGGCGCGTCACGCTGGACAGCGACGCCGAGGTGGAGCTGGGCCGCGGCGACGACGCCGAGGTGCTGGCGCGCACCGAGCGCTTCGTGCGCACGCTGCCGCAGGTGACCGGCCGCTTCCAGCGTCCGCTGGCGTATGCCGATCTGCGCCACATGGACGGCTACGCGGTCAAGTTGAAGGGCGTCACGACACTGCCGGCGGATGGCGACGGCGCGAAGGCAGGAAAGCATTGAGGGACTGAACCCATGGCAAAGGAATACAAGGATCTCGTCGTCGGCCTGGACATCGGCACCGCCAAGGTGATGGCGGTGGTGGCCGAGGTGATGCCGGGCGGCGAACTGCGCGTGGCCGGCATCGGCACGGCCAGCTCGCACGGGCTCAAGCGCGGCGTGGTGGTCAACATCGACGCCACGGTGCAGAGCATCCAGCAGGCGCTGAAAGAGGCCGAGATGATGGCCGACTGCAAGATCACGCGCGTGTACACCGGCATCACCGGCAGCCACATCCGCGGGCAGAACAGCACCGGCATGGTGATCGTGCGCGACAAGGAAGTGACGCCGATCGACGTGGCGCGCGTGGTGGAAACCGCCAAGGCCATCAACATCCCGAACGACCAGAAGCTGCTGCTGGTGGAGCCGCAGGAGTTCGTGATCGACGGCCACGAGGTGAAGGAGCCGATCGGCATGAGCGGCGGCCGCCTCGAGGTGAAGGTGCACATCGTGACCGGCGCTCAAAGTGCTGCCGAGAACATCATCAAGTGCGTGCGCCGCTGCGGGCTGGAGGTGGAGCAGCTGGTGCTCAACCCGAGCGCCAGCAGCGCGGCCGTGCTCACCGAGGACGAAAAGGATCTCGGCGTGGCGATGGTGGACATCGGCGCCGGCACCACGGATGTCGCGATCTTCACCGACGGTGCGATCCGCCACACCGCGGTGATCCCGATCGCCGGCGACCTGATCACCAGCGACATCGCGATGGCGCTGCGCACGCCGACCAAGGACGCCGAGGACATCAAGGTCGAGAGCGGCTGTGCCAAGCAGCTGCTGGCCGACCCGGACACCCAGGTCGAGGTGCCCGGTCTGGGCGACCGCGGCCCGCGCATGCTCAGCCGCCAGGCCCTGGCCGGCGTGATCGAGCCGCGCGTCGAGGAGATCTTCGCCCTCGTGCAGCAGGTGGTGCGCGACTCGGGCTTCGAGGAGGTGCTGTCCTCGGGCATCGTGCTCACCGGCGGCAGCGCGGTGATGCAGGGCATGGTCGAACTCGGTGAGGACATCTTCCTCAAGCCGGTGCGCCGTGGCGTGCCGCAGTACACCAGCGCCCTGTCGGACATGGTGGCGCAGCCACGGGCCGCCACCGTCATGGGACTGCTTGAAGAGGCGCGGCTGGCCCGTGTGCGAGGTCACAAGGTGGCGCAGAAGGCGGGCTCCATGCAGAGCGCGCTGGACCGCGTGAAGAACTGGTTTGTGGGGACCTTCTGATGAACACGATCAACACCGGAGCCCGCCGTCTCGACCGCTGCCGCGAATGCACCGGGCCGCCTGGCTGAGGGTTCTCCTCGACAGCTTTCAAACCCCCCGTCAATACAATCGAAACCATGCCCGGACCCCAGCGGAAAAGGGCCTCACAGGAGAGTGACATGAGCATCGAAATGATCGAAGTGGAAGAGTTCAACATGGGTACCCAGATCAAGGTCATCGGCGTCGGAGGCGGTGGCGGCAACGCGGTGGACCACATGATCGACCGCAACGTCCAGGGCGTGGAGTTCATCTGCGCCAACACCGATGCACAGGCGCTCACGCGCAGTCTGGCCAACCGCACCATCCAGCTCGGTGGCACCGGCCTGGGCGCCGGCAGCAAGCCCGAAAAGGGGCGCGAGGCGGCCGAAATGGCGGTCGACGAGATCCGCACCGCCATCAATGGCGCGCACATGCTGTTCATCACCGCCGGCATGGGCGGCGGCACCGGCACCGGCGCGGCGCCGGTGATCGCGCGCGTGGCCAAGGAGATGGGCATCCTCACGGTGGGCGTGGTCACCAAGCCCTTCGAGTTCGAGGGCAACCGCCGCATGAAGGCAGCCGACACCGGCGTGGGCGAGCTGGAGGCCAACGTCGATTCGCTGATCGTCGTGCTCAACGAGAAGCTGCTCGAGGTGATGGGCGACGACGTCACGCAGGAGGAAGCGTTCGCGCACGCCAACGACGTGCTGAAGAACGCGGTGGGCGGCATCAGCGACATCATCCACATCCCCGGCCTCGTGAACGTGGACTTCGAGGACGTGAAGACGGTGATGAGCGAGCCGGGCAAGGCGATGATGGGCACGGCGCAGGCCGGCGGCCCGGACCGCGCCACCAAGGCCGCGGAGGCTGCGGTGGCCTGCCCGCTGCTGGAGGGCATCGACCTCTCCGGCGCGCGCGGCGTGCTGGTGCTGATCGCAGCGAGCAAGCAGACCTTCAAGCTGAGCGAAAGCCGCAACGCGATGAACTGCATCCGCCGCTATGCCGCCGACGACGCGCACGTGATCTACGGCACCGCCTACGACGAGAGCCTGGGCGACCAGCTGCGCGTCACGGTGATCGCCACGGGTCTGTCGCCGGCCAAGCGCCAGCAGGCGCCGCTGTCGGTGGTGCAGCCGGCCGCCGGCCTGCGCACCGGCACCGACAACCTGCCGATCCTGAACCAGGCTGTGCAGCACCCGCCGGTGCAGCACAACTACGAGCAGTTCGCCACGCCCAGCGTGTGGCGCAACGGCCGTACGCAAGCTGCCGCCAAGGTGGATGCGCTGGCCAGCAACGGCATGGACGAGATCGAGATCCCGGCGTTCCTGCGCAAGCAGGCTGATTGAGCTGACCTGCGGCCTATCTGCGCGATAGGCAGAAATGCTCTCCTTCGTCCCACCCCGCGTGTCCTTTCGGGCACGCGGGGCTGGACCCTCTCTCTACAATTCCGCGATGCTTCAGCAACGCACCCTCAAGTCGCTCACCCGTGCCGTCGGCGTGGGGTTGCACAGCGGCCAGCGGGTGGAGCTGGTGCTGCGCCCCGCACCGCCCGACACCGGCATCGTGTTCCGTCGTGTGGATTTGCCGGTGCCCGTGAGCATCCCCGTGCGCGCGCTCAACGTGTGCGACACGCGCATGGCCTCCACCATCTCGCCGGGCGGCGACCCCGGCGCACCGAAGGTGCAGACCACCGAGCACCTGCTGTCGGCCTGCGCCGGGCTCGGGCTGGACAACCTGATCATCGACATCACCGCCGACGAGGTGCCCATCCTCGACGGATCGGCCGCGGCCTTCGTGTTCCTGCTGCAAAGCGCGGGCATCGAGCTGCAGGCCGCGCCCAAGCGCTTCATCCGCGTGCTCAAGCCGGTGGAGGTGCGTGAAGGTGACGGCCCCACCTTGAAGTGGGCGCGACTGGAGCCGCACCACGGCTTCAAGCTCACCTTCGAGATCATCTTCGGCCACAAGGCGGTGGACGCCACCGGGCAGCGCGTGAGCTTCGACATGGGCAGCGGCCGCTACAAGCAGGAGATCGCGCGCGCGCGCACCTTCGGCTTCAGCAAGGACGTGGACCTGATGCGCTCGCGCGGCCTCACGCTGGGCGGCAGCATGGACAACGCGATCGTGGTGGACGACACCAAGGTGCTCAATGCCGAGGGCCTGCGCTACGACGACGAGTTCGTGAAGCACAAGATCCTCGACGCGATCGGCGACCTCTACATCGACAGCAAGCCGATGCTGGCCGCCTACACATCGTTCAAGGGCGGCCATGCGCTGAACAACAAGCTGATGCGCCAGCTGCTGGCCGACCCGGCCGCCTACGACATCGTCAGCTTCGAGCGCGAGCAGGAAGCGCCGGCCGGCTTTGCCGAGCTGGCGCCGGCCTGGTAGCACACAGCGCGCGGCGATGTTCCTCTTCCGCCTCGTCTTCGGCCTGCTGCTGGTCGCCAGCCTGCTCTGCTTTGCCGTCTCCATCGCCACCGGCGACGCGCTGTGGCGCCGGCGCGGCGTGATGATCCTGAAGTGGACCGTGCTGGCCGGTGCCGGCTTCTTTGCCGTGCTGTTCCTCGAACGACTGGCGATGATGCTCTGATGAGCCACGACCAAACCCCCGGCCTGCGGCAACTGGCCGATCAGGCGATGAACGAACACGGCGCCGCGCCGCAGGCTGCCGCCGAGCGCCTGCGCGCTGGCTTTGCGCTGCTGCCGGGCGAAGCGGGCGCCGCCGACGCGTTTGCGCGCGTCCTCGAGCATGTGCTGCTCGGGCACCTGGACCGGGCCGCCGAACTGGCGGCCGCGCTCGACCGGCTGCAAGCCCTTGCGCACGACGATGCGGCGCTGGCCACGACGCTGCTGCGCGCCCGGCTCGCGATCGCGCTGGTCGATGACACCGCGGCCGCGCAGCACAGCGCGCTGCCGGCGGCCGAACGCATCCGCGCGCATTGCAACGCCGCGCTGGCGCGCTGCCGTCGCGGCGAGTGGAGCGCGGTGCGCGAGCGCATGGACGCAGCCCGGCGCTGGCTGCAGCCGCTCGACGATACCGGCGCGCTGCGCGCCTACGCGGCGATGATGAACAACATCGCCAGCGACATCGAGCAGGAGCTGCGGCCCGCACAGCAGCAGGACGCGCAGCGCGTGGCCGTGATGCTGGAGGCCGCCTCGCGTGCACGCGAGGCCTGGTCGCGCGCCGGCGGCTGGCGCGAGACCGAGCGCGCGGACTACCTGCTCGCGCTCTGCCATGCCAAGGCGGGCCAGGGCGAGCAGGCCATGGTGCATGCGCAGGCGTGTCTGGCGCTGTGCGAGGCCAACGGCGGCGATCCGTTCGAATGCTTCTTCGCGCACGAGGCGCTGCTGCGTGCGCACCTGGCGGCGCGCCGGCCGGAGGCCGCCAGCGGGGAGCGCGCCCGCATGGTCGAGCGGCTGCAGATGCTGCAAGACCCCGATCTGCGCCCCTATGCGCAGGACACGCTGGCGGCCGTCGATGCGCTGCTGGCCGCGGCGGCAGATCAGTAAATCCGGCCCTTGCGGTACTGCGCATGGGAGCGCCGCTGCAAGGTGGTGGCCTGCCCCATCGCGGCAAACGAACGCCCCGCGTGCGCATGCGCGATCGCCAGGCCCAGCGCGTCGGCCGCATCCTTGCCGGGCAGGCCGGGCAGCTTGAGCAGGCGCGCCACCATCTCCTGCACCTGCTCCTTGCGCGCCTGGCCGTGGCCTACCACGGCCTTCTTCATCTGCAGCGCGGTGTACTCCGACACCGCGAGCCCGCTGGACACCAGCGCCGCCAGCGCGGCGCCGCGCGCCTGGCCGAGCAGCAGGGTGCTCTGCGGATTGACGTTGACGAACACGATCTCCACCGAAGCCTGCTCGGGCCGGTAGCGCTCGACGATCTCGCGCACGCCTTCGAAGATGATCTTCAAGCGGCCCGGCAGATCACCGCGTGCCGCGTCGGCGGTGCGGATGGTGCCGCTGGCTTCGTAGTGCAGCTGTGCGCCTTCGCACGCCACCACGCCGAAGCCGGTGGTCTGCAGGCCGGGGTCGATGCCGAGGATTCTCACGTCGTGATGCGATCGAGTGGCGGCAGCCAGGGCAGCACGAAGCGCTTGAGCACGATCGCCCCGCCCACCGCGATCACCGTCATGGTCAGCGCCACCAGCGGAAAGTGCGCGCCGTCCCACACGCCCAGGCGCACGGCGGCGAGCTTGGTCAGGCCGATGAAGATCGTGTTCGTCAGGTAGATGATCAGCGTGTAGCGGCCCATGGTGTCGAATGCACCCAGCGGCCAGCGCACCGTGGCGCGCATCAGCCCCGGCAGCGCCAGCAGCGACAGCACCGCCGCGCTCCAGCTGGGCAGGGGGTCGTCATGGGCCGCCATCGGCATCAGCGCGGCGAAGACCAGCAGCGCGGGGATCCAGAGCCGGGCGATCCAGCGTTGCGTGGCTTCGTGGTGCCGGCCCGCGATGACGCCGGCCACGAAGAACGGCGTGAACAGGCGCAGCCGGTCCCAGGCGAACCAGTTGCTCGACGGCAGCAGCCCGAACAGCGCGGTGATCGCCAGCAGCGGCAGCAGGTGTCCGCGCAGCAGGCGAAACAGCGGCGGAAACGCCAGGTACAGCAGCGACAACGCGTACACGTACCAGAGGAAGGTGCAGAAGCTGTCGCTCGGCCGCAGCACCAGCGCGATCAGGTCGCTGGCCCCGTGCACCGGGTTGTCCACGCGCGCGCCCATGGCCTCGAAGCTCCACTTGCCCGCGAACACCAGCAGCCCGAACAGCAGGTAGGAGGGCAGCAGGCGCAGCGCACGCCGCGCCGCGTCGGCCATGTCCTCGGCGAGCGTGGCGCGCATGCGCCAGCTGAGGCCGTACACGATGCCGCTCACCGCCATGAACAGCGGCATGTGGAAGGCATACACCGCGTGCTTGAGCAGCAGGTACCAGTGCACGTCGCCGGCCGGTGGTTCGCGTGCGATCAGGTGGCCGATCACCACCAGCAGGATGGCCAGGCCCTTGGTCCGGTCGATGTACGCAAACCGCTGCTTCAAGCTACTGCCCTCTCAAAGACTGGTCTGGAAATACCAGCGCACCGAATGGAAGAACACGGGCGCCGCAAAGCACAGCGGCGCCACGCGGTCCAGCAGGCCGACCGCGCCGGTGACGGTGCTGCGGTGGCCCCAGTGGTGCACGCCGGCGTCGCGCTTGAGCGCCGCCATCACGAAGCCGCCCAGCGTGCCGGAGGCACCGGCGATCAACGCCATCGCGAAGGCCTGCCCCACCTTGAACGGCGTCACCCGGAACAAGAGCGCGCCCACCACCGCAGCCGACAGTGCGCCGATACCCCAGGCGCGCCACGAGAAGCTGCGGCTGATCTGGCGCGCGATCGGCCGCCGCGGCAGGCGGTGGCTCGCGAGCTCCTGGCCCAGTTGCGCGGCCGACACCACCGCCACCAGGAACAGCAGCAGGAAAGCGCCGCGGTCCTCGTAGCCGCGGAACTGCAGCAGCAGCAGCGCCGGCGCGTGCGACAGGCCGTACACGCACACCATGATGCCCCACTGGATCTTCGCGTTGCGCTCGAGAAAGCGCTGCGGGTCGCCGCCCAGCGCGCCCACCACCGGAATGGCCAGGAAGGCATACACCGGGATGAACACGGTGAACAGGTCGAAGCTGCGGCTGCCGACCAGCACGTACTGGAACGGCAGCACGATGAAGAAGGCGAGCAGCAGGCTGCGATGGTCCGCGCGGCGCGTGTGCATCAGCGTGATGAACTCGCGCAGCGCGAGGAACGAGATCAGCGCGAACAACACGGTGGCGCCCACCGCGCCCGACAACCACGCCAGCCAGAACACCACCGCGCCCGTCCACACGGCGGCGAGTTCGCGCTTGAAGCGCTCGTGCCGCTCGCGCTGGCGCGGCGCGAGCTCGCGCACCGAGCGCATCGTGGCCAGCACGGTGGCCACCAGCAGCGCGCCGAACAGCAGCGCGAACAGCAGCGCCACCTGCTGCTCGGCCGGCAGATCGTGCAGCGTGTGAAAGAGCTGCCTCACGCGGCGGCCCTCATGGCGCGGCGGGCCGCAGGGCCAGCACCGCAGCGCGTGCGCGCTCCAGGAAGGCCGCCTTGTCCTCGCCCGCGGCCAGGTTGATGGGCGCGCCGAAGGTCACGCTGCACAGGATCGGTACCGGGATCACCTCGCCCTTGGGCATCACGCGCTGCACGTTGTCGATCCAGGCCGGGATCAGCTGCACCTGCGGGAACTGGCGCGCCAGGTGGTAGAGCCCGCTCTTGAAGGGCTGCGGCTCACCCAGGTGCCCGCGCGTGCCTTCGGGA
>CAMLIZ010000031.1 GCA_946480245.1 uncultured Pseudomonadota bacterium
CGTAAGCCAACAGATTTACAGTCTGCCCCCTTTAGCCACTCGGGCACCCCTCCGCGGCGAACCGCAGACTATAGCACGGGTTGTCGGCAGCGCCAACGGCGGTTCAAAGCGCCCAATTGATGGGCACCTCCCCGTGCGTCACGAGGAAGCGATTGGCCGCGCCGAAATGGCCGCAACCGATAAAGGGCACCGGCGGACGAGTGGCAGACAGCGGCGACGGATGGTTGCTTTCGAGTATGAGGTGAGGCCCCCCCGCAGCCTCGATCAAACCCTTCTTCGCCTGCGCATGCGCCCCCCACAGCATGAACACTTTCGGTCGCGTGTCACGCGCAACCACGCGGATGATTTCGTCAGTTAGCGCTTCCCAACCTTTCCGGGCATGACTGCCCGGCCGCCCCTGCTCGACCGTCAACGACGTGTTCAGCAGCAGCACCCCCTGGTGCGCCCAGCCGCCGAGGTGGCCATGCTCCGGCATCGGGCATCCAAGGTCACGCTTCAATTCCCTGAAGATGTTGCGAAGGCTGGGCGGCGGCCTGCACGAACACGGCACCGAAAACGCCAGCCCCTCCGCCTGGCCCGGCCCATGGTAGGGATCCTGGCCGACGATCACCACACGCACCTGCTCGCGGGGCGTCAGTTCGAGGGCGTGCAGCACGCGCGCCGGGTAGATGACCGCGCCTTCGCACCGTCGCCCCTCTACATGGGCCAGCAGGGCACGCCCCTGTGCGGACGCGAGCCATCGGTCCAGCACCGGCCGCCAGCTGCCATCGACGGCCTCCAGTGCCTGTCGAAGCGGGACGACCAGCGAGTTCACCGGAACAGCCGCGCCAGCGCCTCGCCGGGGTCGTCCGCGCGCATGAAGGCCTCGCCCACCAGGAACGCGTGCACGCCGGCTTCGCGCATGCGCCGCACGTCCTCCGGCTGCCGGATGCCGGACTCTGTGACCAGCAGGCGTCCGGCCGGCACATGCGGCAGCAGCCCGAGCGTCGTGTCCAGCGACACCTCAAAGCTGCGCAGGTTGCGGTTGTTGATGCCGACGAGCGGGGTACGCAGCCGCAGCGCGCGATCGAGCTCAGCGCCGTCATGCACCTCCACGAGCACCGCCAGGCCAAGGTCGAAGGCGCAGGCCTCCAAGTCGGCCATCTGCGCGTCGTCGAGACAGGCCGCGATCAGCAGGATGCAGTCGGCACCCATCGCGCGCGCCTCGTAGACCTGGTAGGGATCGACGGTGAAGTCCTTGCGCAGCACCGGCAGCTCGCACACGCTGCGCGCCTGGCGCAGGTAGTCCGCGCCGCCCTGGAAGAACTGGCGATCGGTGAGCACGCTGAGGCAGGCTGCACCGTTGGCAGCATAGCTCTGCGCGATCTCCGCCGGCACGAAGTGCTCACGCAACACGCCCTTGCTCGGGCTTGCCTTCTTGATCTCGGCGATCACCGCCGCCTGCGCCGCGTTCAAGCGCGCCTGCAAGGCGCCCAGGAAGTCGCGCAACCCGCCCAGCGCCTCGGCCTCGCGCCGCAGCGACGGCAGATCGCGCACACGGCGGGCGGCGGCAATTTCGTCCCGCTTGACCGCGACGATGCGTTGCAGGATGTCGGACATGTCAGGCAGCCTTGAACTTCTGCGTGACCGCAACGAACTGGCTGAGCTTGGCCAAGGCCTTGCCTGAAGCCACCGCCTCGCGTGCGCGTTTGACACCGTCGGCGACGCTCGTCGCCACCCCGGCGCAGTGCAGCGCACCGGCGGCGTTGAGCAGCACAATGTCGCGCACCGGACCGTCCTCGTTGGCCAGCGCGCGTTCGATGCACTGCACCGACTCTTCCTTGTTGGCAACGCGCAGCACCCGCGTGTCATACACCGGCAGACCGAAGTCGCTGGGATGCACGGTGTACTCCTTGACCTCGCCGTTGTGCAGTTCGCCCACCAGCGTTTCGCCGGAAAGCGAAATCTCGTCCATGCCGTTCATGCCGTAGACCACCATCACGTGTTCAGCGTTCAGGCGCTGCAGCACGCGCACCTGGATGCCGACGAGATCCGGATGAAACACGCCCATGAGCTGGTTCGGCGCGCCAGCGGGGTTGGTCAGCGGCCCCAGGATGTTGAATATCGTGCGTACGCCCAGTTCCTTGCGCACGGGGCCCGCATGCTTCATCGAGGCATGGTGATTGGGCGCGAACATGAAGCCGATGCCGGTTTCCTCCAGGCACAGCGCCACCTGTTCCGGCGTGAGCATGATGTTGGCGCCCAGGGCCTCCAGCACGTCCGCGCTTCCGCAACTGGACGACACGCTGCGCCCGCCGTGCTTGGCAATTCGCGCCCCGGCTGCCGCGGCCACGATCATGGCGGCAGTCGAAATGTTGAAGGTGTGCGCGGCGTCACCGCCGGTGCCACACACATCCACCAGGTGCGTCTTGTCGGCCACCGGCACCGGGGTGGCGAACTCGCGCATTACCTGTGCCGCCGCGGCGATCTCGCCGATGGTTTCCTTCTTGACACGCAGGCCCATCGCGAGCGCGGCGATCATGACCGGCGACATCTCGCCGCTCATGATGCGGCGCATCAGTGCCAGCATCTCGTCGTGGAAGATCTCGCGATGCTCGATGACGCGGACGAGCGCTTCGGTGTTGGTGATGGCCATGGCTCCTCCTAGAGCGTGCTGCGCAGGATCTGGACCGCGCGACCGATGTCGTCGGCGGACACGCCGAGGTGCGTGACCAGCCGCATGCGGTACAGGCCGGTGCACAGCAGCCCGCGCGCCTTCAGCCGCTCCACCACGCCAGCGGCCTTCTCGGGCGCCAGGTCGATGAACACCATGTTGGTCTGCGGCGGCTCGACGCTCACGCCCGGCATCCCCCGCAGACCTTCGGCAAGGCGAGCCGCATGCGCATGGTCTTCGGCCAGGCGATCGACATGGTGGTCCAGCGCGTACAGGGCCGCGCCCGCCAGCACGCCGGCCTGGCGCATCGCGCCGCCGGCCATCTTGCGCCAACGGCGGGCGCGGGCGATGAAATCACGCGAGCCGCAAAGGGCAGCCCCCGCCGGCGCGCCGAGGCCCTTCGAGAAGCAGACCGTCACGCTATCAAAGAAGCGCGTGATCTCGTGCGGCGCCACGCCGGCACCGACCGCCGCGTTGAACAGGCGTGCGCCATCCAGATGGGCCGCGAGACCACGGCCGCGCGCAAGCGTGGTGGCCGCGCGCAGGTAGGCCTGCGGCAGGATCTTGCCGCCCAGCGTGTTTTCCAGGCAGAGCAGCCGCGTGCGTGCGAAATGCGGATCGTCCGGCTTGATGGCGGACTCGATCGCTGCCAGCGCCAGCGTGCCGTCGCGCTCATGCTCCAGCGGTTGCGGCTGGACGCTGCCGAGCACCGCGGCACCGCCAGCCTCCCAGCGGTAGCAGTGCGCCATCTGGCCGACGATGTACTCGTCGCCGCGCTGGCAATGGCTCATCAGCGCGACCAGGTTGCTCTGCGTGGCCGTGGGCAGGAACACCGCGTCCTCGAAGCCGAGCATTTCCGCGATGCGCTGCTGCAGTGCATTCACCGTGGGGTCGTCGCCGAACACGTCGTCGCCGAGCGGTGCGGCCATCATGGCTTCGCGCATGGCGGCAGTCGGCTGCGTTACGGTGTCGCTGCGCAGATCGATCATGGTCATCTCAATGGCCTCCCCGGGACATCTGCAGGAAGTTGCGCAGCATGGCATGTCCGTGCTCGCTGAGGATCGACTCCGGATGAAACTGCACGCCTTCCATCGGGGTCTGGGTGGACGCCAGTTCGCGATGTCGAACGCCCATGATCTCGCCGTCCTCGGAGGTCGACGTGACCTCCAGCGCTTCCGGCAGCGTCTCGCGCTCGATCGCCAGCGAGTGGTAGCGCACCACGGTGAAGTGCTTGGGCAGGTCGCGGTAGACGCCGCGGCCGTCGGTGCTGATCTCGCTGGTCTTGCCATGCATCTGGCGTTGCGCGCGGATGATGCGCCCGCCGAGCGCGGCACCGATGCTCTGGTGGCCGAGGCACACGCCGAGGATCGGGAGCTTGCCGATGAACTGCCGGATCGCCGGCACGCAGATGCCGGCCTCCGCCGGTGAGCACGGGCCGGGCGACAGCACCAGCTGCTTCGGCTTCAGCCCCGCGATGCCCTCGAGCGTGATCTCGTCATTGCGGAACACGCGCACCTCTTCGCCAAGCTCGCCGAAGTACTGCACGAGGTTGAAGGTGAAACTGTCGTAGTTGTCGATCATGAGCAACATGATCAGAACCCCTCTTCCACGAGTTCAGCCGCGCGAAGCAGGGCGCGCGCCTTGACCTCGGTCTCTTTCCATTCGAGCTCGGGCACCGAATCGGCCACCACACCGGCCGCGGCCTGCACGTACAGCGTGTTGTCCTTGACGATGCCGGTGCGGATGGCGATGGCCACGTCCATGTCGCCGGCGAAGCTGAGGTAGCCGCAGGCGCCCCCGTAGATGCCGCGCTGCACCGGCTCCATCTCGTCGATGATCTCCATCGCGCGGATCTTGGGTGCGCCGGTGAGTGTGCCGGCAGGGAAGCTGGCCTTCAGCACATCAAGGCTGCTCATGCCGTCGAGCAGTTGCCCTTCGACGTTGCTGACGATGTGCATCACGTGCGAATACCGTTCGACCACGAAGGCCTCGGTCACCTTCACGCTGCCGGTCTTGGCGATGCGGCCGATGTCGTTGCGGGCCAGGTCGATCAGCATCAGGTGTTCTGCGCGCTCCTTCGGGTCGGCGAGCAGTTCCTCTTCCATCTGCTTGTCGAGCTCCGGCGTGGCGCCGCGCGGGCGCGTGCCGGCGATCGGCCGGATCGTGATCGCCTGGCCGTCGGCGGTGCGTTCCTGGCGCACCAAGATCTCGGGCGACGCGCCCACGATCTGGAAGTCACCCATGTCGTAGAAGTACATGTACGGCGACGGGTTCAGCGAGCGCAGCGCACGGTACAGGCTGAGCGGCGACTCGGTGTAGCGCTTCTTCAGCCGCTGGCCGATCTGCACCTGCATCATGTCGCCGGCCGCGATGTACTCCTTGGCCTTCAGCACGGCAGCGATGTAGTCGCTTTTGGCGAACTCGCGCTCCACCGCATGCGAGGTGCCACGCTTGACCGGTGGTGCGGTGACGCTGTACTTGAGCTTGTCTGTCAGCTCGGCCAGGCGCTTCTTGCCCTTGAAGAAGGCCTCGGGTTGCGACGGATCGGCATACACGATCAGGTACAGGCGGCCCGACAGGTTGTCGATCACCGCCACTTCCTCGGTCTGCAGCAGCAGGATGTCCGGCGTGCCGATGCCGCCCGGCTTTCGCGTCTTGGCAAGCTTGGGCTCGATGAAGCGAACCGTGTCGTAGCCGAAGTAGCCGGCCAAACCGCCGCAGAACCGGGGCAGCCCCGGCCGCAGTGCCACCTTGAAGCGCTGCTGGTAGGCGGCGACGAACTCCAGCGGATTCCCCTGGTGCGTCTCCACCACTTCGCCGTCGGTCACCACTTCGGTGGTGAAACCGGTGGCACGCAGCAGTGTGCGCGCGGGCAGGCCGATGAACGAGTAGCGGCCGAAACGCTCGCCGCCCACGACGGATTCGAGCAGGAAGCTGTGCTTGCCCCCGCCGGCCAGCTTGAGGTACAGCGACAACGGGGTCTCCAGATCGGCGAACGCTTCGGCGATCAGCGGAATGCGGTTGTGGCCTTCAGCGGCCAGGCTCTTGAATTCGAGTTCGGTGATCACGGGTCGGGTCTCCAAAACCTCGCGGCGCGATGCGCTCGCGAGGCGGGTGGCGAGGCGTCGCGGTACGCGACGCGTTGGAGCCGATGGGCGCTCAGCGGCGCCGCCGGCAAACTAGACGAGCGACGGCCAGCGACGCCAGGGCCAGGCTCCCCGGTCGTGCGACCCTTTGGTCTGTTTGCGTGGGGTGAACATCGTGTTCGGAGTGTAGCAGCGGGCCTTGGTGACACCGCCGGGTAACAGAACGTGAATAACTGCGCGCATCGCCACTCCAGCGCGCGGAACCGCTGGTCGATAAGCCGTTCTCAAGACTCGTCATCTCTTTTCGCACGCCCATGCCAATGCTTCGCCGAACGCTGCTTGCCGCCACTGCGGTGTTGACCTTGTCGCTGCCCTCCATGGGGCGCGCCGCCCCGGCAGATCAGCCCGTGGAGCTGGCCGGGGTGAAGTACGAGCCGGCAGTGCAGGTCGGCGGCAGCAAGCTGGCGCTCAACGGCGCGGGCATCCGCTACAAGGCAATCTTCAAGGTCTACACCGCGGCCCTCTACCTGCAGCAGAAGCATGGCGACACCGAAGGCGTGGTGCACTCGGCCGGTGCGAAGCGCATGCACATCGTGATGCTGCGCGAGATCGACGCCAACGAGCTCGGCAAGCTGTTCACGCGCGGCATGGAAGAGAACGCCACGCGCGAGGAGTTCGCCAAGTCGATCAACGGCGTCGTGAAGATGGGCGCGATGTTCGCTGCCCGCAGCAAGCTCGTTGCCGGCGACTGGTTCACCATCGACTTCCTGCCCGGCACAGGCACCGTGATCACGGTGAACGGCAAGCAGGCCATGGAGCCGGTGAAGGAGCCCGAGTTCTTCTCGGCCTTGATGCACATCTGGCTCGGCCCGCATCCTGCCGACAGCCAGCTCAAGGACGCCCTGCTCGGCAAGGCCTGGAACTAGGGGCGCAACGCATCGATCCGGTCGATGTGCGCATCGGCCGGCACCTCGCGCACCGGCTGGCCGTGGTTGTAGCCATAGGTCAGCAGCACCACCGGGCAGCCGGCGGCACGCGCAGCAGCGGCATCGTTGCTCGAGTCGCCGATCATCAAGGTGCGCGCCGGCGGGCAGCGAAGCACCTCGCACGTCTTGAGCAGCGGCAGCGGATCAGGCTTCTTGCGCGCGAAGGCATCGCCTCCGAACACGGCGTCGAAGAACGGAGCCAGCCCTTTGCGCATGAGCAGCGTGCGGGCGAACGCCGTGGGCTTGTTGGTCAGGCATGCGAGTGCAAGGCCGGCCTCGCGCAAGACCTGCAACCCCGGCACAACGCCCGGGAACACCTGCGCATGCGTGCCGTTCACCGCCTCGTAGTGATGCTGGTAGCGCGCCCATGCCCGCTCGTACAAGGACTCGTCCGCCCCCACCTCCGCCAAGGTGCGCCGAAGCAGGTGCTCCGAGCCCTTGCCAACCGTACGCCCGATGAAGGCACGGTCCACGGCCGGCAGCCCGAAGTCGGCCAGCGTGCGTGCCAGCGCCAGCTCGAAGTCACCGAGCGTGTCGACCAACGTGCCGTCGAGATCGACGATGGCGGCGACCAGCCCGGCGGGATGCGAACACAGGGTCTGGATCTGCACGATGAGGCAAGTGCGAAAGGGAGGCCATGCTATCGTTTCCCGATGTTTCCGAGAGTCCCCTCCGCCCTGCTCGCCCTGGTGTGCGCACTGGCATGGAGCAGCGCACAGGGGCAGGAGTCCCCCACGCTGAGCAAGATCCGGGCGGCCGGCGTGATCTCGCTCGGCTACCGCGAGTCGTCGGTACCGTTCTCATACCTCGACGAAGCGCAGCAACCGATCGGCTACTCGATGGCGATCTGTGACCGCATTGTGCGCGCCGTGCAGGCGCGGCTCGGTCTGCGCGACCTGGAGCGGCGCTATGTGCCCGTGACCTCGGCCACGCGCGCGCCGCTGGTGGCCAACGGCACGGTGGACCTGGAATGCGGCGTGACCACGCACAACGCGGACCGTGAGCGTCAGGTGGCGTTCACGGTGACCACGTTCGTGGCGGCCAGCCGCCTCGCGTCCAAGCGATCGGCGCCCGTGTTGCGCCTGCCGGACCTGCGCGGCAAGGTGGTGACGTCCACCGTAGGAACCACCAGCCTCACGCACCTGCAGAACCTGTACGCCAAGCGCGGACTGCCGATGACGATCGTGGCCGCCAAGGACGACCCCGACGCCTTCCGATTGGTGGAGACCGACCGCGCGGCGGCCTACGCGATGGACGATGTGCTGCTGGCCGGCACGATCGCCAGCTCGCGCCACCCGGACGCCTACGTGATCTCCGAGGACGCGCTCTCGGTGGAGCCCTACGCCATCATGCTCGGCAAGGACGACCCGAAGTTCAAGCGCCTGGCCGACGACGTGATCATCGGCCTGTATCGCAGCGGCGAGATCGAGCAGCTGTACCAGCGCTGGTTCGAGCAGCCGATACCGCCGAACGGCATCAACCTGAGGTTGCCCATGAGCGCAGCCATGAAGCGCGTGGTGGCCCACCCCACCGACTCGCCCGACCCTCAGACCTATCGGTAAAGGGGCCCGACCTCACCGATAGTCGTCGGCCACGATGCCGTGGCGCGCCAGCTTGTCGTACAGCGTCTTGCGCCCGATGCCCAGCGCCTCGCAGGCCACGCTCATGCGGCCGCGGTGCGCCTTCAGTGCCTGCTCGATCAGCACCTTTTCCACTTGGTCCATCTGCTGCACCAGGGTCAGCGGTGTGCCCTCGCCAGCGCCGAACAGGCTGTCGCCGCTGAGGCCGAGCACGTAGCGCTCGGCCACGTTGCGCAGTTCGCGCACATTGCCGGGCCAGTCGTGCGCCATCAGCTGCTGCGACACGCCGCCGCTCACCGCCGACGGCTCGCGCCCGTGGCGTGCCGCGGCCTGCATCACGAAGTGCTCGAACAGCAGCGGGATGTCCTCGCGCCGCTCGCGCAGCGGCGGCAGGCGCAGCACGGCCACATTGAGGCGGTAGTACAGGTCGGCGCGGAACTGCTGTTGCTCGGCCATGCGCTGCAGGTCGGCCTTGGTGGCCGCGATCACGCGCACGTCCACCCTGATCTCGTCGTTCGAGCCCAGGCGCTCGAGCTTGCGCTCCTGCAGCACGCGCAGCAGCTTCACCTGGAACCCCAGCGGCATGCTCTCGATCTCGTCGAGCAGCAAGGTGCCGCCGTCGGCATGCTCGATCTTGCCCACCCGCCGCCTTGAGGCGGTGGTGAAGGCACCCACCTCGTGGCCGAACAGCTCGCTTTCCAGCAACGTCTCCGGCAGGCCGCCGCAGTTGATCGCGACGAAGTGCCGCTCGCGCCGGTTGCTGTGCTCGTGCAGGCAGCGCGCCACCAATTCCTTGCCGGTGCCGGTTTCGCCGATCACCATCACGTCGGCCGAGGTGGACGCGAGCTGCTGCACCTGGCGTTGCAGGGTCTGCATCACCGCCGAGCGGCCCAGCAGCATGGCCTCGATGCCACGCTGCGCGGCCAGTTGCGCCCGCAGCGCCTGCACCTCGGCGCTCAGTGCGCGCTTTTCCATCGCGCGCGTGGTCACCTCCACCAGGCGCTCGGGCGCAAAGGGCTTCTCGATGAAGTCGTAGGCGCCGGCGCGCATGGCCTGCACCGCCATGCCCACGTCACCGTGCGCGGTGATCAGGATCACCGGGATCGCCGCGTCGAGCTCGCGCACACGCTGCTGCAGCGCCAGGCCGTCCATGCGGGGCAGGCGCACGTCGCTGACCACGACGCCGAGGAAGCCCGGTGACAGCGCGGCCAGTGCCGCTTCGGCCGAGTCGAACGCGACCACCTCGAAGCCGGCCAGCTCCAGCGTTTGCGCCAGGCTCAGGCGCACCGGAGGGTCGTCGTCGATCAGTGCAACGCGGAATCCGTCAAACATGGTTCTCCTCGGGCCAGGTCGAATTCGAACACGGCACCCGACGACGAAGGCACCGAGCGCAGCGCGCCACCGAATTCGCGCACGATGTGCGATGAGATCACCAAGCCCAGGCCCAGGCCCTCGCCCGGCGGCTTGGTGGTGAAGAAGGGTTCGAACAGGCGTTCGTCGAGGCCCGGCGGGATGCCCGGGCCGCTGTCCGCCACGCGCACGACGACGCGCACACCGGTGTCGAACGCGCTCACGGTGATGCGCTTGTGGGCGCTGCCGCGCATTGCGTCCGCCGCGTTCGCCATCAGGTTCACCAGCACCTGCTCGAGCCGATGGCCGTCGCACTGGACCGCGAGCGCTTCCGGCACCTCCACCTGCAGTGCAATGCCGTCGGCGCGCAGCCGTGCCGCCAGCAATTGTTCGGCATTGCCCAGGGCCTCGAGCAGCGGCAGCGAGCGGCTGTCGGCTGGTGCCTTGCGCGCGAACGACTTCAGCTGAGAGGTGATGCGCCCCATGCGCTCGGCCAGCCCGGTGATGGCCGCGAAGTTTTCGCCCGCCTGCAGCGGCCGCCCGCGCTCGATGAACACCCGGCCGTTCTCGGCCAGCGCGCGCAGCGCGGTCAGCGGCTGCCCCAGCTCGTGCGAGATGCCGGCCGACAGCTGGCCCAGCAGCGCCAGCTTGCCGGCCTGCACCAGCTCCTCCTGCGCCTGCCGCAGCACCTGCTCCGCGTGCTCCCGCTCCTGCACCTCGCGGCGCAGTTCGCGGTTCGACACCTCCAGCTCATTGGTGCGCAGCCACACCTTGGCCTCCAGTTCGTCGTTGGCGCGCTGCAGCGCGGCGCGCGCCGCCAGCTTCTGCGCGATCACGCGGCGCCGCTGCAACAGCAGCAAGGCGATCACGGCGATGCTGACCGCCGCCGCGCCGGCACTCCAGGCAGCGTCGCGCGCGTCGCGAAACACGGGCCCAGCGCTGGCCAGGATCAGCAGGCGCCAGCCGAAGCGCGCGAGCGGCTGCTCATGCACCACCTGTGCGCCGCGCACGTCGGCCGCCGACGGCCGCATCTGGACCAGTTCGGCCCCATTGGCCAATGCGCGGTCGTGCGTCATCAACGCGGTGAGCGGCTGCGACTTCCAGGCCGGCACCGACGACATGATCACCACGCCCTGCGCGTCCACCACCAGCGGCTTCTCACTCTCGGGCCGGAATGCGGAGTCGATCCAGGTGGCCTCGATCGGCTCCAGGCTGACGCGCACCACCACCGCACCCAAGGTGGCGCCATCGCGCAGCAGCGGTCGGGCAAAGCACACCTCCGGCGCGCCGCTGCGTGGGTCGGGCGCGAAGCGGCGCGCCTCGCGCCCGGCCAGCGCGTCGCCGACGCACGGCTCATTCGCCACGACGTGGTCCAGGCTCGAATCAGGGCGGTACCAGTCGCTGCTGGCCAGCACCCGGCCATGCGCGTCCACCGCGGTGGCCAGCAGCGCGCCGGAGCGGGCCACGAAGCGGGTCAGGCGCCGGTTCACGTCCGCGCGGCGCGAGACGCCGTCAGGGGCCGCCAGCAGCGCGTCGATTTCACCGTCGGCGTCGATCAGGCTGGGCAGGTCCGCCTGCTTGCCGAGTTCGATGTCCAGCACCGCCGCATAAAGATCGAGCTGGTGCGCTGCAGCATCGCCCAGGCGCGCGAACTCGCGGCCCTCGCTCCAACGATAGGCCAGGGCCACCGCCAGCGCCACGATGCCGGCAAGCAGCAGCGTACCCAGCAGCGGCAAGGCGCGGCGAAGGCGGGGGGAGCGCGAGAAGGCCACGAACGACGACAAGACGACAGTGCAACAAGGGCGGCTGCGCCTCGCCGGTGCGAGGCCAACGTGCGATCTTGGAGCATGGGCGACAGGCCGGTCAATGCGAGCCTCGCCGAGTGCGCGGAAGCCCACACACGCGCCGAACGTCGTTGTGCGGACCTCCACACACCGCAACCGACGAAGCCGCGCTCAGCACTGCCGTATACCGAGGGATATCCCGTAATTTTCCGGCTCTACTGGCGGAAAGCACGGTGCACTGGCACGGCAACTGCATACACCCGCGCCTCTTTCCGGGATTCCAGCTCTGCCTTCAACGCTGACCATGCAACTCCTTGCCACCGAGCGCGCCTCGCGCAATACCCCCGACAAGATCGACACCCGCATCCTCAGCGCGCTGCGGCGCGACGGACGCATCTCCAACCTGAAGCTGGCCGAGCAGGTGCACCTGTCGCCCACCGCCGTGGTGGAGCGGGTGAAGCGCCTGCGACGCGACGGCTACATCCTCGGCTATCAGGCGCGGCTGAACCCGGCCAAGCTCGGCATGGGGCTGGCGGCTTTCGTGGAGGTCCTGCTGGACCGCACCTCCGCCGACGTGATGGAGCGCTTCCGCACCGCGGTGCAGGCGCGGCCCGAGATTCTCGAATGCCACCTGATCGCCGGCGCCTTCGACTATCTGCTGAAGGTGCGCGTGCCGGCGGCCGGCGACCACCGCGAACTTGTCGCAGCCGTCGTAGCGTCGCTGCCCGGCGTGCGCGACACCCATACCTACACCGTGATGGAGCAAGTGAAACATGGCCATGCCGCTGCCCTGTGACCCCCCGCTGGACGCGGTGGACGCGCAACTGCTGCGCCTGCTGCAGGCCGATGGCCGCATGCGCATCGCCAAGCTGGCCGAGGCCGTGGGCCTTGCGCCGGCCACCGTGCACGAGCGCATCGCGCGGCTCAAGCGCGAAGGCTTCATCCTCGGCTACGAGGCGGTGCTGAACCCTGCCATGCTGGCCAGCGGGATGATCGTGTTCGCCGAGGTGAGCGTGGCCGAATCCACGCCTGGCATCGGGCGTGCGCTGAAGGCTGCGGTGCAGGCGCGCGACGAGGTGGTGGAGTGCCATGAAGTGGCTGGCAACTTCGACTACCTGATCAAGACGCGCGTGGCCGACATGCACGGCTATCGCGACTTCGTGTCCACGGTCGTGTGGAGCCTGCCCGGCGTGCGGCAGGTGCGCGCTTACGCGGTGATCGACGAAGTGAAGAACACCTCGCGCATCCCGCTGTAGCCGAGCCGTGCGGCCGTTGTGCTCAGCGGGCGGGGGCGGACAGCAGCCGCTCGCGCATCGCCGCGATCACGTTGGCATAGTCGGGCTGGCTGAAGATCGCGCTGCCGGCCACGAAGGTGTCGGCGCCGGCGTCCGCCACCTGGCGGATGTTGTCCACCTTGATGCCGCCGTCCACCTCCAGGCGGATGTCGCGGCCGGTGGCATCGATCAGCTTGCGCACCTGCTCGATCTTGCGCAGCGCGCTCGGAATGAAGCTCTGGCCGCCGAAGCCCGGGTTGACGCTCATGATCAGCACCAGGTCGACCTTGTCGATCACCCACTCCAGCACATCGATCGGCGCAGCGGGGTTGAACACGACACCAGCCGAGCAGCCGGCGGACTTGATCAATTGCAAGGTCCGGTCCACGTGGGTGGAGGCATCAGGATGGAAGGAGATGAAGTCCGCGCCCGCCTTCGCGAAAGCCTGCGCCAGCGCATCCACCGGCTGCACCATCAGGTGCACGTCGATCGGCACCGGTGTGCCGTCCGGCCGCACCGCGTGCTTGCGCAGCGCCTCGCACACCATCGGGCCGAAGGTGAGATTCGGCACGTAGTGGTTGTCCATCACGTCGAAATGGATCCAGTCGGACCCCGCGGACACGACGTTGCGCACCTCCTCGCCGAGGCGGGCGAAGTCCGCCGAGAGGATGCTGGGGGCGATGCGATAGGTGGACATGGGGCCTTCTGCGTACCGACGGATACAAGATTGTAGGAGGCGTGCCCGGGGGCCCTCGCCACCTTCCTAGAATCGCATTCATGTCACGCCCCGAATTCACCTGCACGGTCCGCGTGCAACCCCTGGCCGAACAATCGGCTCCCGAAGACGGTGTGTACGCCTACGCGTACACCGTGACGATCCGCAATACTGGCGACGTGACTGCGCAGCTGATCGCGCGCCACTGGCTGATCACGGACGCGGAAGGCCAGGTGGAGGAAGTGCGCGGTCTTGCGGTGGTGGGGCACCAACCGTTGCTCAAGCCGGGCGAGAGCTTCGAGTACACCAGCTGGACGCGCCTGGGCACCCCCAGCGGCACGATGCGTGGCACGTACTTCTGCATGACCGAGGACGCGCATCCGTTCGACGCGCCGGTGCCGGAGTTCATGCTGGCCCAGCGCGAGGCGCTGCACTGAGGGCCGCTACTCCTTGCCGTCTGTCTTGCGCTCGCCGCGGCGGCGGCCCGAGAACATCGTCCACCAGACGATCAGCAGCAAGGCCGCGAGCGCGGCGAGGGCTTCGAGCAGAATGATCAGCATGGGTCGTACAAGGTGGCGCGTCGCGGCGCTGATTCTAGGCAGCGCACTGCTGGCCTCGTGCGCCGATGCGCCGCTGCCGCCCGCACCCCAGGAGCAGCGGCTGCCCGCGCCGCCCGCCGCGCCCCCCGCAGCAGCCACGCCGTCGTCGCCCAGCGGGCGAGCGCGCTGGGTGCCAGCCACGTATGCCGAGCTGCCGGGCTGGGAGGCCGACGCGGTGCGTGACACCTGGACCGCGCTGCTGCGCGGCTGCGACAAGCCGCCGCCCGCATTCGCCGCGTTCTGCGAGCAGGCGCGCCACGCGCCGGCCGTCGATGACGGCTTCCTGCGCGAGTGGCTGATGCAGCACCTGCAGCCCTATCGCATCGAGGCGGCCGACGGCCAGGCCGAGGGCCTCGTCACCGGCTACTTCGAACCGCTGGTCGAGGCTTCGCGCAAGGCGCAGGGCAGCTACCGCATTCCGCTGTACGGCCCGCCACCGGACTTGGCCGAACGCAAGCCGTACTGGACGCGCCAGGAGCTGGACACCTTGCCCGCCGCACGCAGCGCGCTGCGCGGGCGCGAGATCGCCTGGCTCGAGGACCCCCTCGACCTGCTGCTGCTGCAGATCCAGGGCTCCGGCCGCTTGCGCTTCAAGGGCGCTGACGGCAAGCCCGAGACTGTGCGCGTGGCCTTCGCCGGGCACAACGACCAGCCGTACAAGTCCGTGGGGCGATGGCTGATCGAGCAGGGCGAACTGCGCGCCGAGCAGGCGTCGTGGCCGGCGATCCGCGACTGGGCGCGGCGCAATCCGAAGCGCCTGAACCAGCTGCTGTGGGCCAATCCGCGCGTGGTGTTCTTCCGCGAGGAGCCGCTGCCCGATCCGCAGCTCGGGCCGCGCGGCGCGCAGGGCGTGCCGCTGACCCCGGGGCGCTCGATCGCGGTCGATCCGCAGAACATCCCGTACGGCACACCGGTATGGATCGCCACCACCGAGCCGTTGTCGGCCACGCCCCTGCAACGGCTGGTGGTGGCGCAGGACACGGGCAGCGCCATCGTCGGTGCGGTGCGCGCCGACTACTTCTGGGGCTGGGGCGAGCAGGCCGAGAACCAGGCGGGTCGCATGAAGCAGCCCTTGCGCATGTGGGCGCTGTGGCCCCGGTCCGCCAACCCGCCGCCGACACGCGCTCAGATCGTCGCCATGCCGCCGTCGACCAGCAGGTTCTCGCCCAGCATGTAGCTCGAGTCGTCGCTGGCCAGGAACAGCACGACCTTCGCGATCTCGTCCGGCACGCCAAAGCGGCCCAGCGGCACCTTGCCCTGGATTTGCGCGCCCCACTCCTTCACCGCCGCTTCGGGCAGGCCCAGCTTGCCGTAGATCGGCGTTTCGATCGGCCCGGGGCTGACCGCGTTGACGCGCACACCCTGCGGTGCCAGTTCGGCCGACAGGCTGCGCGCCAGCGACCGCACCGCGGCCTTCGTGGCTGCGTACACCGACATGCCCGCCGTGCCCTGCTCGGCCACCGTGCTCGCGTTCAGGATGATGCTGGCCGGCTTGGCCAGCAAGGGCAGGAGCTTCTGCACGGTGAACAGCACGCCCTTCACGTTGACGTTGAACTGCTCGTCGATGTGCGCGCCGTCCACGTCGGTGAGCGGGCGGGGCTTGGCGATGCCGGCGTTGGCGAACAAGATGTCCACCTTTCCGAACTCGGTTTGCAGCCGTTGCGCGACCGCCGCCATGTCGGCGGCGGACGATGCATCGGCACGCAGGCCGATCGTGCCGTGGCCCAGTGCTGCGGTCGCCTCGGCCACGCGCTCGGCGTTTTGCCCGGTGATCGCGACGCGCGCGCCGTGTTCGATGAACAGCTGCGCCGTGGCGCGGCCGATGCCGGTGGTGCCGCCCGTGATCAGCGCGGTCTTGCCTTCGAGTCGTTGCATGGAGAGCTCCAGAGGGTTGAGGAATCGGATTTCTGTACCGACCGGTAGTTAATGTACCGCTCGGTATAAAATCGTGCGCACCGGCACTTGCGAATACCCATGAGCACCGAAAGGGGACGCCCCCGCAGCTTCGACACCGACACCGCGCTGGAGCAGGCGACGCAGGTGTTCTGGCGTCATGGCTTCCAGGGCACGTCGATGGCCGACCTCACCGCCGCCACCGGCCTGAGCAAGCCCAGCCTGTATGCCGCGTTCGGCGACAAGGAGGCGCTGTACCTGCGCTGCCTCGAGCGCTATGCGGCGCAGCAGGTGGCGCTGGACACCGCGCTGCTCGAGCAGGAGCCCGACACACGGCGGGCGGTCGAGGGCTTCATGCGCGCGATGGCCGAGCTGCAGGCCGACCCGAAGCTGCCCGGCGGCTGCTTCGTGGTCAATGGCACGGCCGACTGCGGCAACCCGGCCACGCCGGCGGCCGTGGAAGCCGCATTGCGTGCAGCGTCGGGAAGCACCGCAGAGCGGCTGCGCGCGCGGCTCACCCAGGCACAGCGCCGCGGCGAGTTGCCGGCGGGCGCCAGTGCAAGGCAGCTCGCCACCTTGTTCGCCACCGTGCTCACCGGCATGGCGGTGATGTCGAAGGCGGGGCAGCCGAAGGCGCGGCTGCATGAGGCGGTGGACGCGGCGATGCTGGCGTGGCCGGCCCCGCCGCGCCGCAAGCTCAAGGCAGGCTGACGCGCATCTGCAGCAGTTGCTGGGCGGCCTGCGCCGCGTCGCGGCTGCTCAGCGTGCCGCGCTCGCTGGCAACGCGGGCCTCGCCGGCTTGCGCCACCGTGACCCACTCGTCCAGCGGCAGCTGCAGGCTCGTCTGCACACCCTGTGCAGCGGGTGTGGCGCCGGCGTCGGACGGCACGACGGCTTGGTGCGTCACCTGCACCGTAACCGGCGCGCGTCCGCCCGGCCACCGTGGGCGCAACGCGACCACGGTGCCCGCATCGGTCCAGTCCTGCCGCAGCACGGCCACCGGCCCGCGCGGCGTGAGCCCCACCTCCAGCCATTGCACCGGCTGCGCCTGGGTGAGCCGCAACGATGCCTGTCCGCCGTTGAGCACCAGCAGCTGTTGCACGAGCTGTGCGCCTTGCGTCTGCTCGCCGGCGCGCAGCACCGCGTTGCCGCGCGCATCGACGCGTCCGCCGGTGCCCACCACCACACCACCGTCCGCGGCTGCGGCACTGTGCTGACGCTGCTGCGACTGCACCCAGCGCAGTTCCATGCGCAGGTTGCGCTGCGGCAGCGCGTCGCGCTGCGCCACTGCGCTCGCGCAGACGGCCCATGCAGCGAGCAACGCGTCGCGTCGTCTCATCGTTCGCTCCCGGCCACGCGCCGCGTGCCGAAAGCGGTGCGCCAGCGCGGCCAGAACAAGTTGACCGCCAGGCCCGCGAGCACCAGCGCCGCGGCCCCGAGCTTCCAGCCCGGCAGCGACTCACCAAGCCACAGCGCGGACGCACCCATGCCGAACACCGGCACCAGCAGCGCCATCGGCGTGACCGTGGCCGCGGGGTGGCGCGCCAGCAGCCAGGCCCAGGCCGCATAGCCGAACAAGGTATTGCCCACCGACTGCCACAGCACCGCCGCCCAGGTGGCCGCATCAGCGGCGGCCAGCCCGTGCGCGATGGCCTGCGGCCCCTCGAGCGCGAGGCTCAACAGCGCCAGCGGCGGCACGGCAAACAGGCTGGACCACACCATGTACGCCAGCATGTTCACGCCCACCGCGCGCCGCGCGACCACGTTACCGGCGGCCCAGCACAGCGCGGCCAGCAGCACCAGCACGAGCCCGAGCAAGGTGGTGCTGCCGCCGGTGTGGGCCGCGATCACGCCCAGCCCCGCGGCCGCGAGCAGCAACGCGACACCCTGGAACGCACGCAGCGGCGCGCTGGCCTGCCCGGCGCGGCCGCGCTCGAACCACATCGCCATGCCGATCGTGAAGAACACCTGCACCTGCACCACGAGCGAGGCCAGCCCCGGGGTGATGTATTTCTGCACCGCGATGTAGAGCAGACCGAACTGGCCCGCGCCGATCAGCACGCCATAGGCGGCCAGCTCTTTCCACGGCACCGCCGGCCGGCGCAGGAAGAACGCCGCCGGCAGCAGCGCGAACAGGAAGCGCAAGGTCGCGAACAGCAGCGGCGGCAGGTGGCCCAACCCCAGCTTGATGACGACGAAGTTGCTGCCCCACACGGCGACGACCGCCAGGGCAAGCAGGAAGTGACGCAGGGGCAGAGTGGGTGTCATGGCCTGCGCACGGTAGCAGGGCGGGAGCCGCCGTGCAGCGCCCGGGTCACTCCGCGCGCAGGCCGGCCGCGACGATGCGGTCGCGTCCTTGCGCCTTGGCCTCGTACAACGCACGGTCGGCGCGGCCCAGCGTCTGCTCCACGGTCTCGCCGGCCAGGTGCTGCGCCAGGCCGGCCGAGAAGCGCACCGGCACCGGCGTGTCACCCGCGCGCAGCGGTGCAGCGGCAAGCGCGCTGCGCCAGCGCTCGGTGGCCGCGCACGCGGCCGACGTGTCGGCGTCCTTCAGCAGCAGCACGAACTCCTCCCCGCCCCAGCGCGCCAGCACGTCGCACTTGCGTACCTGCGCCGCGCCCAGGCGCGCCACCGCGCGCAGAACCTCGTCGCCGGCAGCATGGCCGTAGCGGTCGTTCACCTGCTTGAAGTGGTCGATGTCGATCAAGGCCACGCACCACGGATGCCCCGCGCGCTGGCTGCGCTCGCGCTCCTCCCGCATCAGCTCCTGCATGCGGCGGCGGTTGATCAAGCCGGTGAGCTCGTCGTGCGTGGCCATGTCCTGGATGCGGGCGAGCGCCTGCTGCAGCTCGCTACGCTGCGCCCGCAGGCGCTCGCGCATCGCCGACAGCCGCGCGCCCAGCACCACCACGCCACAGACCACGATGGCGGTGAGCAGGAAGTAGGCCGCCTCCAGCTGCACCGGATAGCTCAGCGGGTCCACGTGCGACATCACCGCCATCGCCACGCCGAACAGCACCAGCGCGTAGGCCCCGACGAACAGCACCTGCGCATCGGACAGCCCGAACATGCCGAACATCAGCACCACGGCCAGGATCAGCGGCACGGCGCCGTGGGCAGTGCCGGCAATCATGTAGGCGACGGCGGCGCAGGCGATCGCATAGAGCATCTGCGCCAGCGTCATCGACGGATCGGCCAGGCGCCGCGACCAGCCGCAGCGGATCAGCACGAACGCCACCAGCAGGCCCACCAGCGACAGCGCGGTCCACTGCCACAGCCAGTGCCCGTCGGACAGGCCGGCGAGGTGCATGTAGTGCAGTGCGATCACGCAGCCCAGCATCAGCACCCAGGCGAGCGCGGATTGCGAAAGACGAAGACGCTGGTGGCGATCGGTCGTGAGCAGCAGGTCGATCAAGCGTGTCATGCAAGGCCGCAGCGTAGCGGCCGCGGCTGACGCCGGGCTTCGGTATCCACCCGGGTGTGCAACGGCGCCGTCAGCTTCTGCGCAGATGCCCGAGCGGCAGCGCGGCGCCCGCCTTCACCTCGCCCAGCGAGAAGCTGGTGTGGATGTCCTTCACGTTGGGCAGCTTGAACAGCGTGTCCATGCTCCAGCGCGAATAGGCGTCGAGGTCGGTGCAGATCACCTGCAGCTCGAAGGTGCCGGCGCCGCTGATGTAGTGGCAGGCGATCACCTCGGGCAGCGCCTGGATCGCGGCCTCCAGCGCGTGGGTGGCCTCGGCGTTGTTGCGCTCGGCATCCACGCGCACGAAGGCGAGCACGCCCAGGCCGATCTTGCGGCGGTCGAGCTCCGCGCGGTAGCCCGTGATGTAGCCCTGGTCCTCCAGCCACTTCACCCGGCGCCAGGTGGGCGCCGCGGACAGGCCGATGCGCCCGGCGAGCTCGGCGTTGGACAAGCGGGCGTCGCGCTGCAGCTCGGCCAGGATCGCCACGTCGTAGCGGTCCAGGCCGGCGCCGTGCGGCTCGGCCGGCTCGGGACTGCTGGTTTTCCCGGAATCCGGACTTCTCGATGGCATCGTTTCTCTTTACCTTACCTGTACGCAAGATTATTGCCGACTGGCGCCCGTGGCCGGCAAACATGGAAAACACTTGCCAGCACGAAATCTATAGACTCGTCGCTCCAGCTCCACCGCCCGCACACCATGAACGCACCGCTGCCCGAGTCGATCCGCAAGGCCCTGGAGAGCGTCACGCTCGACGACAAGTACGCGCTCGAAACCGGCCGCGCCTTCATGAGCGGGGTGCAGGCGCTCGTGCGGCTGCCGATGCTGCAGCGCAAGCGCGACGAGTTGGCCGGGCTCAACACCGCGGGCTTCATCAGCGGCTATCGCGGCTCGCCGCTGGGCACCTACGACCAGGCGCTGTGGCAGGCCAAGAAGCACCTGGCCGCCAACCACATCGTGTTCCAGCCCGGCGTCAACGAGGAGCTGGGTGCCACCGCGGTGTGGGGCACGCAGATGCTCGACCTGTACCCGCAGCAGCGCAAATTCGACGGCGTGTTCGGCATCTGGTACGGCAAGGGCCCGGGCGTGGACCGCTGCTCCGACGTGTTCAAGCACGCCAACATGGCCGGCACCACGCCCTGGGGCGGCGTGATCGCGGTGGCCGGTGACGACCACGTGGCCAAGAGCTCCACCGCCGCGCACCAGAGCGACCACATTTTCAAGGCCTGCGGCCTGCCGGTGTTCTTCCCGTCCACGGTGCAGGAGATCCTGGACCTCGGCCTGCACGCGTTTGCCATGAGCCGCTTCAGCGGCGTGTGGACCGGCATGAAGACGATCCAGGAGATCGTCGAGTCCAGCGCCACCGCCATGATCGATCCCGAGCGGGTGCAGATCGTGATTCCCGAGTTCGACATGCCGCCGGGCGGCCTGCACATCCGCTGGCCCGACGCGGCGCTGGACCAGGAGGCCCGGCTGTTCGACTACAAGTGGTACGCGGCGCTGGCCTACGTGCGCGCCAACAAGCTCAACCACAACGTGATCGCCGGCCCGCACGACCGCTTCGGCATCATCGCCAGCGGCAAGGCCTTCAACGACACGCGCCAGGCACTTCACGACCTCGGGCTGGACGACGAGACCTGCCGCGCCCTCGGCATCCGGCTGCACAAGGTCAACGTGGTATGGCCGCTGGAGGCCACCATCACGCGCGACTTCGCGCTCGGGCTGCAGGAGATCCTGGTGGTCGAGGAGAAGCGCCAGGTCATCGAATACCAGGTGAAGGAAGAGCTCTACAACTGGCGCCCCGACGTGCGGCCGCAGGTGCTGGGCAAGTTCGACGAGCCGTCGGGCGACAACACCTCGGGCGGCGAATGGAGCATGCCCAACCCGAGCGAGAACTGGCTGCTGCGCGCCAAGGCCGACCTGACGCCGGCGATCATCGCCAAGGCGATCGCCAAACGGCTGAACAAGCTCGGCGTGCCGGCCGACATCGCCACGCGCATGGACGCGCGGCTGGCGGTGATCGAGGCCAAGGAGCGCGCGCTGGTGGAGGTGAACACGCAGGGCGCCGACCGCACGCCGTGGTTCTGCTCCGGCTGCCCGCATAACACCAGCACGCGCGTGCCCGAGGGCTCGCGCGCGGTGGCCGGCATCGGCTGCCACTACATGGTCAACTGGATGCCCGGCCGCGCCACCAGCACGTTCACGCAGATGGGCGGCGAAGGCGTCACCTGGGTCGGCCAGGCGCCCTTCACCAACGAGAAGCACCTGTTCGCCAACCTGGGCGACGGCACTTACTTCCACAGCGGTCTGCTCGCCATCCGCCAGGCCATCGCGGCCGGCGTGAACATCACCTACAAGATCCTCTACAACGACGCGGTGGCCATGACCGGCGGCCAGCAGGTGGGCGAGCGGCCTGAAGGGCACTCGGTGCTGCAGATCATGCAGAGCCTGAAGGCCGAGGGCGTGAGCGCCTTGCGCATCGTCACCGACGAGCCGGCCAAGTACGACGGCGTGCAGCTGGTGCCCGGCGTCACCGTGCATCACCGCGACGAGCTCGACGCCATCCAGCGCGAGCTGCGCGAGATCGCCGGCACCACGGCGATCATCTACGACCAGACCTGCGCCACCGAGAAGCGGCGCCGGCGCAAGCGCGGCAAGATGGTCGACCCCGCCAAGCGCGTGGTGATCAACGAGCTGGTGTGCGAGGGCTGTGGCGACTGCTCGGTGCAGAGCAACTGCCTGAGCGTGGAGCCGGTGGAAACCGAGTTCGGCCGCAAGCGCCGCATCAACCAGAACAGCTGCAACAAGGACTACTCCTGCGTGAAGGGCTTCTGCCCCAGCTTCGTCACGGTGGAAGGCGGGCAGCCGAAGAAGCCCAAGAAGGACAAGGGCCACGACCCGTTCGCGCTGCCGCCGATCCCCGATCCTGCACTGCCGCTGGCCGAGGAGGCCTGGGGCATCGTGGTGGCCGGCGTCGGCGGCACCGGCGTGATCACGATCGGCCAGCTGCTGGGCATGGCCGCGCACCTCGAGGGCAAGGGCGTGGTCACGCAGGACGCGGCCGGCCTGGCGCAAAAGGGCGGCGCCACCTGGAGCCACGTGCAGATCGCCAACCGGCCCGACGCGATCCACACCACCAAGGTGGACACGGCCAAGGCCGACCTGGTGATCGCCTGCGACGAGATCGTCGCCGCCAACAAGGCCACCTTGGCCGTGATGCACCCCGAGCGCACGTACGTGGCGCTGAACACGCACAAGACGCCCACCGCCACCTTCGTGAACAACCCGAACTGGCAGTTCCCCGGCAGCACCTGCGAGCAGGCGATCGGCGGCGCCGTGCAGCGCATCGGCTCGATCGATGCGGACGAGCTGGCGGTCAAGCTGCTGGGCGACTCGATCTACGCCAACCCGCTGATGCTCGGCTATGCCTGGCAGCAGGGCCGCGTGCCGCTGAGCCATGCGTCGCTGATGCGCGCGATCGAGCTCAACGGCGTGCAGGTACCGGCCAACAAGGCCGCGTTCGAATGGGGCCGGCGCGCCGCGCACGACCTGGCGGGCGTGCAGGCGCTGTACCAGGCGGGCCAGGTGATCCAGCTGGTCAAGAAGCCCTCGCTCGAGGAGATGGTCGCCAAGCGGGTGGCCTTTCTCACCGACTACCAGGACGCCGCATACGCCGCGCGGTACCAGGCCTTCGTCGACCAGGTGCGCGGCGCCGAAGCACCGCTGAACAGCACCCGGCTTACCGAATCGGTGGCGCGCTACCTCTTCAAGCTGATGGCCTACAAGGACGAGTACGAGGTGGCGCGCCTGCACACGCAAACCGGCTTTGCCGAGAAGATCGCCGACCAGTTCGAAGGCGACTACAAGCTCGTGTTCCACCTGGCGCCGCCACTGCTGGCCAAGACCAACGACAAGGGCGAGCTGCAGAAAAGGCCTTACGGTCCATGGATGCTGAAGGCCTTCGGGCTGCTGGCCCGGCTCAAGGGCCTGCGCGGCGGCGCGTTCGACGTGTTCGGCCGTACCGAGGAGCGCCGCACCGAGCGCGCGCTGATCGGCGAGTACCGCGCGTGCATCGAGGAGCTGCTGCACGGCCTGAATGCCGACACGCTGCCGGCGGCGCTGGAGATCGCGCGGCTGCCGGAGGAGATCCGCGGCTATGGCCATGTGAAGGCGCGCCACCTTGCCGCCGTGCGGCCCAAGTGGGCGCGGCTGATGGCGCAATGGCGCGACGGCGCCACGCAGCAGCGGGCGGCCTGATCCTCCCGCGCATTCGCACACGGCGGCCCCTGGGCCGCCGTTGTCTTTGGGTGCCGAGCGAAGATGAGCGGCGAGACGGCCGTTCACGCCATTTGAACCTTGAGGTCAAGCCCCATGAACCGAGCCGCCGCCCACAGCCACCAGACTTCGGTGGCCATGAACGACGACGCCCGCTACTCCACGCCCGCCATCGTGCTGCACTGGCTGCTCGCGCTGATGATCGTCACCTCGTTCTGCGTGGGCACCTACATGGCCGATCTGCCGCTCTCGCCCACCCGGCTCAAGCTGTTCAACTGGCACAAGTGGGCGGGCATCACGATCCTCACGCTGTCGGCGCTGCGCCTGCTGTGGCGCCTGACGCACCGGCCGCCGGCCGACGTGCCGATGCCGCCGTGGCAGCGCAGCGCCGCGCACGCGCTGCACTGGGGGATGTACGCGCTGTTCTTCGCGGTGCCGCTGGTCGGCTGGGCCTACTCCTCGGCAGCCGGCTTTCCGATCGTGGTGTACGGTGTGCTGCCGCTGCCCGACTTCGTGCCGGTCGACAAGGCGCTGGCGGCGGCCATCAAGCCCTGGCACGGCCGGCTGGCCTGGCTTCTGGCGGCGCTGGTGGCTGCCCACGTGGCGGCTGCGCTGAAGCACCACTTCATCGACCGCGACGGGCTGCTGCTGCGCATGCGCCCGGGTCGCGGCTGAACCCGCAAGGTACGACCATGAAACACCTCCTCGCCTTCACGCTCGCCGCGGTGCTCACGCTGCCGGCCTTCGCGCAACAGCTGGTGCCGGCGCAAAGCCGCATCGCCTTCACCAGCCACCAGATGGGCGTGCCGGTGGAAGGCACGTTCAAGCGTTTCGACGCCCAGGTGGCCTTCGATCCCAAGAAGCCAGAAGCCGCGAAGATCGGGCTCACGATCGAGCTGGCCAGCGCGTCGCTGGGCGCGCCCGAGAGCGAGGCCGAGCTGGTCAAGCAGCCCTGGTTCGACACCTCGCACTTCCCGAAGGCGACGTTCCAGTCCACCGCAGTCAAGCGCGTGGCGCCGAACCGCTTCGACGTGAGCGGCAAGCTCACGATCAAGGGCCAGTCGCGCGACGTGAGCGTGCCGGTGACGCTGACCCAGGCCGGTGGCACCACCACGGCCAGCGGCGGCTTCACCTTGAAACGCCTGGACTTCAAGATCGGTGAAGGCGAATGGGCCGACACCTCGATGGTCGCCAACGACGTGCAGGTGAGCTTCAAGCTCGCGCTGACCGGCGTGGCGCCGCTGTAGTTCCCCTCCTCACCCACAAGGATCGCTCCGATGCATCGCACCGCCCTTGCCGTGCTGGCCGCCGCCTGCCTAGCCACCACTGTCGCCCATGCCGAAACCGCCACCTACAAGGTGGACCCGACGCACACCATCGTCACCTACGAGATCAGCCACTTCGGCACCTCGACCAACCGGGGCCGCTTCCGTGCCAAGGAAGGCACGGTGCAGCTGGACCGTGCGGCCAAGACCGGCCAGGTCAACGTCAGCTTCGACGTGGCCGACGTGAGCACCGGTGTCGCCGCGATGGACAAGCACCTGCAGAGCCCGGACTTCTTCGACATGGCCAAGTTCCCGCAGGTGACCTTCGCGGGCGACAAGTTCTCGTTCGACGGCGACAAGGTCAACCAGGTCAGCGGCACGCTCACCATGCTCGGCAAGAGCCAGCCGGTCACGTTGAAGGCGACGCACTTCAACTGCTACACCAACCCGATGTTCAAGCGCGAGGTGTGCGGCGGCGACTTCGAAACCACGATCCAGCGCAGCCAGTGGGGCGTGAGCTACGGCCTGCAATACGGCTTCCCCGATGCCGTGCACCTGCTGGTGCAGGTGGAAGGCGTGAAGCAATAGGCAAGCGCGATGCGCGCGGCGCTGCTGCTGTCGCTCGGCCTCTCGGCGGCCGCCGCGGCGCATGCGGCGCCGCTCACCTACCGGCTCGATCCAGAGCACACGTGGGTGACCTTCGAGGTGCGGCACTTCGGCACCTCCACCTTGCGCGGCAGCTTCGGCCCCGTGAGCGGGGCGGTACAGCTCGACCGTGAAGGCAGCGGCAGCTACGTGGGGCTGACGATCGCCACCGCCACCGTGAGCACCGGCGTGAAGCTGCTGGACCGGCGCCTGTGCGAGGCCGACCTGCTGGCCTGCACCGGCGACGGCGCCGTCGCCTACTTCGTGGCGCGCCAGTTCCGCTTCAGCGGCCCGGCGCTGGCCGAAGTGCGTGGTGAATTCACCTGGCGCGGCGTGAGCCAGCCGCTCAGCCTGCAGGCGGAGCACTTCGGCTGCCACACCCATCCGCGACTGAAACGCGAGGTGTGCGGCGGCGACTTCCAGGCCATGCTGCAGCGCAGCGCCTTCGGCGCCAGCTTCGGCCTGCCTTTCGTGGCCGACGAAGTGCGACTGAAGATCGCCGTCGAGGGCGTGCGCGACTGAGGCGGGCGTCCGGCTCATCCGCTTTCGGTGCAGCCTGTCGGCCGCGGCGCACGCCTTGTCGCAGTGCGCTTTCGGGGCTCCGGCGCGCCCCGTACAGTGGGCCCCATGGAAAAGCCGCAGTCCTCCCCGCAACCGGACGCCTACGCCGACTGGGCGCAGCGCCTGCGCGCTGCATGGCGCGAGGCGGGGCGCCTGCTGCGCCGCTATGCCGACTGGCTGGCCACACAGAGCTGGAAGCGGGTGGCGCTGCTGGCCGTGGCGGCCGTGGCACTCACCGGCATCCTCTCGAGCATCCCGCCGTTCAGCACGCGCTGGGGCGAGTCGCGCACGGTCATCAACGTGCCCACGCCGCCCAGGCTGCCGCGCAGTCGCCACAGCAGCAAGCCGAAGGAGGTGGAGCTGCAGATCGACAAGGACGGCATCCGCGTGCGCCCCCACCTGCCCGGCCCGCCCGCACCAGCGTCGGGCGCCAGCGCACCGGACGTGACGGTGATTCCGTTGCCGCCCGACGCACCGGTGCCGGACATCAACATCAAGCTGCCCCCCGAGGCCGACCGTGAGGACGTGAAGCAGGCCATCGAGGACGCGAAGGAGCAGCTGCGCAGCGCCGCCGAGGAATGGAAGAGCGCGGCAGAAGACGCCAAGGCAGCCGCCGAGGAGGCGCGCACCGAGGTGGTCACCTCGCGCGGCTTCCGCCTCGGCGACCACATGGTCTCGGCCATGCTGCTGGTGATCGTGGCCTCCATCATCGCCAAGGTCATGGGCACCGGGCGCAAGAAGGCCGAGGCGCAGGCGGCCGTGGCCACCGAGCGTGCCGAGTCCGAGTCGCTGAAGCGTCAGGTGGTGGAAGCGCGCATGGCGGCGATGCAGGCGCAGGTGGAGCCGCACTTCCTGTTCAACACGCTGGCCTCGATCGACCACCTGATCGAGACCGACCCGGCGCGCGCCAGCCAGATGCAGCGCAACCTGATCGCGCTGCTGCGTGCCAGCATGCCCACCATGCGCGACACCGCCAACGCCGGCCCGCGCCCGCTGGAGCGCGAACTGGCCCTGGTGAAGCCCTACCTCGAGATCCTGAAGGTGCGCATGGAAGAGCGCCTGCAGGTGGAGATCGACGTGCCCGAAGGCCTGCTATCGGCGGAGTTCCCGCCGATGATGGTGCAGGGCCTGGTGGAGAACGCGATCAAGCACGGCCTGGAGCCCAAGGCCGAAGGCGGCAAGCTGACGGTGCGCGCCGAGGTGCGCCATGGCAAGCTGGCCGTCACCGTGGCCGACACCGGCCTGGGCTTCGGCAAGGCGGCCACGTCGGGCACCGGGGTGGGCCTGGCCAACATCCGGGAGCGCCTGCAGCTGCTCTACGGCAGCAAGGCCTCGGTGACCGTCTCCGAGAACCGGCCGAGCGGCACCGTGGTGACGATCACGGTGCCCTACACCCACCACGACCAGGAAGGAGCCTGATCATGAGGATGCTGTTGCGTTTCATCGCGGTCTGCGCGCTGTCGATCGCCATGCTGGTCGCGGTATTGGTCGCACTGTGGTGGTTCGTCGGCCCGTCGCATGACGGCGTGACGATGGTGATCGACGGCGACCGGGTGTCACTGGGCGCACTCAACCCGGCCGGTGCGCTGAGCGCCGTCGGTGGCGTGCTGTTGGCGCTGCTGCTCGTGCTGGTCGTGGTGCCACTCGCGCTGCTGCTCGGCCTCGGCATTCCGGCCCTCGTGGCCGGTGTGCTTCTGGCGCTTGCGCTGGCCTGCGTGACCGGGCTGCTGGCGCTGCTGTTCTCGCCGCTGCTGCTGATCGGCCTGGTCATCTGGTGGTTGTGCCGACGCACGCCGGCCAAACCATCCACTACGATCGCCGCATGACGACCGACACCTCCGCACCCGTGCGCTGCGTCATCGCGGACGACGAGCGCCTGATGCGCGACCAGCTGCGCGCCCGGCTGGGCGAAGTGTGGCCCGAGCTGCAGATCGTCGCCGAGGCCAAGAACGGCGCCGAAGCCGTGGCGCTGGTGGCCGAGCACCATCCCGACATCGTGTTCCTCGACATCCGCATGCCCGGACTCACGGGTGTGGACGCGGCGCGTCAGATCGCGCAGCTGCCCACCGACGAGCACTGGGAGGGCTGCGAGATCGTCTTCATCACCGCCTACGACCAGTACGCGATCGAGGCCTTCGAGCAGGGCGTGGCGGACTACGTACTGAAGCCCGCGGAGCGCGAGCGCCTGCAGGTGACAGTGGAGCGCATCAGGAAGCGCCTTGCCGCGCGCCAGGCCGGCGCCGACGACGCGGCGCCTACCCAACCGCTGCAGCAGCTGCTGCACAAGCTGGCCGCGCAGATGAACCCGGGCGGCGCACCCACCTACCTGCGCTGGATCCAGGCCACCGTGGGGCAGAGCATCCAGATGATCCCGGTCGAGGAGGTGCTGTTCTTCATTTCCGACGAGAAATACACGCGCGTGCAGACGGCCGCGATCGAAGCGCTGATCCGCAAGCCGATCAAGGAGCTGGTGGACGAGCTGGACCCGCAGCTGTTCTGGCAGATCCACCGCTCCACGCTGGTCAACGCCACGGCGATCTCGGGCGTCACGCGTGATCTGCGCGGGCGGCAGATCGTCAGCGTGAAGGGGCACCCCGAGAAGCTGGAGGTGAGCCGCAGCTACACGGGGTTGTTCAAGGGCATGTGAGCCAGCGGCGGGCTTCAGTGGTGCGACGCCACCTTCTCGCCCGCCTTGAGCCGGTAGACGGTATTGCAGTACGGGCACCAGCCTTCGCCAGTGGTGGCCACGTCGATGAACACCTTGGGGTGGTTGCTCCACAGCGGCATCTTCGGGTTCGGGCAGAACACCACACCCGGGCCCTGCAGGTCGCTGGCCAGCACTTCCACGATGGCCTTGGCCGTCTTCTCGCTCATTGCGTTCACACCTTGGTCAGCCATTCGGCGTACTTGGGGTTGCGTCCGTTCACGATGTCGAAGAACGCACTCTGGATCTTCTCGGTGATCGGCCCGCGCGCGCCTTCGCCGATCTGCACCCGATCGAGTTCGCGGATCGGCGTGACTTCGGCGGCGGTGCCGGTGAAGAAGGCCTCGTCGCTGATGTAGACCTCGTCGCGCGTGATGCGCTTTTCCACCAGCTTCAGGCCCAGGTCCTGGCAGATCGCGAAGATCGTGTTGCGTGTGATGCCGTTCAGCGCGCCGGCCGAAAGATCGGGCGTGTAGACCACGCCGCCCTTGATCACGAACAGGTTCTCGCCCGCACCTTCGCTCACAAAGCCCGAGGCGTCGAGCAGCAGCGCTTCGTCGTAGCCGTCCTCCGTGGCCTCCATGTTGGCCAGGATGGAGTTGGTGTAGTTGCTCACCGTCTTGGCTTGCGTCATCGTGATGTTCACGTGATGACGCGTGTAGCTGGAGGTCTTGACGCGGATGCCGCGCTTCATGCCCTCCTCGCCGAGGTAGGCGCCCCAGGCCCAGGCAGCGACCATCAGGTGGATCGTGTTGCCCTTGGGGCTGACGCCCAGCTTCTCGTCGCCGATCCACACCAGCGGGCGGATGTAGCAGCTCTCGAGCTTGTTGGCGCGCACCACCTCGCACTGCGCGTCCGCCACCTGCTGCGGCGTGAAGGGGATCTTCATGCGCAGGATCTTGGCGCTGTTGAACAGGCGCTCGGTGTGCTCGCGCAGCCGGAAGATCGCCGTGCCGCCGGACGTGTTGTAGGCGCGCACGCCTTCGAAGGCGCCGCAACCGTAGTGCAGCGTGTGGGTCAGCACGTGGATCTTGGCGTCGCGCCAGTCCACCAGCGCGCCATCCATCCAGATCTTGCCGTCGCGATCAGCCATCGACATCGTGGCCTCCGGAGATTCGTAGGGGGACAACGATTCTAAAGGGGGCGATCCGACGCGAGCGGGTGCCGTGGATGGCGGCGATGCGCATCAGCTCAGCTCGCGCGTGATCTCGATCGCCTGCTCGATGCGCTCCACCGGATGCACCGTGAGCCCTTCGATCGGCTTCTTCGGCATGTTCGCCTTGGGCACCAGCGCCACGCTGAAGCCGAGCTTGGCCGCTTCCTTCAGGCGCTCCTGCCCGCGCGGCGCGGGGCGCACCTCGCCGGCCAGGCCGACTTCGCCGAACGCGATGAAGCCGCGCGGCAATGCGCGGCCGCGCAGCGAGCTCTGGATGGCCAGCAGCACCGCCAGGTCGGCCGCCGGCTCGCTGATGCGCACGCCTCCCACCGCATTGACGAACACGTCCTGGTCCAGGCAGGCCACGCCGGCATGGCGGTGCAGCACCGCCAGCAGCATGGCCAGCCGGTCGCGCTCCAGTCCCACGCTGAGGCGCCGCGGGCTTGGCCCGCCGGAATCCACCAGCGCCTGGATCTCCACCAGCATCGGCCGCGTGCCCTCCAGGGTGACCAGCACGCAGGAGCCGGGCACCGGGCCGCCATGCGTGGACAAGAAGATCGCGCTCGGGTTCGTCACGCCCTTGAGCCCGCGCTCGGTCATCGCGAACACACCGATTTCGTTGACGGCGCCGAAGCGGTTCTTGATGGCACGCACGAGGCGGAAGCTTGAATGCGTGTCGCCCTCGAAGTACAGAACCGTGTCGACGATGTGCTCCAGCACGCGCGGGCCGGCCAGCGCGCCCTCCTTGGTGACATGGCCGACCAGCACGATCGCCGTGCCGCTGGCCTTGGCGCTGCGCGTGAGCTGCGCGGCACACTCGCGCACCTGCGCCACCGAGCCCGGCGCGGACGTGAGCTGGTCGGAGTACAGCGTCTGGATCGAATCGATCACGCAGAACGCCGGCTCTTCGTTGGCCACCGCCGACAGGATCTTCTCGAGCTGGATCTCGGCCAGCACCCGCACCTTGGTGCCGTTCAAGCCGAGGCGACGCGCGCGCAAGGCCACCTGCGCGGTGCTTTCCTCGCCGGTCACGTACAGCACCGGCAGCTGCGCGCTCAGCGCGTCCACCGCCTGCAGCAGTAGCGTGGACTTGCCGATGCCGGGGTCGCCACCGATCAGCACCACGCCGCCGGCGACGATGCCGCCGCCCAGCACGCGGTCCAGCTCTTCGATGCCGGTGGGTGTGCGGTCGACGTCGCTGGCCTCGATCTCGGACAGCGTGACCGCCGGCTGCGACTTGGCCAAGCCCTGGAAGCGATGACGCTGCGCGCCGGGGCTGTCAGCCACGCCTTCTTCCAGTGTGTTCCAGGCGCCGCAGTCAGGGCACTTGCCGAGCCATTTGGGGCTGGTGCCGCCACATTGGGTGCAGACGTAGACGGTCTTTTCCTTCGCCATCAGCGGATTGTCGCTGCGGAAAAAGAAGGAGCGCCCACGAAGGGCGCTCAAAGAGAGGGGCCGGCCGAGCGGGCTGGGCCGAACCATCCGTACCCCGGCGGCGCTACGAACACCACCGAGAGGACAGGGTTGCCGGCGGCATCGGCGGCCGCGCGGCGAATGGGATCAAGAGCTCAGGTGTGAGCGGCTCAGCAGTTCAGAAGCCGCCGACCCGCGGGATCTCACGGACGTCGATGCAATTTGCAGCCATGGTGGTCTCCTGAACAGTCGTTGCGAAATGCAATGACTCCAGTGTCAGGAATCCGCCTGCCGCCGGATAGCTAGCTACCCGGCTAGTCTTCTTGTCAGAGCAGCTTCAAATGGGTCGCTTTGAGGGCGGCCTGCAGGCGCGTCGACACTTCGAGCTTGGTGAACACCTTGGCCAAATGGAACTTGACGGTGTGATCCGTGATGTGCAGCAGCTGCCCGATGACGTGATTGCTCTTGCCATCGAGCGCATAGCGCAAGATCTCCCGCTCCCGGGGGGTCAGCGAGACCTCGGGATCCTTTGTCTCCGTGACGGGGAGGATACGATCCGCGGCAGCCTGCGCATGAACGGCGAGCAGCTGCAGATGCGCGACGAGCCGCGCCGTGGCGGTGGGCGACCTCGGCAGCGCTTGCTCCCGGTCCATGCCAAGCGCGAATTTCCGGTTGTTGGGCAGCACCAGGGAAATGGCCACGCCGCACCGATAGCCAAACGGGGCCTGCTCCTCCCATAGATCGCCAGCACCTGCGTCCACATACAGCCGCTGGTCGTACGTGAGCGGAACCAACGCCTGGGAAGCCAGCTTCCGGTTCAAGGGATCCCGGGCCGCGAGTTCGGGCTTCGTGGCTAGTTCCTTGAAGTCATCGGGGAAGTTGCCCATCGAATAGACAGCGGGGCGCTGCGTGGCATTGGCTCCCTCGACAACAAGCATTGCCGAGACCAGCGGGAACTCCAACTCGTTGGCGACGCGCACGAGGCTGTGCTCCAGCGACTGGCGGTCACTGGCCTGGCTCACTTCGAGAAATTGTTGCATCAGCATGCTGTCGCACCTACCTGGGTAGCCAGTTGCGCGGCCACCGTCATGCCCCCCAGACTGGTCCTCCTCGTGATCATAAGTTGGAGAGATGTCATGGATATCCCTGTTTGGAGCGTCATGAGCTGGGAGCCGGTTCACACGACGACCACCGAACTGCTCAGTGCAGCGCGCCGCATGCGCCCGCTCACCATGCACGTACTGCCAAAGCCGGACGATGGCTCCCTGGCCGGCCAGCTGCTATGGGGCGTGAAGCTCGAGGCCGGCTTCGTCGGCGTGGCCTGGGAGTTCGTCGAGTTTCAGGACGACTGCTTTTCCATGGCAGATCCGATGACGCTGTTGTCCAACGCAGAGTTCGCCGACCTGGACGACGCCGCGCCATACGCACAGGCGCGGCTCCTGTGGCTCAACAACGTGGTGCACGACATCCGCTGGAACGCCGTCTTGCGCCGGCACGTCCGCCAGCCGCGCGGGCGCACCGCCGCGTCGCGCCCGTTGCACCGGCTTTCGTCGCCCGCCCAGTGTGTCTGAAACGGCAGCAGGCTACGCGCAGCGGCTGCGGGCCGGTGCCTGCCGAAATGAGCACATTCACACATCCTTGACGATCTTGCCGCGCAGCGCCTTCACCTGGCCGCGCTGCGTCTTGCCCTCGAGCCGGCGTCGCTTGGACGCCAGCGTGGGCTTGGTCGGCCGGCGCGGCTTCGGCGGCGTGGCCACGCTGTCCACCAGGGCCTGCAGGCGCTCGAAGGCCTCGGCGCGATTCAGCGGCTGGCTGCGTTGCGTCTGCGCCTTGATCACCAGCACGCCGTCGCCGCTGATGCGCGAATCGCCGAGGGCCAGCAGGCGCTGCTTCACGCCTTCGGGCAAGGACGACGCGGCAATGTCAAAGCGCAGCTGCACGGCGCTCGATACCTTGTTGACGTTCTGTCCGCCGGCGCCTTGCGAACGCACCGCGGTCCACTCGACCTCGTTCGGGTCGACCTTGGGCATGGCGGGTCAGGCGCCGTCCTGGCGGATCTCGTTGTAGCGCTGCTCCAGCTCCTGGCGCAGCTGCTTGCGCAGGCGGGCCGCCTCACAACGCCGCTTCTCGTCCGGGGTGAACGGCCGCAGCGGCGGCACCTGCACGGGCTTGCGCTCGTCGTCCACCGCCACCATCGTGAAGAAGCAGCTGTTGACGTGCCGCTCCTGCTGGGTGCGAATGTTCTCGGCAATCACCTTCACGCCCACTTCCATCGACGAGGTGCCGGTGTGGTTGACGCTGGCCAGAAAGGTGACCAGCTCGCCCACATAGATCGGCTGGCGGAACATCACCTGGTCCACCGACAACGTGACCACGTAGCGGCCGGCATAGCGGCTGGCGCAGGCATAGGCCACCTGGTCGAGCAGCTTCAGGATCGTGCCGCCGTGCACGTTGCCAGCGAAGTTGGCGGTGTCGGGTGTCATCAGCACGGTCATCGTGAGCTGGTGGGCGGGAAGGGTCATGGTCTTGGGCGCAGGTGCGGCAGCGGAAGGCCGATTGTGGCGCGCGGGCGTGCCGCCGGCGCTGCGGCAACCGCCACATCGGCGGCGCCTTCGGCACTGACCAGGGCCTTGCAGCCCGCCGGCAGGCGCATGGCCTGGCCGCTGTCGAGGAAGTGGTCGTCGAGGTCCCCGCTGCACGTCACCCACACGCGGCCGCGCACCACGCTCAACCAGTGGTCGCGCCGCTCGTCGCAGCGCAGCATCTCGCCGTCGCGCAAATGCAAGGTGATGGAGGGGTCGAAGGATGGCATCGCGGGCTCCTGCAGTGGGCCAGCCAGTCTGGCCAGCGGCTTGCGTTCGCGACAGGCGCAGTGCTGACCAAAGCACGCCGGCACAGGCGCTGCGCGCCGGCGTCTGTACCGGGAACAGATGCGCACATCTGTGCTGGTACAGCAGGGAGCGAACTCTTTACGATGGCCGCATGGACGAGGCGCCCTCCTCCCAACCGCTGTACCAGCGCATCGCCGCGCAGATCGAGCGCGCCATCGCCGGCGGCGCCATCGCCCCCGGCACCCGCCTGGCGTCGGTGCGCCAGCTGAGCCAGCAGCATGCGGTGAGTATCAGCACCGCGATCCAGGCGCTGCGCCACCTGGAGGACCGCGGCGTGGTGCAGGCGCGGCCCAAATCCGGCTACTTCGTGATGCCACGCGTGCCGGCGCTGCCGGAGCCGCAGGTGGACCTGCGCGTGGACGCCGCCAGCTTCGTCAGCATGGACCAGGTCCTGCACGAGTTCCTGCTGACGATGGAGGATCCCCAGGCGCTGCCCGCGTTCCAGGCCGCGCCGGCGCGCTCCCTGCTGCCCGAGGCCAAGCTGCAGGCGATCCTGGCCAGCATCAACCGGCGCCATCCGGAGTACGCGACCACGTATCACATGGGCAGCAGCCTGGCGCTGCGCCAGCAGATCGCGCGCCGCGCCGTCACTTCGGGCGTGCAACTGCGACCGGAGGAGATCGTGATCACCAACGGCGGCATGGAGGCGCTGTACCTGGCGCTGAAGTCGGTGGCCGGCCCGGGCGACACCATCGTGGTGGAGTCGCCCACCTACTTCAACTTGCTGCAGACGATCGAGAGCCTGGGCATGCGCGCGCTCGAGATCCCCAGCCACCCGCGGCTGGGCCTGTCGCTGGAGGCGCTGGACTTCGCCACCCAGCAGCCGGGCGCGGTGAAGGCGTGCGTGCTGCTGCCGCACTTCCCCAACCCCGGCGGCAGCATGATGCCGGTGGAGCACAAGCGGCGCCTGGTGCAGCTGACCGCCGAGCGCGGCATCACGCTGATCGAGAGCGACATCTACGGCGAGCTGTACTTCGGCGACCAGCGTCCTCCGGTGCTGAAGGGCTTCGACGAGCACAACGACGTGATCCTGTGCTCGGCCTTCACCAAGACCGTGGCGCCAGGCTACCGCATCGGCTGGGTGGCGCCCGGCCGGCATCTGCTGAAGACACAGGCGCTGAAGATGCGCACCTCGGTGGCCTGCCCGATGCTGCAGCAGGAGGTGCTGGCGCAGTTCATGCGCGACGGCGGCTACGACCACCACCTGCGCAAGCTGCGCGCCGCGCTCAAGCAGCAGGCACACCAGATGGCCGACGCGGTGGCGCGCTACTTCCCGATGGGCTGCCGGCTCAGCCTGCCGGAGGGCGGCCTGCTGCTGTGGATCGAGCTGCCGCGGCACGTGGATTCGCGCGCGGTGTTCGCACTGGCGCGCCTGGAGCACATCGGCGTGGCGCCGGGGGCGGCGTTCAGCATCAGTCGACGCTTCGACCACTTCATTCGCCTGCAGTACGGCGAGCCGTGGTCTGCGCGCATGGACGCCGCTCTGAAGCGGCTGGGGCAGATCGTGACGCGGCTGGCCGAAGCGCCGGTGTCGAATCAGGCCACGATCACCGGCACGCGCATGGCCAGCGCGCACATCAGCTCGTAGCCGATGGTGCCCGCGGCGCGGGCCACCTCGTCGATCGCCAGCACGCTGCCGCCCGGCCCGTGGCCCCACAGCGTGACCTCGCTGCCGATGTCGGCGTGCGGCACAGGCGCCAGATCGACCGCCAGCATGTCCATCGACACGCGGCCCAGCGTGCGCGTGCGCACACCGTCCACCAGCACCGGCGTGCCTGTGCCGCAATGGCGCGGGTAGCCGTCGGCGTAGCCGCAGGCGACGATGCCGATGCGCATCGGCGCCTCGGCGCGGAACGCGCTGCCGTATCCCACGCTGTCGCCAGGCTGCAGTTGCTGCGTGGCGATCAGCCGCGAGCACAGCGTCATGCCCGGCTGCAAGCCCCAGTGCGAGATGTCGTGCTCAGGAAAATCGGGGGACGAGCCGTAGGTCATGATCCCGGCACGCACCCAGTCGGCGCGCACGCCGGCGTCGGCGCAATGCCGCAAGGTGGCCGCGCTGTTGGCCAGCGAACGTTCGCCGGGCAGGTCGCGCGTGACGTCGGCAAAGGCGCGCACCTGGCTGGCCACGCCGGCTGCCGAATCGGCATCGGCGAAGTGCGTCATCAGCGAGATCTCGTCCACCTGCGGCAGTGCATTCAGCCGCGCCCAGGCGCCGCGGAACGCCGCCGGCGTGAAGCCGAGCCGGTTCATGCCGCTGTTCATCTTGAGGAACACCCGATGCGGCCGGTGTGTCTTGTGCGCCGCCAGCCAGTCGATCTGCGCCTCGCAGTGCACCACATGCCACAGGTCGAGCCGGGAGCACAGCTCGAGGTCGCGCGCCTCGAACACGCCTTCCAGCAGCAGCACCGGGCCACGCCAGCCCAAAGCGCGCACACGCTCGGCCTCGGCCAGGTCGAGCAGGGCAAAACCGTCGGCGCCGCGCAAGGCCTCGTACACCCGCTCGATGCCATGCCCATAGGCATTGGCCTTGACCACCGCCCATACCTTGGCGTCGGGCGCGGCGGCGCGCGCACGGCGCAGGTTGTGGGCCAGGGCTTCGGCGTGGATCAGGGCTTCGATCGGGCGCGGCATGAGGTGGCGGGCAGGAGTTCGTTCGATTCTCGCAGCGGCCTGCCCGCAGTTTTCACCATCCGGAAGCCCGAGGGCCGCATGCTATAAACCCGCCGGCCCCGTCTTTGCGGCGGTCTGGGTACTGCTTGTCGTTGGGACCGTCCGCACGCCTTCCGGAGCGCATGAAAAAAGGCTTCTACACGATCATGTCGGCGCAGTTTTTCAGCTCGCTGGCAGACAACGCCTTGTTCGTCGCCGCGGTGGAACTGCTGAAGACGACCGGGGCTGCCGAATGGCAGCGCGCCGCGCTGGTGCCGATGTTCGCGCTGTTCTACGTGGTGCTGGCGCCCTTCGTCGGCGCCTTTGCCGACGCGATCCCCAAGGGCCAGGTGATGTTCGTGTCCAACGCCATCAAGGTGGTGGGCTGCCTGATGATGCTGGCCGGCGTACATCCGCTGATGGCCTATGCGATCGTCGGCCTGGGCGCTGCAGCGTATTCGCCGGCCAAGTACGGCATCCTCACCGAGCTGCTGCCGCCGTCGCAGCTGGTCAAGGC